>NZ_JBPPGJ010000007.1:0-297286 GCF_051594765.1 Oryzibacillus soli
AACTGGCATCGAAAGCATCAACGGAGTTTTGCGGACGAGGGAAGCGTGACCTCGTCACGCGGTGGAGCAAAACTGGCATCGAAAGCATCAACGGAGTTTTGCGGACGAGGGAAGCGTGACCTCGTCACGCGGTAGAGCAAATAGTCTTCGAAATGCGTCAACGGGAGAGGGGGCGTGAATAAGGCTCTGTCTGGGGATAAGCTGCCGCACCGGAGCCGGCCCGCAGCAGATGCTTCGCATACGCTACGGGATGGAGTGCGGCACGGTAGCTCTCCTGGCGCTGCTGGAGGCGGTGGAACACGGACCTGCCGGGCTTGGTGTTCACCTCGATGATCCAGACCCGGCCGTTCCGGTCCACGCCAAGATCGATTCCGAGCTCCGCCATCCTCCCGTTAGAGGCTTCCAGCGCCGGGGGGATGCGCTCCGACAGAAAGCGGAGCTTGCCGGCGATGTCGGCGGCCCGGTCCGAACCGAACTGGCGCTCGAGGAACGGCAGCACCTCGAAGGCATCCCCGCCACCGTGGAGGTTGGAGGTGATGCTGCCGGTGCCGCCCAGGCGCACGGCCATGCCGGTCAGCTCCCACAAGCCCTGCCCGTTCTTCTGGACGAGGGAGCGGACGTCCCAGGCCGTGCCATCGCCGGATTGAAGCTCCAGATATTGCTGGAGCAGATACTTCCGATTGCCGGTGAAGGATCGAATCCATGCGGTCAGGCCTGCGGAATCGCGGAAGGTCCGCTCGATGGACCGGTTCGTAGAGTCCCTGGCCCGGACCCGATAGCCGGACGGGAGCCGCTCGGCCATGGCGGCTCCCTTGCCTTGGGAGCCCGAGAGCGGCTTCAGGAACACCCGCTCGGCGGTTCGGAGCCATTCGGCGGGCAGGCCGGGCCTCGCCAGCTTCACTGTCTTCGGCAAATAAGGCCGAAGCTCGGGATCCCGTCCCAGGTAGACGAGAGCCTCCCATTTGCTCTTCAGCCCATGCCCCAGACAGGGAGTCGCCTTCAGCTGTTGAAGCCGCCGGACGGCCGCCTTGTGGCGGAGATAATCGCTCCGGTTCACGAAGAAGGAGCGGTCATAGATCAAGTCGGGAAGGGGGAAGATCCCTTCCTCCCAGCCGATTCCGTTCCGGCTAATCGTGAAGCCGCGGACCTGCATACGCTCCGGATCCACCCAGAGCGGGGAGAAGACATAGACTTGAAGCCCGAGGCCCCGCCCTAACCGGCACAAGCGGGCACAGAAGGGGGCTTCGCCGAAGGGCGGAATCCCATCGATATCGTGGGTCATAATGCCAAGAAAGGGTTCGACCGGATTCGAGGCCATAGGGTCACCTTAATCCCGCCGCGTATTGGGAATAGTGGACCAGCTGCTTGACGGAAGGGCGGATCTTGCCGTCCCCGTTGGGCGTATTGTCGTCCTTCGACGGCTTGGAGTTGACCTCCAAGAGCCACACCCGGCCTCCCGAATCCACAGCAAGATCCACGCCCAGCTCGGCGAAATGTCCTTCCATCTGGTTTTCGATGCCTTTGGCGATGTTGACCGCCGCGTTCCGGAGCCGAGGCCCTACCGAGGAGCGGCTGCTCGGCGGAAGATTGGACTTGGCGACGGCTTCGGAGACGGTGCTCAGGGTACCGCCCCGGGCCAAGTTGGAGACGAAAGTGTTGTTGGCGGCGATCCTCGCCATGACCGACGTAATGGCCCACTGGCCCTGCTGATTGCGCTGGACCAGCGCTCGGAAGTCCACGGGGCGTCCGCCGACCTCCATCAGCTTCAGACCCTGCTGGATCTGGTAGCGCTTCGCCTTCATCTGGGAGGAGATCGAGGAGAACAGCTGGGTCAGGGTGGAGTAGTTGATCTTGCGGACTCCGCCCAGGCTGGTGTAAGAGACTTGGTATCCCCCTTCGGCCGGCCGGGTGATGCGGATGATCCCTTTGCCGAGACTGCCGGTTACGGGCTTCAGGAAGACATTCTGATACTTGTTACACATGGACTTCAGCATGGCAAAGTTCTTGAACAGATACGACTCCGGGAGCAGACCGGACAGGGCGCTCTCGTTGCGCAGCGCCTGGAACACATCCGTCTTGTTCAGGTACCTTTCGTTGAAGACGACGGCGTTGTAACGGGATTTTACATCTCGCATGAAATGCTGTACGATGGGTTTGTTCTCCAGCTTTCGCGAGGTCAGCCGGTTGTAGAGGACATCCGGTGCGGGCATGGTCCGCTTGGTCCAACGGCCGTGGAACACCCATCCCGGCACGCTTGACGTTCCGGCGGAGAGGTCCTCCGGCGTGAAGAAATACACGAATCCTCCGTACAGCTCACAGGCATCCGTCAGCTCTCTGCAGAAGGGTGTCATGGCCCCGAAGGGCCGGTCGGGCAGTCCGCTGTAGACACGGCTAACCAAGACCCCGATCAGCGGTCCCAGCACGAGCGTCTTCGTGGAGGGCCGATAGGCTGCGGTGAGGTGTACGCCATGATGCAGCCCCAAGCGCGAGGCCAGAGGTTCGGACATTCGAATGGATGCTGAGCCGGAGGGAACTATCCGGACTTCCTTGCGAACGGAACCGAAACGCAGAGTGACAGTTTGCTGGGAGGGCACTTTCCATTTTTTGATCAGACCCTCGCCGAGGGCTACGGTCTGGTCCTCCGGGTGGCTGCCGCTTGTGATATAGACCGGCAGTTTGATTTTGGCCATGCTACGGTCTCCTTCCCGGCACCTGGCGGTGTTGATCGTAGAAACGTGAACTACTCCATCATATGAGGACATATATCCCTTGGTGATTCGGAATCGGCTGGCTTACCCGCAAATTTAAGGGTACGGGCCCTACACGGTGCCGATAGCTGCCCGTGAATCGAAGGATCCAGAGGAGTCATTTCCCTGTAACGACAAGAAGGAGCGTGAGTGATATGAATCCGGTCCTAACGATCCTGATCAATGTGACGGTCGCCGGCTTCGTCGGCGGCATTACGAACCACTATGCGATTAAGATGCTGTTTCACCCTCGGGAGGAAAAAAGAATCGGGCGCTTCCGCGTTCCGTTCACCCCCGGACTCATTCCCAAACGGAAGGACGAGATCGGACGTTCCTTGGGGAAGGTAGTGGCGGATCATCTGGTGACGGCGGAGGGACTTCGGGGCCTCCTGTCGAAGCCGGCATTCCGCCAACGGATGGAGGAGCGGCTGGCTCATGTGCTCGACGGCTGGATGAGCCGGGAGGACACTGTAGAAGAGCTCCTGCTTCGCATCTGGTCCCGCGAAGAGCTGGAGCGGCGGCTGGACGGGCTGGCCCTTCAGGCCTCCGGGTGGACCAGGGGACAGCTCCGCCTGATGTGGACGGACGAGGGCTGGGCGGAACGCCGACTGGGCGGACTTGTTCCGGGATGGAGCGAGGAGCGGCGCAACACGCTCACCGAGCAGGCGGTGGTGAAGCTGATCGAGGAGCTCCGCAAGGAGCTGGAGTCTCTGCGCGGGGAGCGGATGCTGCGCCAGATCACCTCCTCCTTCATGGAGCAGGCGGGCGGCTTCCTGGGCTCGCTGGCCAGTATGTTCATGGATGCGGACAAGGTGACCGGCAGGGTCAAGGCCGCCTTGCTGGAGCAGCTGGAATCGCCGGCGATGATCGGCTTCGCGTACCGCTTCATTCAAGAACGGCTGATCCGCCTCGAGGAGACGAGCTTGGAGGATGCGGTCCGCTTGGCAAGGGCAGACGCAGAGCCTCTGGAGTGGTTGGAGGAGCAGGCAGGCCAAGCGGTGGCGGGCTTGCGCCGCTACGGCTGGGAGAAGCTCCGCCACCAGACCCTCCGCGGGCTGCTGGAGCCCCGGAGAGGCTGGCTGCAGGAGCGGATTCCCCTTGCGTCCGGCATGCTCCTGGACCAGCTGGTCCGGCACATGCCGCGATTGGTGGAAGCCGTGCAGCTCCCCCTGCTGGTGGAGGAGGAGGTCCGCAAGTTCCCCATCGAGCTGGTGGAGAACATCATCCTCTCCGTATCCGGCAAGGAGTTCCGGGCCATCACCTGGCTAGGCGTGCTCCTCGGCGGGATGATCGGCCTCCTCCAGAGTCTGTTCCTAATCTGGCAGTCATAAGGAAGCGTTCCATTCATAAACGTCTGCCCGTCCGCATAGGCTGTAGGGTGCTAAGCCTGTAAACAAGCCTTCCGGAAGGAGCGGATGTACAATGAAGCGTTGGAAAAATATTCTCTACACCGGACTGGCCCTGGGTATGCTGGGCTATGCCGTCCCTCGCCTGGGCACAGGGGGAGGCTTGACGTCCGAAACGGTCTTCTCCGCCGTATGGATCTGCTTCGCGCTCTTGGTCATCTCTGCGAATCTCCACCATGTGCTGGGGGTGGATGCAGAGGAGCGGGAGCGTCTGCGCCAGGTCAAGCGGATGCGAGGCTGGCAGGCCGAGCGGCGGATGATGTCCCGGATCCGGGTCGGCAAGACCCACTGAAGGGGTCGTCCGTTCCTCTCTCCGCCGCCTGTATCAGCTCGAAAGCCGCCGGAATACCGGTCCTCTTCCGTAAGGAGAAGGACTGGGCCGGCGGCTTTTGTTTTTGGGGCCGGTTGCGTTTTTTCATTGTGCGGCGCACGGTCTTATACTATAATGAACAATAACAGTGTGATACAGATTATAGGACCTGAGGTGTAACAGATGTCCAATATGATCCAAGAGGATTCGCTGACGAAGCACGAGCAGATCCTTCGCCATATCGAAGGACTCAAGGTCGGCAGCAAAATATCGGTTCGCAAGATCGCCAAGGATATGGAGGTCAGCGAGGGAACCGCCTACCGTGCCATCAAGGAGGCGGAGAACCAGGGCTTGGTCAGCACGAAGGAACGGATCGGGACCGTCCGCGTCGAGAAGAAGCAGCGCAACAACATCGACAAGCTGACGTTCTCCGAGGTGGTCAACATCGTGGACGGGATCGTGTTGGGCGGCGCCCAGGGCCTCGAGAAGACCTTGAACAAATTCGTGATCGGCGCCATGCAGGAAGAGGCCATGATCCGCTATATCGAGGAAGGCAACCTGCTGATCGTCGGCAACCGGGAGAAGGCTCACATCTTCGCCCTCCAGCTGGGAGCGGCTGTGCTGATCACCGGCGGCTTCGACACCTCGGACGAGGTGAAGCTTCTGGCCAACAAGATGGGCCTGCCCATCATCTCCAGCAGCTACGACACCTTCACGGTAGCCTCCATGATCAACCGGGCCATTGACGACCGTCTGATCAAGAAGAAGATCATGCTCGTCGAGGATATTCTCCCTGCGAGGGGACAGGTCTCCACGCTGAAGGGCTCCCACACCGCTGGGGAGATGAAGCAGCTTATCGAGGACTCCGGCCACAGCCGTTTCCCCGTCGTGGACGAGTGGAACCGGGTGGTCGGGGTGGTGACCTCCAAGGATATGCTGGGCGCCCATCCGGAGCAGACCGTGGACAAGATCATGACCCGCAATCCGCTGACCGTCCACCTGCAGACCTCCTTGGCTTCCGCAGCCCACTTGATGGTCTGGGAGGGCATCGAGCTCCTGCCGGTCATCGACTCCAACCGCAAGCTGATCGGCGTCATAAGCCGGAAGGACGTTCTGAAGGTCATGCAGTATATCCAGCGCCAGCCGCAGGTTGGGGAGACCTTCGAGGATCTGATCTGGGCCAGCTTCGAGGAGCACCGGTCTCCGGAGGGGGCCCTCGTATTCCGGGGCACCGTGACGCCGCAGATGACGAACCATCTGGGCTCCGTATCCGCCGGCGTGCTGACCACCATGATGAAACATTCGGCCGTCCGCGCCGTGCAGGAGAACAAGAAGGGCGACATGGTCATCGACAACATGTCCACCTACTTCCTGCATCCCGTCCAGATCGAGAGCGAGATCGAGCTGCGTCCCCGGATCATCGAGATCAGCCGTAAGTTCGGCAAGGTGGACGTGGAGGTGTATCACAACGGCAAGATGGTGGCCAAGGCCATGCTGACGGCTCAGGTATTCGACTCCTAAGACCCGCCGCCGGCGACGGCGGAACAAAAAGCCTTTCCCGTCTCCCGGCCGACAATTCGGCTGGAGGGGGAAAGGCTTTTTTTGGGGGGAATGGGAGCGTGTAATCAGCAGGATTACTTGCCCAGCGTCCTGTAGTAGGAGCGGTTCTTGAAGCCCGCGAACAGATTGAACAGGCCGATCAAGGCGAACAGGGTGGCCATGACCAGACGCAGCGTGCTCATCTCGAACAGGGTGGCCTGCATCAAGGCCAGCAGGAGCAGCAGGGCTCCCATGCTGATGTTCATCTTGGCGGCGGACAGCCCCTTGGCGGCGGGATCCCGCTGCCGGCGGTAACGGAAGCTGTAGAAGACCGAGCCGGCCAGAGCAATAAGGATAAGGGTGATGAAGAGCAGTTGGAACCATTGCATAGGGGTTGGATCTCCTCCGTGAACCGTCTTGTCCTTAGCGTACCGATTCCGGAAGGAAAAATCAATTCGGAGCGGGATTATATTCCCCGTACGAAATATAGAGCACGAAGTCCGTCTGGATGACCATCAGCTTCCGGACCGTCACCACGTAATCCTTCTCGAAGACCCCCCGGTACAGCTTCTTGTCCACATGGTCGTAAAAATGCTCCGGCGCCTCCTTCACGGCGCTGACCGAAATCCCGCTGACCTTCTTGATGTCGTTGTAGACCCGGCTCTTCAGCTCGTTCAGGACATTCACGTCGGTGGCGGCGGAGTTTTTGGCGTCGACCTCTACAATCACATCCACCTTGCCGATGTACTGCTGGTTCTTCTTGTATTTGTTCAGGCTCTCGAGGCTGTCCGCCAAGGTCTTGTTCTGGTTGGTCAAGGCTCCTACCTTCTGGTGAAGGATGGACATATTCTGCTGGAAGACGCTTAAGAACACGGCCGCGCCCACAATGCCTCCCGCGATGAAGATGCCGAAGCCGGACATCCAGCCCTTGTACCGTTCGAAGGAAGGGATGCGCATTATTGCACGCCGCCTTTGCAGATCATCTTGATGAGATCATAACCTACTTGGGCACCCGCGAAAGCGCCGGCAAAGAAGAGAATCTGTTTCAGAGCCGGGGAGAGATATCCCTCGGCGAAGTTGGTCTCGATGACCCGGAAAGGGTCGATGGTGCCTCCGACAGCTGCGACCATAGCCCAGACCTTGATGTTGTCGGCGATGGACATCATGGTGCTTGATGGCGGCTTCAGGAGCAGCACCGAGCAGATGCCCGACAAGAGACAGCCGCCCATGACAATGCCGAAGGCGACGAAGAAGTTCAGCCACAGCTTCCACAGAAACAGCTCCATGGGAAATCCCCCTAGTAGACGGTTGGCCTTGCGTGTCGGGTTGTCCCGCAGTACCAATCTATGCCCGTCCCGAAAGGGTTAGACCCGGTGATGAAGGTCAAGCCGCCGGGTGACGGGAACCAAATGGCGGAATCTGCCGAAAACGGATCAAATGTTCGCATCCAGGGGCGCGATGTGGTAAGATGAGGGGAGATGATACGGTCGGCTCGGGAGAAACGGAAGAATGAGGAGGAATGAGCCGTGGGCGGTTTTGTCCATTTGCATGTGCACAGTGAATACAGTCTGTTGGACGGAGCGGCGCGGATCGAAGAGCTGGCGTCCGAGGCGGCGCGGCTGGGGATGCCTGCGTTGGCGCTCACGGATCACGGGGTCATGTACGGCGCAGTGCCGTTCTACAAAGCCTGCGTGAAGCACGGCGTCAAGCCGATCCTGGGCTGCGAGGTCTATATCACCGCGGGCTCCATGGCCGACAAGCTGTCTCGCCAGGAGCAGCGGATCTATCACTTGATTCTGCTGGCGAAGAATGAAGTAGGCTACCGCAATCTGATGGAACTGGTCTCTCAAGCCCATCTGCGCGGCTTCCACTATAAGCCCCGGATCGATTTCACCCTGCTGGCGGCTCATGCGGAGGGACTCGTCTGTTTGAGCTCCTGCCTGGGCGGAGAGATCTCTCAAGCGCTCCTGCAGGATCGGTACGAGGACGCGAAGCGCATCGCACTGCGCTACAAGGAGCTGTTCGGTCCCGATTATTACCTGGAGCTTCAGGATCACGGCCTCTTGGAGCAGAAGAAGGTGAACCCGGGTATTCTCCAGCTGGCCCGGGAAACCGGCATCCGGACGGTGGTCACCAACGACGTGCATTATATCCGGCGGGAGGACCAGGAGGTACAGGACATTCTCGTCTGCATCGGCACGGGGAAGACGGTGGAGGACGAGGAGCGGCTGAAGTTCCATACGGACCAGATGTACTTCAAGAGTGCGGAGGAGATGGCGGAACGGTTCGCTTATGTCCCGGAGGCTTGGGAGAGCACCCTGGAGATAGCGGAGAAGTGCACGCTGGAGCTGGATTTCGGACGCTCCATCCTGCCGGAGTTTGCACCCCTGCCGGAGGGCCTCGATGCAGCTGCCTATCTGGAGGAGCTGTGCCGGGCCGGCATGGCGGAGCGGTACGGGAACAAGCCGGAGTGGGGGCAGGAAGAGTACCGCCGTCAGGTGGAGGAGCGGCTGGCGTATGAGCTCCGCGTCATCGAGCGGATGGGATACTCCGATTACTTCCTGATCGTATGGGATTTCATCCGCTTCGCCCATGAGCACGGCATCGCCACGGGACCGGGACGGGGCTCCTCTGCGGGCAGCCTGGTCGCCTACTCCCTGCGTATTACGGATGTGGACCCCATCCAATACAAGCTGCTCTTCGAACGGTTCCTGAATCCGGAGCGGGTCAGCATGCCCGATATCGATATCGACTTCAGCGACGAGCGCCGGGATGAGGTCATCGATTACGTGGTCCGCAAGTACGGCAAGGAACGGGTGGCTCAGATCATCACCTTCGGCACCATGGCGGCCAAGGCGGCGGTCCGGGACGTCGGGCGCGTGCTGAACCTGCCCTACGGGGACGTGGACAAGACGGCAAAGCTCATCCCGAACCAGCTGGGCATCTCCTTGGAGGAAGCGCTGCAGCTGTCACCGGAGCTGAAGGCTCATACTGTGCAGAATGCCAAGGTCTCCAAGCTGATGGAGCTGGCCCGCAAGGTGGAGGGGATGCCCCGGCACGCCTCGACCCATGCCGCCGGCGTCGTCATCTCGAAGGAGCCGCTAACTCGGTATGTGCCTTTGCAGGCAGGAACGGAGCAGACGGCCCTGACCCAGTTCACGATGGAGAATCTGGAGGCCGTCGGCCTTCTGAAGATGGACTTCCTCGGTCTTAGGACTCTCTCCATTATCGAGCGGACCCAGGGCTGGATCCGGGAGGCGGAGGGAGCTCCGGTGGATTTCGGCCGGGTGCGGGATAACGATCCCGTGACCTATGAGCTTCTCGGACGCGGCGATACCACGGGGGTGTTCCAGTTGGAGTCGCCCGGCATGCGCCGGGTGCTTAAGGAGCTGAAACCCACCGATTTCGAGGATATGATCTCCGTTCTGGCCCTGTACCGCCCGGGTCCCATGGAGTTCATCCCGAAATTCATCGCGGGCAAGCACGGCACGATCCGGGTGGAGTATCCGCATCCCTCCCTGGAGCCCATTCTGGGAGACACCTACGGGATCATCGTCTACCAGGAGCAGATCATGCAGATCGCCTCCCGGATGGCGGGCTTCAGCTTGGGCGAGGCAGACCTGCTGCGGCGCGCCGTCAGCAAGAAGAAGCGGGAGGTGCTGGACCGGGAGCGGAAGCACTTCGTCGAAGGCAGCGTCCGGCAGGGATATTCGGAGGAGGACGCCAACCGGGTGTACGACATGATCGTCCGGTTCGCGGACTACGGCTTCCCCCGGGCTCATGCCACGGCTTATGGTGTTCTGGCGTTCCAGACGGCTTATCTGAAGGCCCACCATCCGGTTCCCTTCATGGCCGCCATGCTGACGGCCGTTATGGGCAGCCACCGGAAAGTGGCGGAATACGTGGACGACTGCCGCCGCTTGGGAATGGAGGTCCTGCCTCCGGACGTGAATGAGAGCGGCGTAGTGTTTACGCCGGTGAAGAGACAACCGGAAGAGGCCGGCACCGATGCGGCGGGGCAGGGCTCCCGGGGCCGGATCCGTTTCGGCCTGGCCGCCATCAAGAACGTGGGCACTCAAGCTATCGAATCCATTATGAAGGAGCGGGCGGACGGCGGCCCCTTCGAGAATCTGCTGGACTTCTGCCGCAGGGTGGACCTGCGGGTCTGCAACAAGCGGGTCATCGAGTCCCTGATCCAGGCCGGAGCATTCGATTCCATGCAGGGGCACCGGGCCCAGCTCCTGGCCATGCTGGACGAGACCGTGGAAGCGGCGCTCAAGTGGAAGAAGGAGCGGGAGGACCTCCAGCTGCACCTCTTCGGCTTCACGGAGGAGGTCAATTGGCGGATCGACTACCCGGATATCCGCCCGTACTCTCAGGGCCAGCAGCTGGAGCTGGAGCGGGAGTTATTGGGGCTCTACCTCTCCGGCCATCCGCTGGATGCCTATGAAGAGCTCCTGGCGCCGCTGGAACCGGTCCCGCTCCACGAGCTGGCGGAGCATCCCGACGGCAGTGAGGTGATGTCTGCGGGCAGGGTGGTGGCCCTGAAGACGATCACCACCAAGAAGGGCCAGACCATGGCCTTCGCCGAGGTGGAGGACCGGATCGAGCGGGTGGAGCTGGTGCTCTTCCCGGAGAGCTGGAAGCGGTATAGCTCCCACATGGAGAAGGGCAGCTTGGTGCTGGTCCGGGCCAAGCTGCAGCATCAGGATGAGGAGGAGCCTGCCAAGCTCCTCGCCGAGCACGTGGTGCCGCTGCACGAGGGCTTCGACCCGGCGCCCTTCGTGCGCTGGCGGCAGGCGGCGGCGGGGGCCAAGCCCCAGCGGGCCTCCGGCGGCGCGAGGCCGGGCCAGGCCGGCCGCCCGGCAGCTGGCGCCCCGGCGGCGCAGGGCCGCGCACGCCCCGCCGCAGCGGCAGGGAGGCCCGCCGCAGCGTCGGCGCCCGCGGCCCAGGCTCCCGGCGGCTCTGCGGCCCGCACGGCCGCTGCTGCAGGCCCGGCGCCCGCGGCCCGGCAGCGCCTCTTCATCAAGATCGGCGAGCAGGAGGAGCAAGCCGGCGTGCTGCCCCGCCTCCAGGCGCTCTTGAAGATGAGCCCGGGGCCACTCCAGACGGTACTCTTCTATGAGCGGGGCCAGCGCACACTTGCCCTGAGCGAGCAATACAACGTCAAGCCGAACCCCGAGCTTCTGAAACGGATCGAGCAGCTTCTCGGTCCCGGCTCGGCTAAAGTGAAATAAACCCGAAACCTCCCGCATACATTTATATCCTAAAGAGCCTCACCGCCCGACAGCTTGTCCGGCGGGAGGCTCCATCGGGATAGGGGAGGTTTTTGTCATGACGGAACGCCATATTATCGAAACCCTGGAAGCGCGCGGCGTGCGGATTCCACAGATTGCGGAGATCGTCTATCGGCTCCAGCTGCCCTATAATCCGGAGCTCACCATGGAGGAATGCGAGGAGAGCGTGCGCGAGGTGCTGAAGAAGCGGGAAGTCCAGTTCACCCTGTACACCGGCATCGCCCTCGACCAGCTGGCGGAACGCAAGCTGCTGCCGGAGCCCCTGCAGTCCATTCTGGAGGCGGATGAGCCGCTCTACGGCGTAGACGAGACCGTGGCCCTCGGCATCATCCATGTGTACGGCATGATCGGCCTGACCAGCTTCGGCTACCTGGACAAGGAGAAGAGCGGGATCATCCGTCAGCTGAACGACGATAAGAACGGAATCCACGTATTTCTGGACGACCTGGTCGCCGGCTTGGCGGCGGCCGCCAGCGCCCGGATCGCCCATCAGAACAAGAACGTGCGCAAGTACTTGGAGAGCTAACCATCGGGGAAGAACCGTCCGGAATTAGGTGCCGAATGGCCGTCCACTCTGTTGCGGGTACAGGTCCTCTGTGATATCATCCATTATATGGCCTAAAATGAGCATCTTGTGTTTCGACAACTGTTTTTCATCCTTTCATATGAAAAACGCCCAGGAGGACCCATTGCATGTGGACGGTAATCTATATTGCTCCGACCGAGAAGATTGCGGACCGGATCAAGACGAAGCTCACAGAGGAAGGATTTCTCGTACAAGTCCGTTCCATCAACTTGACCAAGAACCAGTATGAGATTCTGGTCCCCGAAGGCGAGCTGCAGGATGTGCAGGAAGTGCTGAACTCGATTCTGCCCCAACGCGATTATTGAGAATAAGACCGTCCAACCCTAACATAGGCGGCGGTTTAATCGTCTCCCGGCTTGCGGTTTTCGGTGATATCAGCCCTGGTGAGGTGTAACTGTGTTAAAGGATATCTTTCAGAAGAAAAGAAAATACGCCACCATCCCTTCGGAAAAGACGAAGCGGGAAATTCCCGAAGGGCTTATGAACAAGTGCGGCAAATGCGGGAAGATTCAAACCTCCATCGAATTGGAAAAGAATCTGAAGGTGTGCACGAGCTGCGGCCACCACTTCATCCTGAATGCATACGAGCGAATCCAGCTCGTGCTGGATGAGGGCCGGCTGTTCGAATATGACAGTGAGATGACGGCGGAGGACCCGTTGGGATTCCCCGGCTACAAGGACAAGCTGGCTGCGGCCGTCGAGAAGACGGGACTGAAGGAAGCCATCGTTACCGGCGAGGGTACCATCGGAGGCTTTCCTGTGGTGATCGGCGTCATGACCTTTGAATTTTTCGGAGGCTCCATGGGTGCCGTCGTCGGCGAGAAGATCGTACGTGCCGTGGAATCGGCCATCCAGAAGAACTATCCGCTCATCCTGTTCTCCACCTCCGGGGGAGCCCGGATGCAGGAGAGCCTGATGTCGCTTATGCAGATGGCCAAGACCAGCGCGGCGCTGGCCAAGCTGGCCGAGAAGGGCGGACTGTACATCTCCTTCCTGACGGATCCGACTTATGGAGGCGTTACCGCCAGCTTCGCCATGCTGGGGGACATCATCCTGGCCGAGCCCGGAGCGAACATCGGGTTCGCGGGCAAGCGCGTCATTGAGCAGACCATCCGCCAGAAGCTGCCGGATAATTTCCAGACCTCGGAGTTCAATCTGGAGCATGGTCAGATCGATATGGTCGTGCACCGCAAGGAGCTGCGTTCCACGCTGATCAAGCTTTTGGACATGCATTCGCAGAAGGGTGGGGTTGCAGTTGGCCGGTGAGTTGCCTTTTGAGCAGCCTCTCGCGGAGCTGCGCGGCAAGATCGAGGAATTGAAGAAATTCGGACAGGAGAAGGGCATCGACTTCACCGACGAGATCCAGCGTATGGAGGAGAAGTACCTTCGGCTGTCCGAGGAGATGTATGCGGAGGTTAAGGTCCATCAGAAAATTCAGATCGTCAAGACGCCCCAGCGGCCCACGACGATCGATTACATCCAGAACATATTCACCGACTTCATCGAGCTTCATGGCGACCGTCTCTTCGGCGACGATCTGGCCATAGTCGGCGGACTGGCCAAGCTGAACGGCGTTCCCGTAACGGTCGTCGGCCACCAGAAGGGCAAGGATACGAAGGACAACATCGCCCGGAACTTCGGTATGCCCCACCCGGAGGGCTTCCGTAAGGCGCTTCGGCTCATGAGGCAAGCGGACAAATTCCGCCGTCCGATCATCACGCTAATTGACGTGACGGGAGCTTATCCCGGAGCAGCGGCGGAGGAACGGGGCCAATCGGAGGCCATCGCCCGCAACCTGCTGGAGATGTCCACCATGCGGGTTCCGATCATCTGCGTGGTCATCGGCGAGGGTGGCAGCGGAGGAGCCTTGGCATTGGGCGTGGGCAACCGCGTTCTCATGCTGGAGCACTCCATCTACTCCGTCATCTCTCCGGAGGGAGCCGCCTCGATTCTCTTCAAGGACTCCAGCAAGGCGCCGCAAGCGGCAGAGGCGATGAAGATTACGGCCCAGGACATCCTGAGCCTCGGATTGATCGACGATATCGTGCCCGAGCCGACCGGGGGCGCCCATAAGAACCTGGAGCAGCAGGCCGAGACGCTGAAGACCTACCTGTGGAAGCACCTGGAGGAGCTGATGAAGCTCTCCGACGAGGAGCTGCGCGAGGGACGGTATCAGAAGTTTCGATCATTTGGCAAATATCGCTTATATCAGCCGGTTTGATGGGGAATCCTATGACAAAAGTCATAGGATCTTCCTTGTGTATGATGGTATTTTTGATGTGTTTGAAATCCGTAGCGTATTGTGCCGAACGGTGTCATATGGTACGGTTTCATAGATGAATAGCGCAGAATCGGACGAGAAAGCCGCACAGGTTTTACTGCCCCCGCTTCTGTCAACCCATGTACAAGCTATACGCGAATCTTAGGAGGATAAGGAAACCATGCGCAAAACAAAAATCGTCTGTACCATCGGCCCGGCCAGCGAATCCCTCGAGAATCTCAAGAAGCTGATCCATGCCGGCATGAACGTATGCCGCTTGAACTTCTCCCACGGCGACTTCGAAGAGCACGGCAACCGCATCAAGAACATCCGCCAGGCTGTGAAGGAAACCGGCAAGAACGTAGCGATCCTGCTGGATACCAAAGGTCCGGAGATCCGTACCGGCAAGCTGAAGGAAGAGCCGATCGAGCTGGTGCAGGACGAGACCCTCGTATTGACCACCGAAGAAATCCTGGGCGATAAGAACCGCATCTCCATTACATACAAGGAACTGCCGCGCGACGTACAGGTGGGCTCCACCATCCTGATCGACGACGGCTTGATCGGTCTGACCGTAACCGACGTACAAGGCACCGAGATCGTAACCCGCATCGTGAACGGCGGCACCATCAAGAGCAAGAAAGGTGTCAATGTGCCGGGCGTTAAGATCTCCCTGCCGGGCATCACCGAGAAGGATGCCAACGACATCGTATTCGGCATCGAGCAAGGCGTGGACTTCATCGCGGCTTCCTTCGTCCGCAAAGCCAGCGACGTGCTGGAAATCCGCGAGCTGCTTGAGAAGCACAACGCAAACTATATCCAGATCATCTCCAAGATCGAGAACCAGGAAGGCGTAGACAACCTGGACGAGATTCTGGAAGTATCCGACGGCTTGATGGTTGCCCGCGGCGACCTGGGCGTCGAGATTCCGGCCGAGGAAGTTCCGCTGGTACAGAAGTCCATGATCAAGAAGTGCAACCGTGCCGGCAAGCCGGTTATCACAGCAACCCAGATGCTGGACTCCATGCAGCGCAACCCGCGTCCGACCCGTGCGGAAGCAAGCGACGTGGCCAACGCCATCTTCGACGGCACCGACGCCATCATGCTGTCCGGTGAAACCGCCGCCGGCAAGTACCCGCTGGAATCCGTACAGACCATGTCCCGCATCGCAGAGCGTGCCGAATCCGCTCTGGAATACCGGGAGATCTTCCTGAAGCAATCCCAGTCCCAGCAGACCTCCGTCACTGAGGCTATCAGCCAAGCGGTTGCCAACTCTGCGCTGGACCTGAACGCTAAGGCGATCGTGACCTCCACCGAGAGCGGCTACACCGCCCGGATGGTATCCAAGTATCGTCCGAAGGCGCCGATCATTGCGGTTACGCCGAATGAGCAAGTGATCCGCCGGTTGGCACTGATCTGGGGCGTCATCCCGGTGCTGGGCCAAGAAGCCGCCAACACCGACGCTTTGATCGAGCAAGCCATCGACAGCAGCGTTAATGCAGGCTATGTGAACCTGGGCGACCTGGTCGTCATCACCGCAGGCGTGCCGGTGGGCCGTTCCGGCACCACCAACCTGATCAAGGTTCACCATGTCGGCGAGCTGATCGCCAAGGGCCAAGGTATCGGCACTCAGACCGCTACAGGCAAAGTGGTAACAGCTCGTACGCCGGAGGAAGCCCTGGCCAAGACTACCGAGGGCTGCATCCTGGTTACCGTCACCACAGATAAGGAATATATGCCCGCATTCGAGCGTGCCGGCGCCGTCATCACCGAAGTGGGCGGGATCACCTCTCACGCGGCGGTTGTAGGCCTGTCCTTGGGCATTCCGGTCATCGTCGGCGTGGAGGGTGCACTCTCCAAGCTGAGCGACGGTATGGACGCCTCCGTATACGCAGAGCTCGGCGTCATCTACTCCGGCAAACAAAGCGTGATGTAAGAAAAATGAAGCCCCGACCATTCCCTGGTCGGGGCTTTATTTTTGTATAAGAACGCCCCAGGTAGATTAGGGATTCCTTAGCAATCAAAGGCACAAATGCCTTTGGTTGCTACCGGATTAACGTAAAGTCCGAAATCAACGGCAAATCTGCCGCTTGTTACCACGTAGAAGGTAGCAAGGGGATACTCATTCACAATCAAAGGCAGAAATGCCTTTCATCGAGACTGATGAAGGGGAACATGATCAGCCAAAGGAAAATGTGCCGTTGATCCAGACGGAAGGGGGACGGCCAGCCCTAATGGAGCGCCTTTAGTCACCAACGGCTGAGCCGGTGGCAATCTCTAATCGGCTGGGCCGATATAAGGAACATAGGAAGGGGCGTCGAGCTGTGGACCGGTGACCAGCAGCCTGCTTCTGGAACCGATACCGGTTCCGTAATCCAGGCGGAACCGGTCCGGCTGCCCGCCGAAGGCTCTCGTGCGTTCAACTACGATGCGCCCGAAGGCCGCAAGCTCTTCATGATCCATCGGCTTACCCGTCAAGGTCAGCCAGATACTATCCTCCCGCCGGTAATCCTCCCGGACGGAGTAGAGGACGGAGACGATGGCTTCCACCTTTTCGAAGGGCCGGATGGATTGGGTCAAGAGATAGATCTTCATCTGCTGCTCCAGCTCCTTGCTCCGAACGGTATCCTCCACGGACTTCAGGCCCTTCCGCAGGAGAAGACGGTTCACCTCCCGGTCATCCGCATCCAGGACGGGAATCTCGAAGCGGCCATACGTAACGAGGTATGTGGCGTTGCCGGCATGGAGCGATTGTCCGGCATATTCCTGACGAAGGTAATCCTCCGCGATCTTGACGGCCTTCGAGGTGGAGAGGGGATTGCCGTTCAGGGTTCGGACGGCGGAATAGCCGGTGAAGAGGAAGAACGCCAGAACGGCGGCAGCGGCGAGGGCGATTCCTGTCTTTTGCAAGGCGGCAGCTCCTTTGGGGACGAGGGTGGCGGTCTCTTCTAGTTGTACCAGATCCCCCTCTTATCTACAAGCATATCGGCATGAGAAACAAAAACAACGGAATCCCGAGGAATTCCGTTGTTGTCGAAGATCCGTGATGCGGATTATTGCGCCGGTTCCCACTTACAGCGGATCGGAGAGACGATGGCGTTCTCCTTCTTCAGCTCCGCAAAGGCCTTATCCACCGACTTGCGGTCCAACCCTGTGGCTTGCTCCACCTCACCTGCGGTAACCGGCTTGCCGGCTGCCTTCATGGCGTCCAATACCTGCTCTTTCACGCTCATTCCCTGCACCTCCTCGCTCGGCTGCGATGAAGTCTGCTGCCTATGCCCCTATCATACGGGAACGGTTGTACGCATTCAATGTCCAAATCCCGAAAATTCTTCGAACATTTCCATGATGCTTGTGGCTGACCGGGACAGGCCGGTTTCCGGAGGCTTTTTACTTCGCCGGACCGGGGCATGTATAATGGAGAGAGGAACAGGAGGATGAAGGATGAATCCCTATTATCATACCCTTCGCGTCCGGTACGCGGAGACGGATCAGATGGGCGTGGTCTATCATGCCCGTTACCTGGATTGGTTCGAGGTCGGACGGACAGAGATGATCCGTGCCAGCGGCATGGAATACCGGACTCTCGAGGACAAGGGACTGCTGCTCCCCGTAGTGGATGCGACGATCCAATACCGGAAGCCGGCCCGCTACGATGACTGGGTGGAGATCAGAATCATGATGACCGGACACAGCCATATCCGGCTGGAATTTTCCTACGAGATCCGCAATAAGGACACGGAGGAGCTGCTGGTCACAGGTTCCACCCGCCACATGTGGGTGAACCGGCAGTGGAAGCCTGCACGGATCGACCGGGAAGCGCCGGAGCTCTACCAGTTGTTGAATCAGATTTCCGCCGAATCCGAGTAAGGGGGGCTTCACGATGCTGCGTGTGTTATTGGTCTTATTCATCCTGGTGCCGGCAACGGAAATCTTCGTCTTGTTCTCCATGGGCCGGTTGATCGGAGGCTGGGAGACCTTCGCGCTGATTCTCGTCAGCGGCTTTCTTGGGGCTTATCTGGCCAAGCGCGAAGCCCGCAGAGTGTGGGATTATGCGCAGCACCGCCTCTCCCGGGGCGAGATCCCCACGGACTCGATCCTGGACGGGATCTGCATCTTCGCCGGCGGCCTGCTGCTGGTGACGCCCGGGTTTGTGACGGACCTGGCCGGACTGTTTCTGGTCCTTCCTTTTACAAGACCGGTGGCGAAGCTCCTGCTGCTGTGGATCATCCGACGTATGATCGGTCGGGGGAATGTGAACTTCTACTGGCGGCGTTGACGGCCGCACACCAAAAAGCCGCTCCGCGGGAAGCGGAGCGGCTCTTAGGCATCGGAGGCTTTGCCGTGCCGGATGTATCTCCAGAGATCCCGGAATACGCCGGACCGCTGGAACGTCGTCAAGAGAATCAGGGTGACGGGACCGATAATCAGCCCCAGGAACCCGAAGAGCTTCAATCCCACATACATGGCGATCAGAGTCGGCAGCGCCTCCAGCCCGATGCTGGTGGCCAGAATCTTGGGCTCGAGGATCTGGCGGGCAACAAGGATGATCCCGTACAGAATGCTCAGGCCGATTCCCAGATAGTAATTGTCCTGAATGAAGCAGAAGATGATCCAGGGGACCATGGCAGCGCCTGTTCCGAGATATGGCAGCAGGTCAACGAAGCCGATCAGAAGGCCGATGGTAATGGCATACTCCACACGGAGGATTAATAATCCGATGATGACGAACATGGCCGTGATGGAGATCAGAATGAGCTGAGCCCGCATGTAGCCGAAGAGGGCCTTCTGAAGATCGATCCAGATCAAGCGGACGGGACGGGCGACGAAGCCGGGCGTCCACTCGCCGAGCTTGCGGTTCAGCCGGTTCCAATCAAAGCTGATCAGGAAGGCGGCCAGCAGGGCAACAACGGTGACGGTGGCCATATTCGGCAGGCTCGCGGCCAGGTAGAGCACGTTGTTGACCACGAAGCTCACGGCGCGGGATACGAAGTCGGTGACGGTTTTGCCGGTGGAGTTCAGGTTGGAATTGATGGTATCCTGATATTGCGGATTCTCATTATAATACGTCGTAATCCGGGTGATCAGATGCTGAATGTGGTCGGAGTTCACGAACGCCGTGAAGGAGGTTTTCCACTTCTCCATATTGCTCTGGATCAGGGCGGACAAGTCATTGATCTCCAGCACGATGTTCGTCACGGCTATGGTGATGAGTCCCACCGATATGCCGAGGAACAGGAGCAGGGATACGGTAACCGCCAGCCACCGGGGAGCCCGTGTGCGCTTCTGCAGGAAGTGCACCAGCGGATTCAGAATATAGGCGATCAGCCAACCGAACAGAAACGGCGCCACCAGCGGCGTCAAGTAGTACAAGGCGGCTACGGCTGCGAGCGCCCATAACGCCACCCAGAGTCCCCGCAAGAGCTGCTGCTGCAGGGTTCGATCCATAAGCATTCATCCTTTCGATAAAGGGACTGCAACGGTTTTGTATCATTGTACCATGCCGGGCAGGCGGACAGAAACTGCAGGAAGAAAGGATAAAAGCAGTGAATTGTTAATAAAATGTGAAGAGGGCTCGAAAGTTTACATGATTTTAACAAATCTTGGGTTGCAACTTTACATACTCAACGGATAATGGATTCATAGACATATTAGGACGAAATCCGACGGAGGCATTATGACAACGACCAAAACCCCGGCATCCAACTATATCAACCGCGACCTAAGCTGGATTGAGTTCAACTGGAGGGTGCTGCAGGAGGCGCAGGACAGCACGACACCGCTATTGGAGCGGGTCAAGTTCCTGGCCATTGTGTCCTCCAACCTGGATGAATTCATGAGCGTCCGGGTCGCAGGAATCTATGACCAGCTGAAGGCGGGCTATCAGAAGAAGGATTTCACCGGCTATCTGCCTTCCGGTCTCTTGAAACGGATCATGAAGCGGACGGGCCGCATGGTGGCCGAGCAGTACAAGACGTACCGGGATATCATGCGGCAGCTGTCCAAGGAAGGCATCTACATTACGGATTACGCCGATCTGACAGCCACGCAGAAGAAGGCCATGGACCAATACTTCCACGACATCATCTTCCCGGTGCTGACTCCGATGGCTGTGGACCAGTCGAGACCCTTCCCGCTGGTGCACACGCAGGCGCTGTATATGGCGGTGGTGCTGACGAAGGATGGGGAGGACCCAGAGGAGGAGCCGTATTTCGCCATCGTTCAGGTTCCCTCCAACCTGTCCCGGTACATCGCGATGCCCACCCGGAACAACAGCAAGAAGCATGAGTTCGTCCTGATGGAGGACTTGATCGAGGAGCATATCCATACCTTGTTCACTGGATATAACCCGGTGGCGGTGAACGCCTTCCGGCTGACCCGCAACGCCGACCTGACCTTGAACGAAGAAGGGGCGGAGGATCTTCTGGAGGAGATCGAGAAGGAGCTCCGGCGCAGGCGCTGGGGAGCCCCGGTCCGGCTGGAGGTGGAGAAGGGGATGCACCCGTATGCGCTGGAGATGCTGCGGGAGGAATTCGAGATCGAGGACAATGTGTTCGAGATCGACGGTCCCATCGACCTGAGCTTCTTCATGAAGCTGCAGTCCCAGCTGGAGGGGCTCGCCCATCTGCGTTACCCGGCGGTGGAGCCGGTCTATCCGAAGGAGTTCGACGACAACGACGATATCTTCGAGGTGCTCCGGCACCGCGATGTTCTGGTCTATCATCCGTACGAATCCTTCGAGGCCGTGGAGGACTTCATCGTCCAAGCGGCGTATGATCCCAAGGTGCTGGCCATCAAGATGACCCTGTACCGGATCAGCGGTCAGTCGGTGCTCGTGCAGGCACTGGCTAACGCCGCGGAGTCCGGCAAGCAGGTGACCGTGGTGGTGGAGCTGAAGGCGCGCTTCGACGAGGAGCGGAACATTGCCTGGGCGCGTAAGCTGGAGAAATCCGGGTGCCACGTGGTATACGGCCTGGTCGGATTGAAGACCCACGCCAAGATCACACTGGTGGTCCGGCAGGAAAATGAATCCCTCCGGCGCTACGTGCACGTAGGGACGGGCAATTACAACGGAAGCACCGCGCGCCTGTATACGGATGTCGGCCTGTTCACGTCCAACCCTTTGGTGGGCGAGGACGCCTCCGGCTTGTTTAATGAGATTACGGGGTATTCGACCCCGACCCATATGCAGACCCTGTCCGTTGCTCCGACCAATCTCCGGCACCGTCTGGAGGAGCTCTTCCGGCGGGAGGCGGAGCACGCCAGAGCAGGCAAGCCCGCCCGGATTATCGCCAAGATGAACTCGCTGTCCCATCAAGAGACCATCGACGAGCTCTATGTGGCGTCCCAGGCGGGCGTCAAGGTGGATCTGATCATCCGGGGCGTATGCTGTCTCCGGCCGGGCGTTGCAGGCTTAAGTGAGAATATAACGGTCCGCAGCATCGTGGACCGGTTCCTGGAGCATTCGCGGATCATCTACTTCGAGAACGGGGGGCAGCCGGAGGTGTATATCTCCAGCGCCGACTGGATGAGCCGGAATCTGACCCGCCGGGTGGAGCTGCTGTGCCCCGTCCTCGACATGCCGCTGCAGCGGATGCTGATCCGCATTCTGCAGATCTCGCTGTACGACAACGTCAAGGCCCGGGTGCTGCAGCCGAACGGCATGTACATCCAGCGGGAGCCTGAGGACCAGCCGGCCTTCCGGAGCCAATTCAAGTCGATGAATATCGGTTTGTGGAAGCGTCCGGATCATGCCGAAGCCGAAGGGTTAGTCCCCAGACCTTCTTGAATTCCTTCACAAGACCTTCTATTTCACGAATCTCAATGAGCGGAGTATGGCGGCTGACAAGCTGCAGCTCCAGCTCATTTTTTTTGTGCAGCGCGGTCAGATGGCGGATGGGCTGTGTCTCGCTCCGGTCCAGGGCCACGGCCAAGTGAAGCAGCATGCCCAGCCGGATGATCAGCTGGCAGTCGGATTCGGTCAGGATGTCCTTATGCTCCTGGTACAGCTGCCGGGTCCGGTTCTTATTCTTATAGGAAGCGATCAAGGCACAGATGAGAATCTCCCGGTGGGTCAGACCGTACAGTCGGGAATGGGCAATCAGATAATAGGTGTGCTTCGCATAATCATAATAGAAGACCGTCACCCCGATGCGGTACAGGAGGCTGGCCACATGCAGATAGGTTCGGGTCCGGATGGACAGGTGATGGTTATCCTGCATGTCGTCGAAGAGCTTCAGGGCCAGCCGGTTCACCTGCTCCACATGGCCCATCGGCACGGTCGGGTGGAGGGAGAGCAGGTTCCGCACGCTGTGCTCCAGAACGTTATCGAGCTGCGGACGAGAGGGGCTCAAGAATTCGAAGAAGAGACCGTCCCGAAGACCGGCGCCGCTGATCACATAGTGAGACGCTCCCGTATATTCGTACACCGTCTGTAAAATAATGAGACCGGGGACAATAATATCCGCCCGATTGCCGGTCATGCCGTCCACCTTCTTGCGCTTCTCGACGGGGAGGGGAGCCAGCTCCTCCAGCAGGCGGTCGACGGAGGCCCCATCCAAATGATAATGGTGGGTCGTAGGCAGCGAGTACTTCCGGGCGCGCTGGTCCAGCTTGCTGACGTTGCGCAGAGTGCCGCCGAGACCGATCAGTGGGAGGCCGCGGTGGCCCTTGATCCAGGGCTCCTTCTCCAGGGAGGAGAGCACCATCTGGCGCAGCTGCGCGATCTCCTCCGGGCTAATCTCTCCGTTACGGGTAAACCGCTTGGTGGTGTTGACGGAGCCGAACGGGAAGGAAACGCTATGCACCAGGGACCGGCCGAGGAAGAGAGAGACCTCGGTGCTGCCGCCGCCGATATCGATGACCAGGCCGTCCCGGATCTCCATGGTATTGATCATTCCGAGAAAACCGAGCCGGGCCTCTTCCTCGCCCGACAGTACCTCGATGCTGAGCCCGGTGCGCCGGTTCAGCGTCTCGACGATCTCGGAGGAATTGGAAGCGTTCCGGATGGCCGCCGTGGCGACCGCCCGGAGGCTGGTGGTCCGGTTCGCTTCACACAGCATTTTGAAATGATTCAGGGTCTGGATGATGGCGTCGATATCCTCTTCCTTAAGCCTGCCGTCGGAATCGATCCGTTCGCTCAGCCGGGCGGACTCCTTGCTCTCATCGATGACCCGGTAGGCGGCGAGCCCCGTCACCTCGTAGATCACGAGACGGATGGAGTTGGAGCCGATATCGATGATGCCGGTGCGCTGGGTGTCTGCCATGGGTGCCACTCCTTTTATGGTCGGTTATGGACATGAACATATTGGTATGTATTGTAACACAAAGAGGGGAGGCAATTGGAATGTTTCACCGAATCGTTCGACCGGGATCGACGAAAACCTCTTTTATTCTATGTTGCAGTGATATAAACCATAAAATTCTTTATAGAAGTGATAATAATCTTTAATGTCATAATTTGTTCACAAGTTCGCAAAAAAACGTTATTATGAAGTCATGGGTAAACGATAAAACTTGCTTATGGTTATGTTTGGCACATTGGGTGATCCTATTGTTTATGCCTAAATTCGCAAGCGCAAAGGAGAGACGTGAGAATGACGGCTACCAAAGGTTTGGAAGGCATAGTGGCGACCACTTCCTCCATCAGCTCCATCATTGACGGGGTCCTGACCTACCGCGGCATCGACATCGACGAGCTGGCGGAGCATGCTTCCTTCGAAGAAGTAATCTACTTGCTGTGGTTCGGCAAGCTGCCGAATGAATCCGAGCTGGCCCAGCTGAAGCGGGATCTGAACGCGCAAGCGGCGATTCCTTCGGCCATCGTGGAACAGCTGAAGCTGTTCCCCAAGGATACGAATTCCATGGCGGCTCTCCGTACGGCAGTATCGGCTCTTGCGCTTTACGATGCGGAAGCCAACGATATGAGCGCGGCTTCGAATGTGGCCAAGGCGATCAAGCTCCAGGCGAAGCTGCCGACCATCGTAGCGGCATTCGCACGGATCCGTGACGGTCTCGAACCGATTGCCCCTAAAGAAAACGCATCCATCTCCGAGAACTTCCTTTATATGCTGACCGGCAAGCAGCCGGATCCCGTCGCCATCGAAGCACTGGACAAAGCGCTGGTGCTTCATGCGGACCATGAGCTGAACGCCTCCACCTTCGCCGCACGCGTCACGGTGGCCACTCTCTCCGACATCTACTCCGGCGTCACCTCCGCCATCGGCGCGTTGAAGGGGCCTCTGCACGGCGGAGCCAACGAAGCGGTCATGGCTATGCTGGAGGAGGTCGGCACCGCCGATAATGTGGAATCCTATGTGAACCGCAAGCTGGAGAACAAGGAGAAGCTGATGGGCTTCGGCCATCGCGTCTACAAGAACGGCGACCCCCGTGCCAAGCATCTGCAGAAGATGTCCTACGAGCTGGGCAAGATGACCGGCAACCTGGAGTGGTACAACATGTCCGTCAAGATTGAGGATATGGTTGTCAGCCAGAAGGGCTTGAAGCCGAATGTGGACTTCTATTCCGCGTCCGTCTACACCATCCTGGGCATCCCGCGGGATCTGTTCACGCCGATCTTCGCCATCAGCCGCACCTCCGGCTGGACCGCCCATATTCTCGAGCAGTACGAGAACAACCGCTTGATCCGCCCGAGAGCGGAATACGTGGGACCGGTCAGCCAGTCCTATGTTCCGCTGGCGCAGCGTTAAGATGCAAGGGAATGCCGCTTGACGGGATTCCATCCATACATCATCAATAGCCGGGTTTTCACCCGGCTCCATCACATGTTCAGGAGGGTTTTGAATCATGCCACAATTTGAGCAGTACTCCTTGCCGACCGAGGGCCAGCCGATTACCATCGACAACGGCAAGCTTGTCGTCCCTAACAACCCGATCATTCCCTTCATCGAAGGGGACGGCACCGGTCCCGACATCTGGGCGGCTTCCAAGCGCGTTCTGGATGCGGCTGTGGAGAAGGCCTACAACGGCCAGAAGAAGATCGCCTGGTACGAGGTATTCGCCGGCGAGAAAGCCTTCAACCAATTCAACAACTGGCTGCCGGCCGACACGCTGACCGCCATCCGCGAATATATCGTTGCCATTAAGGGACCGCTGACCACGCCGATCGGCGGCGGCATCCGTTCCTTGAACGTAGCGCTTCGCCAGGAGCTGGACCTGTACGTCTGCTCCCGTCCGGTCCGTTACTTCGATGGCGTTCCTTCGCCGGTGAAGCGTCCGGAGCTGGTGGACATGGTCATCTTCCGCGAGAACACGGAGGACATCTATGCCGGCGTCGAATGGCAGGAAGGCACACCGGAAGTGAAGAAGGTCATCGAGTTCCTGCAGAAGGAAATGGGCGTGAAGAAGATCCGCTTCCCGGAGACCTCCGGCATCGGCATCAAGCCTGTCTCCCGCGAAGGCTCCGAGCGTCTCGTACGCGCTGCCATCGAGTATGCGATCCAGCACCAGCGCAAGAGCGTCACGCTGGTTCACAAGGGCAACATCATGAAGTTCACCGAGGGCGCCTTCAAGAACTGGGGCTACGAGCTGGCGGAGCGCGAATTCGCCGACCAGACCTTCACGTGGGGCCAATACGACCGCATCAAGGCCGAGCAGGGCCTGGACGCAGCGAACAAGGCTCAGAAGGATGCGGAAGCCGCCGGCAAGATCATCGTGAAGGACGCCATCGCGGACATTGCCCTGCAGCAGGTGCTGACCCGTCCGACCGACTTCGACGTCATCGCAACGCTGAACCTGAACGGCGACTACCTGTCGGACGCCTTGGCTGCCCAAGTCGGCGGCATCGGCATCGCGCCGGGAGCCAACATCAACTACGTGACCGGCCATGCGATCTTCGAGGCTACCCACGGCACCGCTCCGAAGTATGCGGGACTGGATGTGGTCAACCCGGGCTCCGTCATTCTGTCCGGCGTCATGATGCTGGAGCATCTGGGCTGGCAGGAAGCGGCCGACCTGATCTATAAGGGTATGGAGACCTCCATTAACAACAAGACCGTGACCTACGACTTCGCACGCTTGATGGAGGGCGCCACCGAAGTGAAGTGCTCCGAGTTCGCCAACCAGATCATCGCCAACATGTAAGCTCGTGACGACCGCCCGGCCCACTCGGCCGGGCGGTCTTTCGCTGTGGCGGACCACGTTTCGTTTGCGGCCCGTCCGGTGATTCGGTATACTACTACTGAGTTCAGGTTATGCCATTTTTTGCATTCCGCGATGGAGGGTTCCAAGTTTATGTACAAATTGATGTTGTTTTTGCACCTGTTGGCTTCCACGGGCATGGGCTTCTATCTGTTTCTTCCGTTTCTGGTCGGACGGCTCGGAGGCAAGGCGGATGCGGCACAGGCCGGCTTCGCCGGGCTGCTTGTGACCTTCAACCGGGTGGGGCAGTACCTTTTGATCGCCCAGCTCCTGACCGGCGGCTACCTGATCGGACAAGGCAGCTATTCCCACGTATGGGCCGGCGTCATCGGCGTGTTGTTCCTGGCCATGGCCGCTATGGCCGGCATGTTAGGCGGGCCGCTGAAGCGTCTGCGCGACAGCCTGTCCCAGAACAAAAACGCCGGAACGGATGCGGGTAAAATCCGCACGTTCGGCGTCCTGATCGGAGTGCTTTATTTCGTGATTCTCCTGCTTATGAAATATCCGGAATGGTTCTGATCCAGCATCAGTCCTGAGTTCCGGACAGCTCGTCCAGCGATTTCTCCAGACTGGGCGCCAGATGCTCCATAAAGTACCGCACTTCGGGCAGATCCAGCTCATCCAGGGTCTGTCCGATTTGTTTTTTCGCCGAGGCGAATTCCCGGTTGCCGGCGGATACCTCTGTCGTGCACTTGATATACGCGTCCAGCAGGTCCGCCGCCTTGATATAGATCAAGTGGGGGTCCGCATTCTTCTTCCCCTCCAGAAGCGGCTTGTATACGGGCTGAAGGGCCTTCGGCAGCATGCCGGAGAGCCGCTTGGCGGCCCGGTCCTCAATCTTGCGGAAGTTGGAGAGAATCTCCGGGTTGTGGTGCTTGACGGGAGTCGGGATATCTCCGGTGAACACCTCGGTGGCATCATGGAACAAGGAGGCGGAGACCAGCTGTCCTGTCGGGATGGACTTCCCGTAGATCTCATTGCCGATGGTGCACAGCAAGTGGGTCAAGAGCGCCACGTGGTAGGAATGCTCGGCCACGCTCTCGTGGGAGATATTGCGCATAAGGCTCCAGCGCTTGATATATTTCAGCCGGTACATGTAAGCGAGAAAATGGTTCTGATGGTCCATCTCGGATCATCCTCCTTTTTGGGGCAGCTTCATGCCCTCCGTATGGTCCACGTCGCTCCGCTCGGGAGGTTGGGTGGTGTACGTCTGGGTCGAAGCATCAAAGTATATCGGCAGCTTCAGAATCAGCTGCAGGTCCTGCAGATCGATGTAGCTCCGGTTGCCCATCACCTTCAGCGGCTCCTTCAGCTTGATCTCGGTCCCATCTGGGCCGATAACCGCAGACTTGTCCGGCCGGAAGCGGTAATCCATCCCGTTATATCCGATATGGAGACTGCCGTCCTCCTTGCCCTTGAACAGCTCGCCGCCGATCTGCTCCACCGTTTCCCGAAGGGGGACCGTATCGTGGGGATGCTTGACCGCCGATACCCGGCGCATGATCATATTGTGCAGCGTCTCCGGCTCCACATAGGGACTTCCCGCGTTGATTCTCGGGATCCGCATGGGGTCGGACTCGCGTGTGGTCATCTTCGGCATGATGGTGAAGGCCATCTTGATGCCTCCCGCCTTGAGAGCGTCCGCCGCCTCTTCATTGTAGATGCCGAAGGGGTAGGCCAAGGCGTTGCCGCTGCCCGGATAGACCTCGTTCACCTTCCGGACGCAGGCCTGCGCGTCTGCCGTAATGCGGCTCTTATACTCATCCGTGTTCTCCGTCCGGTTGCCGGACACGGGGATCCTCTGGGTCAGAAGCGCCTTGCCGTCCAGCTTGTCGTGAAGGGCATCCGTGTGGCATTCGATGTCCGCCACCCCCTTGGCGGCATAGAGGCTCTGCAGCTCCTTGCGGCTCATGAAGGGGATATTGCCGGATAAGGGATCGTCGATGGTCCCCGTGATGATGAAGTTCACGGCGGGAATATGGAGTTCGTTCAGGATGGGATATGCATTCTGGTAGAAGCTCTCATAGCCGTCGTCGAAGGTGATCAGCACGGCATTGGAAGGCACGGGAGATCCCTTCATGAACGCCTTGAGCTCGTCCAGCGTAATGAAATGATAGCTCTTGCTCTTCAGATAAGTCAGCTGGTCGCGGAACAGCTTGGTTGTGACCGTGCCGGAGCTCTTGTCCTGATCATGCACATGATGGTACATCAGAACCGCCACTTGGTCGCGGTAGAGCTCCTTCGGCCGGAAGACGCTGAGCGAAGTTACCGCAACCGTCCCTGACATGAAGAGAAGCAGGCAGATTCTCAATATAAATTTGACCATTATGTGACAAATCTCCTTGTTCTAAGATAGCGGTTTCCCCGGGAGTTCGTTATAATGAGGGGAGACATAAACCATTATAGGGGTATGGGGATCGAAAGACAATGAGAGGAGAGCTAGGGACGATGCAGCAGTTTCAGTTGAGCATGTACCGGCTGATCGTGGAAACCTCCACGAATCTGCCCGGCGACGTACGCAAGCGGATTAATGAAGCGCGGGAGAAAGAGGACCAAGGCACCCGGTCTGCCCTGTCCCTATCTACCATTGCTGACAATATCGAGATGGCGGAGTGCAATGTGTCTCCCATCTGCCAGGATACGGGGATGCCGACCTTCGTGGTCCACGTGCCGGTCGGCGCCAACCAGATCGCCATGAAGGAAGCTATCCGCGAGGCCGTGCGCCAAGCGACCAAGGACGGCAAGCTCCGGCCCAACTCCGTAGATTCTCTGACAGGCGCCAACAGCGGGGATAACCTGGGCCCCGGCACGCCGGTCATTCACTTCGAGCAATGGGAGAAGGACGAGATCGACGTCCGCCTCATCCTGAAGGGCGGCGGCTGCGAGAACAAGAACATCCAATACAGCCTGCCGTGCGAGCTGGAGGGCTTAGGCAAGGCCGGCCGGGATCTGGACGGGATCCGCAAGTGCATTCTGCACGCGGTGTACCAGGCCCAGGGGCAGGGCTGCAGCGCCGGCTTCATCGGGGTAGGGATCGGCGGCGACCGCACGACGGGCTATGAGCTGGCCAAGCAGCAGCTGTTCCGTTCCGTGGATGATGTGAATGCCAACGGGGAGCTGGCCAAGCTGGAGGAGTACATCCTGGAGCACGCTAACCGTCTGGGTATCGGAACCATGGGCTTCGGCGGTCAGGTGACCCTTCTGGGCTGCAAGATCGGCGTCATGAACCGGCTGCCGGCCAGCTTCTTCGTCTCCGTCGCCTACAACTGCTGGGCGTACCGCCGCCAAGGCGCCCTGATCGATCCCGAGACCGGCGCCATCAAGTCGTGGATCTACGGCGGCGAGGAGAAGGTCCCGATGGCGAAGCTCTCCGATAGCGAAGATGCCGCTCCGGCGGAGCGCCGTGAGGTGGTGCTGCAGACTCCGATCACGGAGGAGCAGATCCGCGGACTGAAGGTGGGCGATGTGGTCATCATCAACGGTCTCATCCATACCGGACGGGACGCCCTTCACCATTATCTCATGGAGCACGATTCCCCGGTGGATCTGGACGGGTCCGTCATCTACCACTGCGGTCCGGTTATGCTGAAGGACGATGCAGGCGAGTGGCATGTGATGGCCGCAGGCCCGACGACCAGCATCCGGGAGGAGCCGTACCAGGGCGACGTCATCAAGAAGTTCGGCATCCGGGCGGTCATCGGCAAAGGCGGCATGGGTCCCAAAACGCTGAAGGCTCTGGGCGAGCACGGCGCCGTCTATCTGAATGCCATCGGCGGAGCGGCCCAATATTACGCCAAGTGCCTGAAGAAGGTGGAGGGCGTCGACTTCCTGAAGGAATTCGGCATCCCCGAGGCTATGTGGCACCTTCAATGCGAAGGCTTCGCCGCCATCGTCACCATGGACTCCCATGGCAACAGCCTCCATGCCGACGTAGAGAAGACCTCCATCGAACGGCTGGCCGAGCTGAAGGAGCCCGTATTCAAGTAAGCGGATAGTCGAACACCGGACTCCGGTCAGGGCGAGAACGCCCGGCCGGAGTTTTCTTCTTTACGATTCCTTTACATGTTTCGACATGGAGGAGAGTGGATTTTACCGCTTCGACAAGGTACCATTAGGAAGATACCTGCAGCCGGGAATCGCGCTGCACGGACACTTATCCAACGATGGAGGCATTCATGCATAAATTTCGCGTTAGGCTGACCGTCATCTTCATGCTCCTGATCGGCTCGTCGGTGCTGCTGGCGGGCATCATCATGGCCAAGCTCCTGGAGAACTCCTACAAGGAGGCTCTTGTCATCAATATGGAGAGGGAGAGCCACCTCATCATCGCCATGATGGATTGGAACCGGAGCGGCTCCACGGAGGAGCTGACCCGGTATTACTCCGAAACGGCGCGGAGCCTGAAGAAATCTGCCGACGCCCGGGTAACCATCATCCGCTCGGACGGAACCGTCATCGGGGAGTCCGATGAGGATCCGGGTCATATGAACAACCACCTGGACCGGACGGAGGTCCGTGAGGCCGAGGCGAAGGGCGTAGGGAGCAGCGTCCGCTTCAGCAGCACGTTAGGCCACAATATGCTGTACGTGGCGGTTCCCATCCGCAAGGGAGAGAACGAGACCTTCGGCTATCTCCGGCTGGCCACGGACCTGATGGACGTGGAGAAGGCCGTGCGCAAGCTGTGGATGTTCCTGCTGGCCGGCTTAGGCATCCTGTTCGTCGTCGCCGGGATCATCAGCTACCGGATCGCTTTCGGCTTGACCCGTCCCTTCGAGAAGATGACGCGGGTGGCGCGTCAGATTTCCAATATGAACTATCAGTCCCGGGTGACGATCCGGACCAAAGACGAGATCGGCGAGCTGGGGGAGGCCATCAATACCATGGCGGACAGCCTGCAGCTTCAGGTGAACCGGATCAAGGAGAATGAGGGCCGGCTGAAGAGCGTCCTGGAGAACTTAATGAGCGGGGTGCTCATGATCGACCGGGAGGAGCGGATCGCGCTCTTGAACCGTTCGGCGGAGGAGATTCTGGGCTTCACCCAGGAGGAGCTGCTCGGCCGGAAGTACAATGAAGCCAAGCAGCCCTTCGAATTCACCCAGCTCATCGGGGAATGCATCCAGACCAAGGAGCCGATCCGCGATGAGATGATCTTCTACTTCCCGGAGGAGCGGATTCTGGAGGTCAACCTGAATCCCATGTTCCAGTCCCAGGAGGAATGGGCGGGGATCCTGATCGTGCTTCACGACATTACGGCCGTGCGGAGGCTGGAGCGGATGCGCAGCGAGTTCGTCGCCAACGTCTCCCACGAGCTGAAGACGCCTATCGCGGCGGTCAAGGGCTTCGCGGAGACGCTGCTGGCAGGAGCCTTGAACGATACGGAGACGGCCCGGTCGTTCCTGCAGATCATCTTCGATGAGAGCGAGCGGCTGAACCGGCTCATCGGGGATATTCTGGCCCTGTCGAAGATCGAGTCGAAGCGGATTCCGCTGCATTTTTCCCCCGTGCACGTGAAGAGCTTCATGGAGAATACCGTGAACGTCATGCGGGCGGAGGCCGCCAAAAAAAGAATCGACCTGGAGCTCCAGGCCGAGGACGATCTCTATATGGAAGCCGATGAGGACCGGCTGCGCCAGATCATGATCAACCTGCTCTCCAACGGCATCGCCTATACGCCGGAGGGGGGCAAGGTGAAGGTCCGGATCTATGCCGCCGACGGCGGGGAAGGCCAGGATCCGGAGACGATCCGCTTCATCATCTCGGACACGGGCATCGGCATTCCGAAGAAGGATCTGCCCCGGATCTTCGAGCGGTTCTACCGGGTGGACAAGGCCCGTTCACGCAGCTCCGGCGGCACCGGACTGGGACTTTCCATCGTGAAGCACCTGGTGGATCTGCATAAGGGACACATTGCCGTAGAGAGTCAAATCGGCGCAGGGACGACTTTTATCCTCGATCTGCCTGTCCTTCATTGACAAGTCGTTCCAAACGGCTATACAATTTTAATAGATTCTAAATAATTCCGGCATCCCAGCCGGATACCGAATAATTTGGGGGATCCCATGGCGCAGAACATATTGGTCATCGAAGACGAACCGACGTTAGCCCGCCTCTTGTCTTATAATCTGTCGCAGGAGGGTTACGACACCAAGGTGGTGGACCACGGCGGAGAAGGGCTGCAGGAGGCATTGCAGCAGTCTTACGATCTTATCATATTGGATATTATGCTGCCCGGCATGAACGGCTTCGAGGTGCTGACGAAGCTCCGGCAGAAGGGCTCCAAGACGCCGGTCATCATTCTGACCGCCCGGAATGCGGAGGAAGAGGTGGTCCAGGGGCTGAAGTGCGGGGCTGACGACTACATCACGAAGCCCTTCGGGGTGGCGGAGCTGCTGGCTCGTGTGGCGGCCGTTCTCCGCCGCAGCTCCTCCGAGGATGAGGGATCATCGGACAAATCCGCTTCCTCCGAGAAGGTCATCAAGGTCGGAGACCTGCGGATCTATCCGGAGAAGTACGAGGTACAGCTGAACGGGGAGCTGATCCCGCTGCGGCCCAAGGAGTTCGAGGTGCTGCTCTATCTGGTCCAGCGGCCCGGCGTCGTGGTGACGCGGGACGATCTCATGAACATCGTCTGGGGCTTCGATTACATCGGCGGCCAGCGGACCGTGGATGTTCACGTGAGCTCCCTGCGCAAGAAGCTGGAGATGAACCAGCAGTCGGTCCAGATCGACTCCATCCGGGGCGTCGGCTACAAGCTGGTTACCCAGGCTGTCATGAAGCCGTAGCCCGGAGCGCTGCGGCAATCGTTAGATACAGCAAGAAGGCCTTCGGTCCGCACGCAGCGGAACGAAGGCCTTCTTGCTGCCGGCGGTAAGGCGAACCCGACGTAAGCTTGAAGCGGTCAGGCATTCCAGCCCCGCTTCTTCCGGTATTCGTTGGGCGAGATCTGGTTGATCTTCTTGAATACCTTATAGAAATGGGCCATGTTCGGCATGCCGATGCTCTCCGCCGCCTGGGCGACGCTGACGTCCTGGGTCAAGAGAATGCGCTCGGCCTTTTTGATTTTCTTGTAATTCACGTATTCGAGGAAGGACATGCCCATGACCTTCTTGAAATATTTGACAAAATAGAAATAGCTTACGTTGGCCACCCGGCACGCATCCTCTACCTGGATCCGTTCGTCCAAATGGGCCTCCACGTAATCCAGCACGGGTTTCATGCGAAGCAGCTCCCCCTGCTCCTTGAGCCGGATCAGCTTGCGGCTGTCGCCGCGCAGCAGAACCAGGACGATCCTCTTGATCAGGAGGCTGACGGCCATCTCGTAGCCCTCCCGCTTCTCCTTCACTTCCTGCTGAATCTCCTTGATCGTCTCGAACAAGGTCCGGCGCGCCTCCGGATTCTCCCGGAAGATGTAGTTCAGCCGGTGCAGCGGGAAGCCCGGGTCCGATATGGCACGGTAATAGGGAAGCGTGCTGTTCTCCAGATACTGCTCGATGTCGAATTGGAATACGATGTAGGAGAGGCCGTGCTCGGCGAACGAACGGTCTCTGTGCAGCTCCTTGGCGCCGATCAGAACCACGTCCCCGGACTGAAGGGTGTAATGGTCATCCTCCACATCCAGCTCCAGCAGTCCGTCCCGAATGATGATGATCTCCAGCTCCTTATGGTAGTGCCACTTGGTGCCGCCGTCTCCCTTGGCGTCCAGCTCGAAGACCCGGACGGACATGAAGGGATTCTCATAGGCGATCTTTTCGTTGTAGGCTTGCTCGGGCGTAAGCTGCATGACCAACCTCCAAATGGCAAAATAGCATACAAGGACAACCAGAACGGCAATTTCTTTTTGCGGTTGGCGGGTCTATACTACAATTGTAGTCGGAACAAGACATCTTTTAAAGTGGGATTCAAAAGGAGGAGCTTCATTCCATGGCACAAAAGCTGAAAGTAGCGATTATCGGCTGCGGCGGGATCGCCAACGGCAAACACCTGCCCGCACTTGCGAAGCGAGACGACATCCTGGAGCTGGCCGCGTTCTGCGATATTATTCCGGAGAGGGCCGAGAAGGCAAAGGCCGAATACGGCACGGAGGAATCCCTTGTCGTCGCGAATTACAAGGAGCTTCTTGACAACGCTTCCATTGATGTGGTGCATGTCTGTACGCCGAACGATTCCCATGCGGAAATCACCATCGCCTTCCTGGAGGCCGGCAAGCATGTCATGAGCGAGAAGCCCATGGCCAAGACAGCCGAAGCCGCCCGCCGCATGCTGGAGACAGCTGAACGCACCGGAAAGCTCCTGACTGTCGGCTACAACAACCGGTTCCGTCCGGACAGCCTGTACCTGAAGACCATCTGCGAGCAGGGCGATCTGGGTGAGATCTACTTCGCCAAGGCCCATGCCCTCCGCCGCCGCGCCGTCCCAACCTGGGGCGTATTCCTCGACGAAGAGAAGCAAGGCGGAGGCCCGCTTATCGATATCGGCACCCACGCGCTGGACCTGACCCTATGGCTTATGAACAACTACGAGCCGAAGGTGGTTCTGGGCAGCTCCTTCCGCAAGCTGGCGCAGCGTGAGAACGCCGCCAACGCCTGGGGTCCGTGGGATCCGAAGGAATTCACCGTGGAAGATTCCGCATTCGGCATGATCACCATGAAGAACGGCGCTACCGTTTATCTGGAATCGAGCTGGGCGCTTAATATCCGCAAATCCGGCGAAGCCATCGTCACGCTTTGTGGCACCGAAGCCGGAGCCGATATGTGGGATGGCCTCTACATCAACGGCGAGAAGCACTCCAAGCAATATGTGGAGGAGATCCAGCTGGGAGCAGGCGGCGTGGCTTTCTACGAAGGCAAGAGTGAGAACAATGTGGACGTAGAGATGCGCTGCTGGTATGACTCCATCCTGAAGGGCTCTCCGTTGGTGGTTACACCGAAGCAGGCGCTGGTCGTATCCGAGATTCTCGAAGCAATCTATGAGTCCTCCAACACCGGGAAGGCTGTGAGCTTCGAATGATGAAGCTGGGAATCATCGCCGAATGCAAGGTGGAGAGCTTCGAAACCGCCCAAGCCAAGGGACTGGAGTTCGTCGAGTTCTGCATCAATGTGGGGCAAGATCCGGCCATCCTGAGAGATCAGATTCCCGCATTCAAGGAAGCGATCGCCCGGACCGGCGTCACCGTCGGCTCCATCGGGCGATGGGGCTCCAACCGCATTGCGGAGGACGGCTCCCTGGTGGAGGAGGAGCTTCAAGCCTCCTATCGGCTGATCGATGCGGCTGCGGAGCTGGGCTGCCCCAACTTCGTCTGCGGCGTCAACTACGTGGAAGGCCTGTCATTCTATCAGAACTGTACCTCCGCCATCGCTTACTTCTCCACCCTCATCGGGTATGCTTCCGCCAAGGGCGTGACCGTGTCGGTCTACAACTGCCGCTGGAATAACTACGTGCACAGTCCGGACACCTGGAGGATCATCGCGGGCCATCTGCCGGAACTCGGGATCAAGTACGATCCGTCCCACTCCCGTTATGACGGCGGCGATTATCTCCAGGAGATGAAGGAATGGGGACATCGCTTCAAGCACGTTCACATCAAGGGCTCTGTACGCATCGGAGGCGAGCGCTTCGACGATCCGCCCGCCGGTCTGGACCAGACGGATTGGGGCACGTTCATGTCCATTCTATACGCCAAGGGCTACGACGGAACACTCAGCATCGAGCCTCATTCCAAGACTTGGTCGGGGGAGCTTGGCGATAAGGGCGTTCAGTTCACGATCGATTATATGAAGAAGCTGCTGTTCCGATAAAGTCTCTTATATCCAAATTTTCCGTTGTAAACGGAGGATGGTACGGGTACAATAGAGGGGAATAAGTGTTTCGAGGAGATGGATGTATGTCCGGGGTCGTTCTTAACTAAGCGAATTTCATATTCCGATTGCTTGGATAGGCCGTTTGAGCTTGCCGTTGTTTTCCTTGTCAAGACGAGGGGGTACGGTACGCTTCTATGACGATGCCTCACTCCGGGTAGCGGTATGATTTCCGGTTAAGAACATACGGACCCTGATCCATATCCGAGGCAGCCTGCTTCGAAGGATGAATCAAGCCGTGCTCTTGCGCACGGCTTTTTTGTTTTATCCTTCCGCACGACAGGTTTGCCCGGTGTATACGAGCAGAGGACGGATGGCCGTTCTCTGCTTTTTGGCGTTTCCACTAATATATTGCGGAGGGATTCGAACATGATGAAAGAAAGCATGCTGCTGCGTTTGGAATATCACAAGGTTACGGCCAGATTAGCCGAATACACGGTGTCGGACATCGGAAGAAGAACGGCGGAGGGCTTGACGCCCTCCAGCATGCCCGGCCAGATCCAAGCGCGCTTGGATGAAGCGGAGGAAGCCTTGGATCTCTATCACAGAAGCAGCAGCATTCCGCTTCCTTCCATGGAGGGTATGGAGTGGGTGCTGGGCCATCTAGGCAAGGGGTATGTGCTGGCGGAGAACGATTTCGCCTCGGTGCTGACCTTTCTCCGGTCCGTGTCGCAGCTGAAACGGTTTATGTCCCGATGGGAGAGCGTCTCCCCCAGCGTCAGCCTGTATGCCCGCTCGCTTCGGGATTACAGCAGCCTGGCGGAGGAGCTGGAGCGCTCGATCCGCAACGGACGCGTGGCCGATGCGGCAAGCCCGGAGCTGTCTAAGGTGCGCAAGATGATTATGGTCCAGGAGGAACGCCTGAAGAAGAAGCTGGATTCCATCCTGAACAAGCACAAGAAGCTGCTGCAGGAGACCATCATCAGCCAGCGCAACGGCCGTTACGTCATCCCCGTGAAGAAGGAACACCGGAAGCTGCTTCCCGGTACGGTGCTGGATGAGTCGTCCAGCGGGCAGACCGTATTCATCGAGCCGGCGGAGCTGGCGGTTGTCCAAACAGAGATGAACGAGCTCCGGTTCCAGGAGAGCATGGAGGAGCAGAAGGTGCTGGCCCGTTTGACCGAGCTGGTGGAGCAAGAGGAATATGCCATACGGTCGGACATGGAGACGGTGGGCCATTACGACTTCCTGTTCGCCAAAGCCAAGCTGGCAACGGACATGGGCGCCCGCTCCGTACGTCTGAACGAAGAGGGACGGATCGTCATCCGGCAGGGGAGGCACCCCCTTCTCGGAAGCAAAATGGTGCCGCTGGATTTTGCCATCGGTGGTGATTGCAGGGCACTGATGATTACCGGCCCCAATACGGGGGGCAAAACGGTGGCGCTGAAGACCGTGGGTCTCCTGACCCTGATGGTCCAATCCGGCATGCTGGTTCCCGTACAGGAAGGCAGCGAGTTCTCCGTCTTCCGGGCGGTGGAGGCGGATATCGGCGACGGCCAGAGCCTGGAGCATTCGCTCAGCACCTTCTCGGCCCATGTGAAGCAGCTCATCACCATATTGGGTGAGGCGGACGCGGGCACCTTGATTCTGCTCGACGAGCTGGCTACGGGAACCGATCCGGGGGAGGGCATCGGACTGTCCATCGCCGTGCTCGAGGAGCTGTACCGCCGCGGCGCCACCATTATCGCCACTACTCATTACAATGAGATCAAGGATTTCGCCGCCGTGACACCGGGCTTCCGGAATGCCCGGATGGAATTCGATACGGAGACGCTGTCCCCGTTATACCGCCTGACCATCGGAGAAGCGGGCTCCAGCTATGCGTTCCAGATCGCGCTGAAGCTGGGGATGGACCCGGCCGTCATTGAGCGGTCGAAGGAGATCACAGGGGCCAAAGCCCGGAACACGGACGTCTTCCAGGTCCCCCCGCCGTCCACCGCACCCGGCACCCTGCAGAAGAGGACGCAGCCCGGCCGGAAGGACGGTAGTCCGAAGCGGGAGCAGGAGAAGGAGCGGATGCAGCAGGAATTCGCGGTCGGGGACAGCGTATGGATTCATCCGCTGAAGCGGGCCGGCATCGTGTACCGTGCCGCCGACGAGAAGGGAATGGTCGTCGTGCAGGTGAAGAAGGAGAAGCTGGTGTTCAACCGGAAGCGGCTCGCCCCCTATATTCCGAAGGAGGAGCTGTACCCCGGAGCGGACTATGATCTGGATATCGTCTTCGAAAGCGTGGATGTCCGGAAGGCCAGAAAGCAGATGGGCAAGAGACATGTAGAGGGGCTGCAGATCGAGCAAAACTTTTCGATTGACGAGTGACATTCATCACAGATAACGAATCTTGGGCCATCGTATACTGACTTCGAAATTATTTTCCGATGCTGGGAATTTTTCGGGGGGTGTGGGCTTGCAGGAACGGGATCTTTATTACAAGCTAGAATTGCTTACAGACAAGCTCCACCGGATTGTGGATGAGAAGAAGGGAAACCTGCGCGACCCCGGCGTCCTGGAGGTCAGCCAAGAGATGGACCGGCTGATCGTCTCCATCCAGAAGAGCCGCTTGCAGCTTCTGAAGCCCTGAAGTGCCCATGATCCGGTTCCCCCTGCGCCCGCTGCGGCATACGATGTAGGGTCATACCATATAGACGGGAGACCTGCCGGATGGAAGCCTGCCGCTTGCCTTTATTGGTGTTGGTTTTGTTTGTTTTGTTGGTGCTGGTTCTTATACTGTGGATGTAGCTGCAGCTTCGGCAGCCCGGGTAACCGGGCTGTTTCTTTTTTGGTATTCATAAATCTTGAAGCGGCTGTAAACAATTAGTGAAACAGCATCTGTACAGAAAGGGAGTAACGCTACAGTGCCGGACTGGGGATATATGGCCGTTCGGGCTCTCGGCTCGATCACGTTTCTGTTTGTCTTGACTAGAATCCTCGGGAAGAAGCAGATCTCTCAGCTCACGTTCTTCGAGTATGTCACCGGCATCGTCATCGGCGATTTGGCGGGCTTCATGTCCACGGATCTGGAGAATAACTACTGGCATGGAGTTACCGCCATGCTGGTCTGGTTTATTGTGCCGCTGGCTGCTGAGAAGCTGGCCATGAAGAGCAGACGGGTCCGGGGCTGGCTGGAGGGACGCGGGACGGTAGTGATCCAGGACGGAAGGGTGCTGGAACGCAATCTCGGGAAGGAGCGGTATACTGCAGACGAGCTGCTGGAGCAATTGCGGACGAAGGGGGTCTTCAACCCCGCAGATGTGGAATTTGCCATTCTCGAGGCAAGCGGAGAGCTAAGCGTCCTCTTGAAGGATGAGAGACAGCCGTTGACTCCTGCCTCCCTCGGTATGAAGCCCGGCCGCAAGAAACCCCCGCAAGCGGTTATGATGGACGGGGAAGTGCTGGAAGATGGGCTTGAATACCTGAATCTGGATCGCACCTGGCTGATGAGGGAACTGGAGAAGCGGCAGTTTGTGCCAGGTCAAATCTTCCTGGCCGTAGCGGACCAGGACGGCGGCTTGTATATCGATGTATACCGGGATCAAGTGCCTCCCCGGAAGCGTCGGCGGCTTCGCAAAAACAACTGGTGAAAGGAGCGGGGAGTCTTGGGAAACGGGAATGGATCGGGCAAAAAGCAGCAGCGGGAATACCAGAAGCTGGCGAAGGAAATGGAGCCGAAACGGCCGGTTTTGCGCAATTGTTTGGTCGCTTTTGTGGTGGGAGGCCTCATCTGCATCTTGGGTCAAGCTTTGATGGAGCTGTTTATTCGCATCTTTCATTTCAGTGAGAAGACGGCCGGCAATCCTACGGTAACCACCTTGATCTTGATCTCGGTGATTCTGACGAGCCTAGGCGTCTACGATAATATCGCCCAGAAGGCGGGGGCCGGTACGGGGGTTCCGGTTACGGGCTTCGCCAATTCCATGTGCTCCGCAGCGCTGGAGCACCGGAGCGAGGGCTTGGTGCTGGGCGTCGGGGGCAATATGTTCAAGCTGGCCGGGTCCGTGCTGGTATTCGGTACCGTTGCTGCGTTTTTTGTAGGCTTGCTGCATTGGATCTTTACTTACGGAGGGTGATGCGGGATGCTGGTGGGACGCCAGAGCTGGAGCTTTGACCGGGGCCCTGTAATTCTCGGGGCAGCTGCCGTGGTCGGTCCGGAGGAAGGAAAAGGGCCTCTCGGACAGGATTTCGATATCGTGCATGACACCATGGAGATCGGCGAGAAAACCTGGGAGAAAGCGGAGAAGAAGCTGATGCTCGACGCAGCTGACGAAGCGGTAAGGAAATCTGGAGTGGATCGGGATTTCATCAACTTCTATGTCGGCGGGGACCTCCTGAACCAGATCATCAGCAACAGCTTCGCGGCGCGCACATTGGGGATTCCTTACTTCGGCATCTTCGGGGCATGTTCCACCTCCATGGAGGGACTCGCCTTAGCCTCCATGATGGTCCATAAGGGCGCGGCCCGGCATGTCCTTGCGGGTACCTGCAGCCATAACTGCACGGCGGAGAAGCAGTTCCGCTATCCGACGGAGTATGGGTCCCAGAAGCCCCCCTCGGCGCAGTATACGGTAACGGGGGCGGGTGCGGCGGTCATCGGCACGGAGGGGGACGGGCCCCGGGTCGTACGGGCGACGATCGGCCGGATCGTCGACTTGGGAATCAAGGACCCTTTCAATATGGGGGCCGCCATGGCTCCTGCTGCTGTGGACACGATCATGACCCATTGCCGGGATTTCGGCATCACTCCGGGGCATTATGATCTGATTGTGACCGGAGACTTGGCGGCTGTAGGGTACGACATCGCGCGGGAGCTGTTCGCCCGCCATCATTTTCCCATCGGAGAGACGGATTACCGGGACTGCGGCCTCATGATCTTCGACCGGGAGAGGCAGTCCGTTCAAGCCGGCGGGAGCGGGTGCGGGTGTTCAGCCACCGTCACCTATGGCCCTCTGCTGCGCAGGCTGCAGGCCGGAGAACTGAAGCGGATCCTGGTTGTGGCGACCGGGGCGCTATTGTCGCCCATCTCCTTCCAGCAAGGAGAGAGCATCCCGGGCATCGCCCATGCGGTGGCCATTGAGAGCGGGAGGGGGTGAGAACGTGGATACCGTCATGATGTTCGTAAAGGCCTTTCTTGTCGGCGGCGCCATCTGTGTCATCGGCCAGCTCATGATGGACGTGCTGAAGCTGACGCCGGCTCATACGATGAGCACCCTGGTGGTAGTCGGTGCGCTGATCGACGGCTTGGGCTGGTACGATCCGCTCATCACCTTCGCGGGTGCTGGGGCAACCGTGCCGATTACGAGCTTCGGCAATGCGTTGACCCATGGGGCTCTGGAGCATGCGGACCAGCACGGCTTCATCGGCATCGTCATGGGCATTTTCGAAACGACCAGCGCGGGTATATCCGCCGCTATCGTCTTTTCCTTCCTGGCGGCATTGTTTTTCCGGCCCAAAGGTTGATGCAGTAATATTAAACGACAAAATTCGATAATAATTGTCATGAAGCCCACCCGGAAAGCAGGAGTGAGGCTTTTTTTGTCGTATACAATTAGGGAGTCGATACCGTTCTAAAAGGAGAGGATCATCATTGCTATAACGACCGAGTACCTCTTCTTTGCCGTCATTCTTGGAGTCATCTTCGTGATCCTCCATCTTTCGGTTCTCCGAATGTACAGGGCGGAAATGCGGAGCAACGGAATTCACCTTCCGTTTCGGAGGCCCTTCTTCACTGCTCTTTCAGCCCTGCTGCTGCTGACCGCCGCGGGGACAGCCTTAGCCGGGGCGCTGGAAAGATCGGAGCGTGAGGAGATGAAGCGCTCCGTCGAAGCATTGGCCGTTGCCTACGCCGGCATGCTGAGCCAATTCGAGCTGGAGCCGTTGAATGAACGGACTCCCGACGTCAGCAACTACTACACATACTTGAATGAGATGCTTCGCAAGTGGATGATGGAGCAGCCCGGGATCCAATCCATGTATGTGTTGAACAAGGACGGTTCGGGGAGACCCTATTACATATTGGGACCGGAAAAGGATTATAACCGGAATGGACGCATTGACGGCCGGAGGGAAAGCAGAGTGCCTCTCGGAATGCGCTATTACGCCCGCCTTCCAGAGCTTGACCATGCGTTCGCCGGATTGACCAGCACGCAGAGCAAGCCCACCGATGACGACCGGGGACTAAGCTTAAGCACCTTCGCCCCAGTCCGAAGAGATGACGGCAGCGTTGCCGCTGTCATAGCCGTCGGACTGGACGGCAAGAAGGTGAACGCTCAAATGGGGATGGAGCGGTTGAAGGGCTACGGCCTGCTCCTGATCCCTTATCTCGTGATCTTGGGTACATACTGGCTGTATCTGCGGACAAGAATGGAGAAGCTGATCCTGTCTTCCAAGCAGCGGGAGCTGCTTCGGCATGAGGAACGATACAAGACGTTGTCTGATTCCAATGTGGAAGGCATGGTCATCCACCGCAACGGTGTTATCCTGGAAGTAAACCGGGCGCTCTGTGCCATGTTCGGCTATACCGCCGGCGAGATGATCGGCAGCACGATCTTCCCGCTGATCCTGCCGGAGGACTACCCGATCATTGAATCGAAGATGAAGGCGAACGTCCAGGAGGTCTACCGCCTCCGCGGCCGACGCCATAACGGCGAGGTTATGGATCTGGAGGTTCATGTCAACATCTGCCTCTTCAACGGCGAGACGGCGAGAGCGGTGGCGCTGCGTGACATCACCGACCGGCGGAGGCAGGAGGAGACCATTTATCGTCTGGCGTATTACGACGAACTGACTGGCCTGCCCAACAAGAAGCGGTTCCTGCGCAGCTTGAACCGCTGGCTATCCGCGGCAGGGGAAGGGCGGGCGGCGGTTTTCTTCATGGATCTGGACAAGTTCAAGCCCATCAATGACAGCCTGGGCCATTCGGCAGGCGATGCCGCCCTGAAGGCCTGCACCGAGCGCTTGTTGAAGGAGCTGCCCAAGGGGGGGCGGCTGGCCCGGTGGGGCGGGGACGAGTTCATCGTTCTGCTGCCGGATGTTCTGGGACGCAGGGAAGCGGGGGAATTGGCCGCCCGGTTTGTCCGGGCGCTGGAAAGGCCGATTTATTGCAAGGATATCCCCGTGAAGGTGGGGATCAGTGTGGGGATCAGCCTATACCCGGAGGACGGAACCGATGAGGAGACATTGATCCGCAAGGCAGATGCGGCCATGTACATCGGCAAGAGAACAGGCGGCGGATCGGTTCGATTCTACGATTCGAGCCTGCAGGAGAAGGCGGAGCAGCGGGTTCGGCTGGAGCAGGAGCTAAGATTGGCGCTTGCGCAGGGACAGTTTGAGCTGCACTACCAGCCCCAGGTGCTGATGGAAACCGGGGAGATCACGGCGGCCGAAGCCTTGATCCGGTGGAAGCACCCGGCCAAAGGGTACATTCCGCCAATGGAATTCATCCCGATCGCCGAAGAAACCGGGCTGATTCTGGAGATCGGCGATTGGGTGCTCCGTCAAGCCTGCCGCGATATGAGCCAGATGCAGCGGGAAGGACTGTCTTCGCTTCGAATTGCCGTGAACTTGTCCGCCCTGCAATTCGGCAAGGAGGACCTGGCTGATACGGTCCGTTCCGTTCTGCAGGAGACGAAGCTTGAGCCCCGGCTGCTGGAGCTGGAGATTACGGAGACGATGATGATGGATCCCGTCCATGCGCTGGGGGTGCTGGTGCAGCTGAAGAACTTGGGGGTCCGGATCAGCATCGACGATTTCGGAACAGGGTTCAGCTCGCTGCACTACCTGAACCGGTTCCCGATCGACAAGCTGAAGATCGACCGCTCCTTCGTCACCGACCTGAACGGGGGCGAGGCGCCGATTACGACGGCCATCGTCTCGCTGGCCCGGACGCTCCGGCTCGAGACCATTGCGGAGGGGGTCGAGACCCCTACCCAGGCGGAGCATCTTCAGAAGCTGGGCTGTACGCTGGCCCAAGGATACTTGTACTACAAGCCGATGACGAAGGAGCAGCTGTTCCAGCTCCTTCACAGCCGGCTTGCCGGATGACGGAGGGCCTTGGGCCCTCCGTTTTCCATTGAACTCAAATCCGGCCCCGGCCGGATTTTTTGCATGTCCGGCGAAACGGCGCGTCAGCGGGCGGGCCCGGTGTTTTGTGCAAGATGACGAAAAATCTCAAGGGCCGGATGGAGATTCCTACAAAGTTTTTGCCAATGCCTGCTTGTATACGAACTTATTACAAATCTGTAATATAGAAATGATATAATGAGAAAAACTTCATCGGACCAACGGGAGCAGACAGACGAGGAAACGGGATGAAGGTAATCTTGCCATAGATGCTACAGCATTACACACGAGGAGGAACAGACATGGAGGCCGTACTGCAGGAAGACATCCTGATGATGAATCAGATCAAAGCGAATCTCGAAGCCTGTATTATGGGAAAAAGTCAGGAAATCGGACTTCTTCTTACCGCGCTATTGGCGGGAGGCCATGTGCTCTTGGAGGATGTGCCCGGAACCGGGAAGACGGTCCTGATCAAGGCGCTGGCCCGTTCCATCGAAGGTCAGTACCGCCGCATCCAATGCAATCCCGACCTGCTTCCTACGGATATTACAGGCGTTTCCATCTATCATCCGAAGAATGAAGCGTTCTTGTTCCGGCCGGGCCCGATCATGACCAATGTGCTGCTGACGGACGAGATCAACCGTGCGACGACCAAGACCCAGTCTGCCCTGCTGGAGGCCATGGAGGAACGCCACGTGACCGTGGACGGAGAATGCTATGAGCTGCCGCAGCCGTTCCTGCTTCTCGCCACCCAGAACCCCATCGACTTCGAAGGGACCTATGTGCTGCCCGAGGCCCAACTGGACCGGTTCATGATGAAATTCAGCTTGGGATATCCGGATGAAGCGACGGAGAACAAGATGATCTTCTCCCAGAGCAAGGGCCATCCGATTCATGAATTGAAACCGGTTGCGGCCGCTGAGAAGATTCTGGAGCTCCAGGACAAGGTGCGAGCCCTCCACATGGATGAGGCCGTCGGAGAATATACGGTGACCCTGGTCCGCAAGACCCGGGAGCACCCCTCCGTCTTCCTTGGGGCCAGTCCGCGGGCCACCCTTGCACTGGTCCAAGCCGCGAAGGCGTATACGTTCCTGCAGGGACGGGATTACGTCATCCCCGACGACGTCAAGGTGCTGGTGCCGTTCGTCTTGGGCCACCGCATCCTGCTGCATGTGGAAGCCCGGATGGACGGAGCGACGGTGCAATCCGTTCTGGAGTCCATTTTGGGGCAGGTACGCGCACCGGTCCGATTGGAGCGTTGATCGTATGATCTCCCATGCCAAGATCGGAGTCCGGCAGCCCGCCCGTTCGACGGCCAGAACCGTGCTCGTGCTCGGATGTCTGGGAGCCAGCCTTTTCTTTATGATGTTCCAGGGCGGCAAGCTTGCCTTGATGGTGTTCGTCATCGTAGCGGTATTGAACTTATACTTATTCTTGGGCCGGTACAGCGGGATCACCCGGGTGTCCGGACAGCGGATCTTGGACTCGGAGTCGGCGGAATCCGCCGTGGAAGCGGGCTCTCCCGTGCGTGTCCGGATCAAGCTGCAGATTCCCGGCTTCTGGCCGGTGCCCTATGTGATGATCCGGGACCGGCTCGTGCGCAAGAACGGCGGAGGCCATGACTTCGAAGCCTCGCTCATTCCGGATTGGAGCCGGAAGGGGGAGCTGGAGTACCAGACGCCGCCTCTCATGCGGGGATATTACCATTTTGAAGGAACGGACTGCTCCACGCAGGATATCTTCGGCATCTTCGAGCACAGCGGCAAGCTGAACCTGCCGCTCTCGTTCACGGTGCTTCCCCAGACCGTGCCCGTTAAGGAGTGGAAGCAGCTCCACCGGATGCTGAAGGGCATGCACCACCATACCGTGACGACCCGGGCCAACCGGGAGACCACGCAGATCAACGGCGTGCGCGAATACAGCTACGGCGACCGGCTGTCCAGGATTCACTGGAACGCCACCGCCAAGACGGGGACTCTGAAGTCCAAGGAATTCGAGAGGGAATCCCTTCCCAAAACGGTGGTGCTGCTGGACCGGCAGCAGAGAAGCTACAAGAATCCGGAACAGTTCGAGCTGGCTGTGTCCGTGGCAGCCTCCTTGCTTCAATACGGGAAGAACCGGGAGCTCTCACTGGGCTTGCTCTCCGTAGGCTCGGACTCGGTGTACTTTGAGCCGAAGGGAAATCAGCACGGTATCCGGAGCATGCTCTACCATCTTATCGAAGTCGCTCACGACGGCTTCCACCCCCTTCAGAGGGTGTTGGAGGACCGGGTCCGCTTGTTCGATCCCGGCAGCTGCATGATCCTCGTCACACCCCAGAAGGGGGAGGCGGTTCTGAAGGCGCTGGCCTGGCTGAACCAGCGTCAGATGGTTCCCTGCCATATCTGGCTGAACGGCTCCGCCGAGGAGGGAAAAGCCTGGTGCAAGCAGCTGCAATCCATGGGCTATATGGGCTACGCGGTCCGCTCGCTTGACGAGCTGCCGGCCGCTCTGGGAGGTGCAGCCGTTGGATAAAGAAGCGTTATGGATTCGCGTCCTGCTGCAGGATTGGCAGAGGCGGCTGACCGCTATCCTCACGCTGGCTTTCCTGATGCAGTATGTGTCGTGGCTCGCCTCCGAGGAAGGGCTATGGTGGCCCGAAACGGTCACGATGGTCAAGTGGAGTCTATTCCTGACCTTCGCCCTGGAGCTCCTGCCCCGGCGGAACCCTTGGTTCATCCGGTGCTCCCAGGTTATGGTGCTGCTTGCGGCCAATGCCATATTCAGCGATTATAAGCCGGTCTTTTATAAGCTTCACAGCATGAAGGACTTCGGCGATTGGGTATACGACAATTTCTGGCAGCTTCATCCCTTCATCTGGTTCAGCTTGGGAGCCTGGCTGGTCTATGTGCTCTCCGTATGGATGATGTCCTCCCGGATCCGCATCGGCATCTTGACGGTAGGCAGCGTTTTGGTGTTGGCCGTCCGGGACTCCTTCAGCCTGCTGGTGCTCTGGGAGGAGACGGCTATGGTCATTTTCTGCGGCCTGATGCTCCTGACGGTCCAGCACTTCGGCGGCTTGAAGAAGAGGAATCCGGCCGGCTGGGCTTATCTCGCCGAGTACCCCGGAACCCTGCTGGCCACCATCGCCCTGCTGATCGGGTTAACCATCATCCCGGGTCTCCTGATGCCCAACATCCCGCCGATGGTGCGAGATCCGTATTCCGCCTATCTTATGTGGAAGGGAGAAGAGGTGCCGTCCTTCGGCAAAGCGCTGTTCGGGGAGAACGGCATCTTCTCCTCTCCGGGAAGCTCCGAATCCGGATACAGCCGGAATGACAGCAGCTTGGGCGGAGGCTTCGATTTCGATTACTCTCCGGTGCTCTCGGTGGAGACGGACCACAAGAGCTATTGGCGGGGGGAAACCCGGTCCTTGTACAATGGCGAAGGCTGGCTGCAGAGCGAGGGCGACAAGCAGTCGCCGACGGGTGTTGTTCCGCCAGGAGCGGAGCTGGCCAAGGACCCCCGGTTCAACACGAGCCTGCTGAAGACCGTTACGGTCCGCCAGACCATAAGCATCCTTCGGGATGACGACACGTTCCCGGTTCTCTTCGGGGCGTTCCCCATCAGCAAGGTGGAGAGTGTGAACGGCGAGAAGACGGTGCCGGACCGGGTCCGTTGGGCTTCCCGGCAGTCGGAGCTGCGCTTCAATGAGTCGGGCAAGGCTGCTTATCCCAAAACCTATGTGGTCGAATCCCAGGTGCCCGTCATCGACGGAGAGGAGCTGAAGAAGATTCCGGATATCCAGAACCGGAATCAGTTCAACGAATATCTGCAGCTCCCCCGTGACCTGCCCGCCCGGGTGCGGCAGCTGGCTCAGGACGTGACGGCCGGCTCGGCCTCCCCGTACGAGAAGGCCAAGCTTCTGGAGGAGTATCTGCAGAAGACCTACCCCTACACGAACAAGCCGAAGACGGAGCTGGGCAAGAGCAAGGACTTCGTCGACCGCTTCCTATTCGAGGTTAAGGAAGGGTATTGCGACTACTTCTCCTCCGCCATGGCGGTCATGAGCCGTTCGCTGGGCATCCCCGCCCGCTGGGTCAAGGGCTACTCGACCGGCTACAATGAGCTGGAGGACCTCTCCTTCGGCCAAGTTCCGATCGAGGCGCTGCAGGATCCGGACGGAGCCGGCACGTATACGGTCCGCAACTCCGACGCCCACTCTTGGGTGGAGCTGTATTTTACCGGATACGGATGGATTCCGTTCGAGCCCACTTCGGGCTTCGTGCTCCCCCGTGCCCAGCAGAAGGTAGAATTGGATCTGGAGAGTCTGACTCCGGCGACCGAGACCGACAATGCGCCGGCTGATGCCGGAGAGGCTGCCTCGAGCCGCTGGATCTGGGTGAGCGCCGCCGTCATTCTGGCCGCTGCAGGGATCGTGCTGTGGATCTTCCGCCGCCGTCTCCCCCGGCTGCCTTGGGCCGGGAAGCTGGCGCTTCCGGCAAGACGGACGGCCGATCCGAACCACAAGGTGGTCCAGATCTATACGAAGCTGATGAACAAATTCCGCCGCCGGGGCTTCCCCGTCTATGAACACGAGACGGCGCGGGAAACGATTGTGCGGCTGAAGAAGAAGGATCTGTGGCTGTCGCCGGACCTGGAGCAGCTGCTGCTCCTGTTCGAGAAAGCCAAGTACAGTCCCCATGGTGTGACCGGCGAAGAATGCAGCCGTGCCGAAGCCATTGCGGAGAAGCTGAAGAAGGCCATGTAATCTGCGTTCAAGCGTCCGCCGACCCGCCTGCCGGGAAGGCGGACGCTGCGCGTTCCAGGGGATGGTGTCGAACGGTGAAAGCCCGCTTTGCAACAAAAAGGATATGTATGGTATAGTTTCACGTATAGACAAGAAGGATGCTCGGGGGGAACTATGGGGTTCTTGAATATGCTGCTGCCGCGGATGAACGCGGATACGATTTATGATATTCCGCTGGAGACCCTGTGGAAGCAGGGAATCCGGGGAATCATTACCGATCTGGACAATACCTTGGTCGGTGCGAAGGAGCCTCTGGCCACGCCGGAGCTGGTGGACTGGCTCAAGCTGGTGAAGGATCGGGGCTTCCAGGTGGTGATTGTCTCGAATAACAACAGGCTGCGGGTGAGCGCTTTTGCTGACCCTATTGTCGTTCCTTTCATTCCCAGTGCAAGGAAGCCCATGAATCGGGCGTTCCGCCAAGCTATGGAGCGGATGAAGCTGAATCCGGGACAAACGGCAGTCATCGGAGACCAGATGCTGACGGATGTGCTGGGCGGCAACCGGCTGGGGCTGTATACCATACTGGTCAAGCCGATCGCGTCGGCCGACGAAGGCTTCTTCACCCGGATCAACCGGCGCATCGAGCGGATGGCCATCAAACGGATGAAATAGAATACGGGGGTACGTTCATGTTAGAAACCGAAGAGAAGCTTCATTGCGAGGGCTGCGGAGCCCATCTGCAGATGGAGGATCCGAACGCCATCGGCTATATTCCGGAGTCGGCGCTGGCCAAGGTGCCGATCATCTGCCAGCGCTGCTTCCGCATCAAGCACTATAATGAAATGTCCAGCGTAACGCTGAACCAGGACGATTTCCTGCATATGCTGGGCTCCATCGCCTCGAAGAAGGCGCTGGTCATCCATATCGTGGATGTATTCGACTTTGAGGGAAGCCTGATCGGGGGGCTGCAGCGCTTTATCGGCAACAATCCGGTGCTCCTGGTCGTAAACAAGATCGACCTTCTACCGAAGGTCAGCAATTGGAACCGGATCCGCAACTGGGTGCAGAAGCAGGTGAAGGAGAACGGGCTCAAGGTGGTGGAGACCATTCTGGTCAGCGCCCGGAAGAACCAGGGCTTCGACCGGTTGCTGCCGGCGGTGGATGAGTTCCGCCAAGGCCGGGACGTATATGTGGTCGGCGCTACCAACGTGGGCAAGTCCACGCTGATCAACCGTCTGATCCACGATTACAGCGATCTGGAAGCGGAGCTTACCGTGTCCCAATATCCCGGAACGACATTGGACCTGGTGGAGATTCCGCTGGAGGATGGCCGTTCCATCATCGATACGCCGGGAATCGTCTACCGCCACCGGATGACGGAGCTTCTGCCGAAGCGCTACATCAAGTCCGTTCTGCCGGACAAGGCGATGAAGCCCATGGTGTACCAGCTGAACGAAGGACAGACCCTGTTCTTCGGCGCCATGGCCCGGTTCGACTTCATCAAAGGCGACCGGCAGTCCTTCACCTGTTACATGTCCGGTGGCGTCAACATCCACCGGACCAAGCTGGAGCGGGCGGACGAGCTGTTCGCGGAGCACAAGGGTGAGCTCTTGACGCCGCCTGTGCTGGAGGATGTGGAGGCTCTGCCCGAGTGGACCAAGCACCCGATCCGTGCCAAGCAGGGGGCGGAGACGGAGATTCTCATCTCCGGTCTTGGCTGGATTACCGTGAACAGCACCGTCGGGGCCGACCTCGTCATCCACGCGCCGAAGGGCGTGAAGGTGGCTGTCCGCTCTCCGCTCTTGTAAAACCGCCGGGACATCCCATGGGGAGGGGATAGAAGCATGGAAGAGATCGTGAAAACACCGGGTATCCGGGCCATTGACAGCCGCACCGTCATGTACGGGGTGTTCGGGGATCCCATCGGCCATTCCAAATCGCCGCTGATGCTGAACCGGGCCTTCGAGGCGGCCGGAATCAATGCCGCTTACGCAGCATTCCATATTCGTCCGGGCACCTTGAAGGATGCCGTGGCGGGAATCCGGGCCTTGGGCTACCGGGGCGTAAATGTGACCATTCCGTACAAGGTGGAGGTCATGGAGTACTTAGACGAGATCGATGAAGGGGCACGGGCCATCGGTGCCGTGAACACGATCGTCAATGAGAACGGCACGTTAAAAGGGTATAATACGGATGGGATCGGCTATGTGCGTTCCCTGAAGGATGAAACGGGCGTCAAGCTTAATGGAGCCAAGGTGCTGCTGCTGGGCGCCGGCGGCGCTGCCAGGGGCATCGTTTATGCCCTGGCGAAGGAGGGTGCGGCCCGGATCACCATTGCCAACCGTACCGCCGAGAAAGCGGTGGAGCTGGCCGCCGATATGTCGGCCTATGCTGCAACGGAGGGCATCGGTACGGCCGGGTTGGATTCCCGGCAGCTTACCGCGGCGGATATCGTCATCAACACGACGGCAGCGGGCATGTCCCCGAAGGTGGACGAGCTGCCGATGGACACCGAGCTTCTGCATGGCGGCATTCTGGCCAGCGACCTGGTGTATAATCCCCGGATCACCCGTTTTCTCCGGGAGGCGGAAGCGAAGGGGGCCCGAATCCACGGCGGTCTGGGCATGTTCATCCACCAGGGAGCCTATGCGTTCGAATATTGGACGGGCCGGCCGGCGCCCGTAGAAGCAATGCGGGAGATTGTGGAGCGCTCCTTGGCCGAATAATCGGCAATCCTGCTCACATATACATATAGACAGAATTGAGGGACGGCTATTATGCTGACAGGCAAACAAAAACGATATCTCCGTTCGGAGGCCCACCATCTGGATCCGATCTTCCAGGTCGGCAAGGGCGGCATTAACGACCACATGCTGAAGAGCATCGCCGAGGCACTGGAGGTTCGGGAGCTCTTGAAGGTTTCCATCCTGACCAATAACGACGACGACAAGCATGCTGTGGCGGAAGAGCTTGCGGAAGGAACCGGCGCCGAGCTGGTCCAGCTCATCGGCAAGACCGTGGTGCTCTACAAGGAATCGCGGGACAACAAAAAAATCGTGCTCCCCTGATGGTTCAGGCGGTTGAAGGAGGGGTTCGGATGAGGGTCGGGATTATGGGCGGCACCTTTGATCCGGTCCACCTGGGGCATCTTCTGGCGGCGGAGCAGGCGAGGGAGGCGGCGGGACTGGACGAGGTATGGTTCATGCCCTCCTATGTGCCGCCGCACAAAGCTCATGGCCCTCTTGCCTCCGCGGAGGAGCGGCTGGAGATGGTCCGGCTGGCGGTGGAGGGCCATCCCTCCTTCCGCGTCACGGATATCGAGATACGGAAAGGCGGCACCTCCTATACGTACGACACGTTGGCGATCTTGACCGCCGAGCACCCGCAGGTGGACTTTTCTTATATCATCGGTGCGGATATGGTCATGTATTTGCCAAAGTGGTACCGGATTACAGATCTCACGCGAATGATCGGCTTCATCGGTCTCGCGCGTCCGGGCTGGAAGGCGGAGCTTCACCTGCTGCCGGAGGAGATCCGCAGCAAAGTGATGCTGGTCCCGATGCTTCAGATGGAGCTGTCCTCCACCGAGGTTCGGAACCGCCTGCGTGAAGGACGCTCGATCTGGTACCAGGTGCCGGATCCGGTCCGGCGGTTTATCGAGGGGAGGGGCTTGTATGGCGCTCGGCATGGATAGTCTGAAGGAACGGGTGAGGAGCCAGATGCCGGAGAAGCGGTGGGCTCATACCCTTGGGGTCATGGAGTCGTCCGTGGAGCTGGCTGGCCGCTTTGGCGGCGACCCGGTCAAAGCGGAGCTGGCGGCCCTGCTGCATGACTACTGCAAATATTGGCCCGTGGACAAGCAAAAGGATGCGCTTCTCCGGCATAACGCGGCGGGAGATCTGCTCGGGCATGACAAAGCCTTATGGCATGGTCCGGCTGCCGCAGCCGTTATTCCCGGGGAGCTGGGCATTACGGACCCGGAGGTGCTGGATGCCGTACGCTGGCACACCTCGGGCCGAGAAGGCATGACCCTGCTGGACAAAATCGTCTGCTTGGCCGATTATATCGAGCCTGGACGGGACTTTCCAGGGGTGCATAGAATACGCAAATTAGCTGAACATAGCTTAGAGAATGCTTTGGTGGCGGGCTTCGATTCCACCATCTCCTTCCTCTTGGAGAAGGGGAGCGCCATTTACCCGCTGACCGTGCTGTCGCGCAACGCACTGCTGGAGGAATTGAAATCTAATCAAGCGAATCGGGAGGATACCCTATGAAGCATAAGCCGGATTCCGTCATGACCATGGTCGTGGACGCCGCCGAGGACAAAAAAGCGATGGATGTCGTCGCCTTGAACCTGGAGGGCCTGTCTATGGTCACCGACTATTTTGTCATCTGCCATGGTAATTCCGAGACCCAAGTGCAGGCCATTGCAACCGAAATCCGCAAGCGTGCCGACGAGAAGGGCATTCTGGTCCGCGGCATCGAAGGTATGAATACGGCCCGCTGGGTGCTGGTGGATCTGGGCGATGTAGTCGCTCATGTGTTCCACCGGGATGACCGGGAGTACTATAATATCGAGCGTCTGTGGTCCGACGCGAAAGTGGTTGAGCGGGTATGAGTCTCGAAGCGGGCACGAAAGCCAGGCTTCAGGTGGCCCGGGAGAAATCTCCCTTCGGCTACTTCTTAACGGACGGTGACCGGGACGTGCTCCTGCATTACTCCGAGACCGTAGGCAAGATCCAGCAAGGGGAGCACATCGAAGTGTTCCTCTTCCATGATACGGAAGACCGTCTGGCCGCTACAATGAAGGAGCCTCTCATCCGTCTGGGCGAGACGCAGCTCCTTGAGGTGGTGGACATCCACCAGCGGTTCGGTGTATTCCTGGATATGGGGATCGGGCGCAATCTGCTCCTGCCCTTCCGGGATCTGCCCGAGCTGAAGGAGCTCCGTCCCGAGGTGGGGGACAAGGTATTCGTCACCTTGGGCCATGACAAACAAGGCCGGATGCTGGCCCGTCTGGCCGGTGAGCGGGAGCTGGCTCCCAAGGCCTTCCCCGCTCCTTCCTCCTGGAAGAACCAGTGGGTGGAGGCCCGGGTGTACAAGCCCCTGCAGGATGCCACCTTCGTTCTGATCGACGGGGGCGTGCTGGGCTTCGGAGCTATCGGGATGATCCACTCTTCAGAGAGAACGGGGCTCTTGCGGCTGGGACAGACCGTGAAGGCCAGAGTCGTCTTCGTCCGCGAGGACGGACGGGTGAACCTGTCCACGCGGCAGCCTAAGCATGTGGGCCGGGATGAGGATTCCGAGGCCATCCTGAATGTCATGAGGGAGCGGCCTAACGGGGCGATGCCCTACTCGGACCAGACGCCGGCGGACATCATCCTGAACCGGTTCAAGATCAGCAAGGGCGCATTCAAGCGGGCGCTGGGCAAGCTGATGAAGGAAGGACTGGTCTATCAGAAGGAGAACTGGACCTACCTGAAGCCGGAGGCGCTGGAGCAGCTGCAGGCGGAGGAAGCCGCAAGAGCGGCGGAGACAACCGGGGCGGCGGAGCAGGGGCCGGAGTCGGCCACATAAGGTTTGTTGGGAGAACGGCTTTGGCCTTAACGGGGTTGAAGCCGTTTTTGATGCGATGGAATTTCGATGGTTGGGACAAAAAGGAGCTTTCACCAATGGCGTATGGGAAATTTGCGTCGGTCTATGACCGATTGATGGCGGACATGCCTTATCAAGATTGGATACGCTTCGCGGAAGAGTGCTTCCGCCGATACGGGAAGCCGCGGACCTTGGCGGATCTGGGCTGCGGCACCGGCAGCATCGCCATCCCGCTGGCGGGACTGGGGTGCCGGGTGTACGGCATCGACCTGTCGGAGGAGATGCTGGCCATCGCCCGGGAGAAGAGCGACCGGACCCGCCGGCAATCCGGCTTCGGCAGCGGGGCGGATGACCCCATGTGGCTTCAGCAGGACATGCGGGAGTGGGAGCTGGACGAGCCGGTGGATGCGGTCGTCTCCTTCTGCGATTCGGTTAACTATCTGACCGAACAGGAGGATGTGGCGGAGCTGTTCGCCCGCACCTACGAAGGGCTGAAGCCCGGCGGCTGGTTCGCCTTCGATGTACACACTCCCGGTACGCTGGAGGAGTATGCGGAGAACCAGCCCTTCGTGCTGAACGAGCCGGACATTGCATACATCTGGCTCTCCGCTTTGGAGGAGGAGACCTGCACCATCGAGCATGAGCTGACCTTCTTCGTCCGGGACCCGGCCGACGGCAAGTTCAGCCGGTTCCGGGAGATCCATGAGCAGCGGGCATACCCGCTGAAGACGCTTCGTAGCATGCTGGAGGAAGCCGGCTTTGGGCGGATCACCGTCTACTCCGACTTTGGGTGGGACGAGACGGACGAAGACACGAGGCGGGCTTTTTTCGTGGCGGTGAAGGTGGAATAACAGGGACTTGACGCGTCCCTTGACAAGTACCGCGGAAAAACACTATAATTTTTCCATATATGCGCTTTTCCTATTGGATAGGAGTCAAGCGGCATCGGCATTGAAGAGGAGCAGTAGTTCCGGAATCGGCTAAGCAGAGAGCCGGCGGGGGTGGAACCCGGCAGCGCGGACGGAACGAACTCGCCTTGGAGCCGGAAGGATGAACCGTGCGGCGATGGAAGCCGGCCGGCGGCAGTCCGACCGTAGAGCCTGCGTTAAAGGCTGTGAAGAGGGTGCGTATCCGAATGTGCGATGCCTGCTGCCGGTCACGTCCATATAGGGGCGGTCTGGGCTGCATACGCGAGAAGGAAGCACCAATCAGGGTGGTACCGCGGGAAGTGGATCTCTCGTCCCTGGCAACATTAGGTTGCTGGAGGCGGGAGTTTTTTCGTTTTCCAGACCGTTAAGCCAATCTGCAGGAGAACCGATTAGGAGGAAGAGACGATGGCGGAAGAAGTGAAGACCGGGGGCTACAACCCTCTGGCGGTGGAGCCCAAGTGGCAGAAGTATTGGGAGGAGAACAAGACCTTTAAGGTGCTGGATGACGACGCCAAGCCCAAGTTCTATGCGCTGGATATGTTCCCGTACCCGTCGGGGGCGGGACTTCATGTAGGCCATCCGGAAGGCTACACGGCGACGGACATCGTGTCCCGCTATAAGCGGATGAAGGGCTACAACGTGCTGCACCCGATGGGCTGGGACGCCTTCGGCCTGCCGGCGGAGCAATACGCCCTCGACACGGGCAATGACCCCCGCGATTTCACCAAGAAGAACATCGAGACGTTCAAGCGGCAGATCAAATCCCTGGGCTTCTCCTATGATTGGGACCGGGAGATCAGCACCACGGACCCGGAATACTACAAGTGGACCCAATGGATCTTCATCCAGCTGTACAAAAAAGGCCTGGCCTATGTGGACGAAGTCCCGGTCAACTGGTGCCCCGCACTGGGCACAGTGCTGGCCAACGAAGAGGTCATCGACGGCAAGAGCGAGCGCGGCGGCCATCCGGTTATCCGCAAGCCGATGCGCCAATGGGTGCTGAAGATCACCGAGTACGCGGAGCGCCTGCTGGAGGATCTGGAGGAGCTGGACTGGACCGAGAGCATTAAGGATATGCAGCGCAACTGGATCGGCAAGTCCAAGGGCGCCGAGGTGAAGTTCGCCATCGACGGCCACGAGGGTCTGGAGCTGAAGGTATTCACCACCCGGCCGGACACCCTGTTCGGCGCCACCTATTGCGTTCTGGCACCGGAGCATGAGCTGGTGGCCAAGATCGTAACCGCGGAGCAAGCCGGGGCCGTTGCGGAATATCAAGAGAAAGCCGCCCGCAAGAGCGACCTGGAGCGGACCGATCTGGCCAAGGAGAAGACCGGCGTCTTCACCGGAGCATATGCGGTTAACCCGGTCAGCGGCGGCAAAGTGCCGGTCTGGATCGCCGATTACGTGCTGGCCGGCTATGGTACGGGCGCCATCATGGCGGTGCCGGGCCACGACGAGCGGGACTATGCGTTCGCCAAGCAGTTCGGTCTGCCCATCGTCGAGGTAGTGCAGGGCGGCAATCTGGAGGCGGAAGCCTATGCGGGCGACGGCGCCCACGTGAATTCCGGCTTCCTGAACGGTCTGAACAACGAGCAGGCCATCTCCGCCATGATCGAATGGCTGGAGAAGAACGCCAAGGGACAGGGCAAGATCACCTACCGCCTGCGCGATTGGCTCTTCAGCCGCCAGCGCTATTGGGGCGAGCCGATCCCGATCCTGCATCTGGAGGACGGCACCATGAAGCCCGTACCGGAGTCGGAGCTGCCGCTCCTGCTGCCCCAGGTGGATTCCATCCGCCCGTCCGGCACCGGGGAATCCCCGCTGGCCAACGTGGAGGACTGGGTGAACACGGTGGATCCGGAGACGGGCATGAAGGCCCGCCGCGAGACCAACACCATGCCGCAATGGGCCGGCAGCTGCTGGTACTATCTGCGATTCATCGATCCGCGCAACGACCAATCGCTGTGCTCCAAGGAGCTGGCCGACAAGTGGCTGCCCGTGGATCTGTACATCGGCGGCGCGGAGCATGCGGTGCTCCACCTCCTGTATGCCCGCTTCTGGCATAAGGTGCTGTACGACATCGGCGTGGTCAACACGAAGGAGCCCTTCCACAAGCTGGTCAACCAAGGCATGATCCTGGGCGAGAACAACGAGAAGATGTCCAAATCCAGGGGCAACGTCATCAATCCGGACGACATCGTGGGCGAGTACGGCGCGGACACCCTGCGCATGTACGAGATGTTCATGGGGCCGCTGGAAGCCACCAAGCCTTGGAACGTAAGCGGCGTAGAGGGGATCTACCGCTTCTTGAGCCGGGTATGGCGCCTCTTCGTGGGCGAGAACGGCGAGCTCTCCGCCAAGATCGTCCGGGACGGGGAGACGACCGACTCCTTCAACCGCACGCTGCATAAGACGATCAAAAAGATTACGGAGGACTACGAAGCCCTCCGCTTCAATACGGCGATCAGCCAGATGATGATCTTCGTCAACGAGGCGTACAAGACCGAGGTGCTGCCGTTCGGGGCCATGGCCAGCTTCGTGCAGATGCTGTCTCCGATTGCACCGCACATCGCCGAGGAGCTGTGGGAGAAGCTGGGCAACAGCGGAGGCATCTCCTACGCCGCATGGCCCGTATATGATCCCGCCCTTACTGTGGACAACGAGGTGGAGATCGTGGTCCAGGTCAACGGCAAGATCGTCGAGCGCATTATGATCGGGAACGGCTTGGATGAGGCCGCCATGCAGGAGACCGCCTTCGCCCTCGACAAGGTGAAGGAAGCGACGGCAGGCAAGACCGTCCGCAAGGTCATTGCGGTTAAGGGCAAGCTGGTCAATATCGTAGTGGGCTAACCCTTTCGGGGTTATGACCACAAACAAAGCCTGCGAAGAACCCGTCCGTTTCGGGCGCTTCGCAGGCTTTTTTGCCGCGGCGGTGCGGCATCTCAATCAATGGGCTTCAGGAACATGGCCCCAACCTTCTCCAGATCCTCCTCGTACTTCGCATGGGTGATCCGGATGAGCCGGTTGAACATGCCGTCCAGCTCTCTCTCCATCAACCGGAGGCCTTCGGCGGTGATCCCTCCGGGCACGGCCACCCGCTTCTGGAGCGCCTCGGGGCTGAAGCCACCCTCGGTCAGCAGCTTGCCGGTGCCGAGCAGCATGTGGGAGGCCAGCTTGGTGGCCTGCTCATAAGGAATGCCGGTTTCGGCGACGGCGGAATCGATGAATTTCTGCAGCAGATGGGCGAAGAAGGCCGGCCCGCAGCTGGATATATCCGAGGTAATCCGGGTATGCGACTCGGAGATTCGGATGGGCTCGCTGATGGTGGAGAGAAGGGCCTCCAATGCCTCCTTATCTTCCTCGTCCATCCTCTCCCCGTACATGCACAGGGTGGCTCCGCCCAGCATGTAGTTGGTGATGCTCGGAATAACCTTGGCGATCCTGCAATTCAGCTGCTCCTCCAAATGCTGGATGAGCACCGGGGAAGTGATGGAGACCACGACCTGACTGGGCAAGGTCACCTTGCGGATCTCGTCGATGACCCGCTTGAATTCGACAGGCTTGACACACAGGAAGACCAGATCCGCTTCGAGAACGACTTCAATATTGGATCTGGCGGCCTGAAGGCCGGGGTGTTTCTCGGCCAATAGCTCCACTTTCGCGGCGGTCCGGTTGGCTGCCGTAATCTGCTCCGGACGGAGCGCTCCCGAACGGAGCAAGGAATCGATCAGGATGCTGCCCATACTGCCTGTTCCGATAAATCCCACCTTCATGGTAGAATGCCTCCTTAAAATATCTTTTTCATGTATATGAGGAATTTCAACGAATCATGACGGACTTTTTGGGGTTGATGCTCCATCCGATATGGAGTATACTGGGAATCAGCATACGAGCGGAAGCGCCGCCGTTTTCCTTGCCTAGGGCAGGGAGAACGGCTTTTTTTGCGGCTTAAGACGGGAGGAGAAGCGGGATGGAGCGGTGGAGGTGGCTCAGGCAGGCGGCCGTGCTGGCGGCCGTGCTGCTGCTATTGGGTGCCGCATGGTGGGGGATGCGGGTCGTGAAGGAGCGGGAGCCGTCAGCGGACTGGATCCCTGTGAACCGGGAGGTGGAGGCTCTCCTGAAGGAGGCGGAGGGGGAGGAGGACGGCTCGCCGGCCGTTATGCCATCCGCCGGTCCCTCTGCAGGGAAGCTGTCTGCCGGTGCGCCAGCAGGCAAGGGGCGGACGGAGGCCGATTCCGGCTTGATCGATCTCAATCATGCGGCGGTCTCCCGGTTGGAGGATCTGCCCGGGATCGGTCCGGGCAAGGCGAAGGCCATCGCCGAGTACCGGGAGCAGAACGGCCCTTTTCAGCAGCCGGAGGAGCTTATGAAGGTGAAGGGGATCGGACCCAAGACGTATGAAGCGTTGAAGGACCGGATCAGCGTCATGCCTTAGGATAAAGCATTAATCCGACTAAACATATAGATTTACAGAAATACATTTTTGTGAGAAAATAATACCAATCCAATTGACGAGGAGGAATCATTTTCCAATGTCCCAAGAGCGCAAGCTAGCCCCCGAAACCTTGGCCGTACACGCCGGCCAGCAGATCGACCCCACCACGCTTTCCCGCGCGGTACCGATCTACCAGACGACCTCCTACGGCTTCCGGGACGCGGACCATGCGGCCAACCTGTTCGCACTGAAGGAATTCGGCAATATCTACACGCGGATCATGAACCCGACTCAGGATGTGTTCGAGACACGCGTAGCGGCATTGGAAGGCGGCGCCGCAGCGCTGGCCACTTCCTCCGGCCAATCGGCCATCACCTTCTCGATCCTGAATATCGCCGGCGCCGGCGACGAGATCGTATCCGCTTCCAGCCTGTACGGCGGAACCTACAACCTGTTCGCGAATACCCTTCTCAAGCTGGGCATCACCGTGAAGTTCGTAGATCCGAGCAACCCGGAGAACTTCCGTGCCGCCATCACAGAGAAGACCAAAGCGCTGTATGCGGAGACCATCGGCAATCCGAAAGGCGACGTTCTCGACATCGAGGCCGTGGCGGCCATCGCCCATGAGAACGGCATTCCGCTGATCGTGGACAACACCTTCCCAAGCCCGTATCTGCTCCGTCCTATCGAGCATGGAGCAGACATCGTGGTGCATTCCGCCACCAAGTTTATCGGCGGCCACGGCACCTCCATCGGCGGCGTCATCGTTGACGGCGGCAAGTTCGACTGGGCGGCCAGCGGCAAATTCCCGGGCCTGACCGAGCCGGACCCGAGCTACCACGGCGTGGTCTACACGGAGGCCGTCGGACCGGTCGCTTATATCATCAAGGCGCGGGTCCAACTCCTCAGGGATATCGGCGCAGCCATTTCTCCCTTCAACTCCTTCCTGCTGCTTCAAGGCCTGGAAACCCTTCATCTGCGGATGGAGCGCCACAGCTCCAATGCGCTGAAGGTGGCCCAATATCTGGAGAAGCATGAAGCGGTGGAGTGGGTCAGCTATGCCGGCCTTCCGAGCCATCCTTCCTATGACTTGGCCCAGAAGTATCTGCCTAAGGGGCAGGGTGCCATCCTGACCTTCGGTATTAAGGGCGGCGTTGCGGCCGGCCGCAAGGTCATCGAGAACGTAAAGCTGTTCTCCCATCTGGCCAACGTAGGCGATTCCAAGTCGCTGATCATCCACCCGGCCAGCACGACTCACCAGCAGCTGAACGAAGCGGAGCAGGCGGCGGCTGGCGTATCGCCGGGCATGATCCGACTCTCCATCGGGACGGAAGCCATCGAGGATATTCTGTTCGATCTGGGACAAGCCATCGATGCGAGCCAAGGATAAGACATCATGCGAAAAGATTGGGATACCTACTTTATGGACATCGCCTTTATGGCTTCCACCCGCTCCCAGTGTCCACGGAGACACGTCGGGGCCGTCCTTGTGCAGGGCAAGAAGCTGCTGGGAAGCGCCTATAACGGCGCTCCCATGGGCGTAGCCGATTGTGCGGACGCCGGCTGCATGCTGGTCGAGGAGTACGAGGTGAAGCTGGTGGAGGGCAAGGAGGAGCTTGTCAAGAAGCAGCGCTGCATCCGGACCATCCACGCCGAGCAGAATCTGCTGCTCTTCACGGACCGCAAAGACCGGGAGGGCTCCACCGTCTATGTGACGGACCAGCCCTGCTGGACCTGCGCCAACATGCTGGCGAACAGCGGGATCGTGGAGATTGTCTACCATCGTTCCTACCCGAAGGACAGTGAGAAGGTCCGGAGGATGATGGAGGAGCGGGGGATCGTATTCCGGCATCTGGAGGAGTATACGCCTCCGGCCGGAAGCGTGGAGGAAGTTCAGAATTAATACGGAACGGATCAGGGAAGCCCCCTGCACGTGCTTAACGGCGCATGCGGGAGGCTTTTTTGGCTTCTACCGGGGAGGTTGATCGCGATGAAACGGCCGGCTGTATGGGCGGCATGTTGGTGGGCGGCGGGATGTGCGGCGGCCGCATGGGGAGTCGCACTGCAGGGCTTCTGGCTGTGGGGCTCCGTAGGTGCGGCGTTGATTGCGGGCATAGGGGCACAACGCGGCAGGAGAGGACGTGGTCCGGTGGCAGTACCTCTTCCCTATCCGGTATGTTCTTGGGGTTGGATCACGGCTGCGATTCTCCTCTTCGCAGGAGGGAACGGTCTCTATGTATGGACGGACGCAGCGAATGTGTCGGATGCGGCCCCGCCGGCCCTTCTTGCGGAGGCGGTGGCCAACGGTGAATACCCGGTTAAGATATCCGGTATGATCGGAACCCTTCCCGAGATGGATGGAGACCGGGTGACCTTCCGATTGGACTCGGATCATTGGAGCTGGGGAGAAGGAGGGGAGGAGGATGCGGATGAGTGGGTTGCGGTTACAGTCCGGCTTCAGGAGCAGGAGGAACTGGAGATGGCGTCTCGGTGGAAGAGAGGCGACCGGATCCGGTTGGAGGGGATCGTTCGGACTCCGGAACCGGCATCGAATTACGGCGGCTTCGATTATCGGGAATACCTGCACCGTCTGAAGATCCATTGGACCTTTACGGTCAAAGGGCTGGGTTCCGTCGAGACTGCATCCGCAAACCCGGATCCTTGGGAACGGCTGCTGCAGTGGAACGACCGGATCCGCTTGGCGGCGGGGAACCGGATCAGCCGATTGTTCCCTGCAGAAGAGGCGGGGTATATGAAGGGATTGCTGATCGGTACCCGGGAAGAGCTGGACCCGGAGCGCTTCCGGGAATTTTCCGGATTGGGGCTGACCCACATCCTTGCCATATCAGGCCTGCATATCACGGTGTTCGCGTGGGCCGCCGCCGGGCTACTCCGTCTGGCCGGAGCCACGAGGGAGACGGCAGGGCGAGCCCTGCTGCTGACCATTCCGCTGTATGTCTTGTTTACGGGTGCCTCGCCTTCCGTCATCCGCGCCGGTCTGACGGCCATGGCGGCGGTATGGTCCGGCGGCAGAGGGTGGAACAAGGACGCCTTGTCTTTTTTGGGCGCTGCGGCCCTGGCTATGCTGATCTGGAATCCGTACTCGGTCCGGGACGTGGGCTTTCAGCTATCGTTTCTCGTGACGGCGGGACTGATCGCAGCCGTGCCAAGGGTAACGGAGCTGCTGCCTGCAGGACCGCAGCTGGTCCGAAGCAGCTTTGCGGTGGCGTGGACCTCCCAAATAGTCTCGTTTCCTCTAACGGTCTTCTACTTTAACCAGTTTTCCCTGCTTTCACTCCCGGCCAATCTGATTCTGGTCCCTGTCATCAGCTTTGCGGTGACACCTCTGGGTTATGGGGCTCTGCTTGCGGGAAGCTTATGGACTCCGGTGGGACAAGTTCTGGCCAAGCCGGTTTCCTGGATGAACCGGTCTACCTTTGCGATTATCGGCCGACTGGACGGCTGGGAATGGGGAAAGCTGATCTGGCCCAGTCCGCAGGTGTGGTGGATCGGGATGTTCTACTTGTCGGCTGCCGCCGCCCTCTATTGTGCTTGGAGAAGGATGCATTGGAGCAAGCTGGAGAAGAGGGGGATCTGTCTGGCCATTGACGGTCCGCGCCTTGTTCGGCGGTACGGGATAGCGGCAGGAGCTTGCTTGATGCTCTGGACCGGCCTGCTCATATACGGGTATGCCCCGGACTGGATGTCCGGAAGCGGGGAGGGAACCGTGGCTTTTCTGGATGTCGGTCAGGGGGATTCCGCCTTGATCCGGAGTCCGGACGGCCGGACAATCCTGATCGATGGAGGCGGCACCGTAACCTTCCGGAAATTGGGGGAGGAATGGAAGGAGCGGCAGGACCCCTTCGAGGTGGGGCGTAAGACGGTCGTACCACTCTTGAAGAAGAGAGGGGTGCACCAGCTGGACTATATTGTAGTGTCCCACGAGGACACGGACCATATCGGCGGTCTCGCTGCCGTACTGGAAGAGATACCGGTGGGAGCCCTGCTGTTTAACGGAACCTTGAAGTCGAGCCCCTCCGCAAGCGCTCTGTTCCGCTTGGCCTTGGAGCATGGGGTGCGGCTGCTGCCCGTCCATGAAGGAGATACGCTCTCCATCGACCGGCGGACCCAGCTGTCCATCCTGAGCCCTCCGAAGCCGGATGGCGCACCGGGCATCATATGGGAGGAGGAGCAGAATGACGTCACGGTTGTCGCGTTGCTTCGAATGAATGGCGTCCGCTTTTTATTCGCGGGGGATATCGGCAGCGACGAGGAATCAAGCCTGCTAGAGCGTCTTCGGACGGCTGGCCCATCATCGGCAGTTGCTGCATTCTCTCCTGCAGATGTTCTGAAAGTCGGCCATCACGGGAGCAAGAACTCCTCCTCCGAGGAATGGCTGGCCTATTGGAGGCCTGCCCTGGCCGTCATCTCCGCAGGACGCAAGAATGTATACGGACATCCTCATGCCTCCGCCCTGGAGCGGCTGACGGCTGCGGGCGCTTCCATCCTCCGCACGGATCTGCATGGCGAAATCCAAGTGGCTGCCGATAGGGATGGAAGGATCCGAATTAGAACTAAGAGGACTTCCGTGCTTGCAGGGAATGCGGCTGGGTTACCGGTCCCGTCTACTGGCAGTACTCATACAGCAACTGTACCATAAGCTCCGGGCAGCGCGGGAACCCCTCCCGCCTCCTATCGCTCATCCCCCCTCCCTCCCCTAGTACTTCCCCATGCCCTGATTCTTGAGCTCCACACCTGATTCACCCTCTCCAGCAGAACGATCAACCGGTCTTTCTCTTCTTCTTCCAGAACGCGGACGAAGACGCTGTCCCGAAGGCTGCAGGTTATGGTACATCTCAATGAGTCTGGAAGGACTTGGTGATGCCGAATGCGCCAAAATGCTTTACAATAGAAGGGATAGTGTATAGATCCGTTATTTATTTACATTCGAAGACGGAACTTTCCAGACGGAACCGCGTATAAACTTTTTTCTAGGTGGAACTGCAACATTTCAGAACCCTGCACCGTTTATAAGGTTGCAAGAGAGGGGGACCCTGTGGTAGCCATAGACACGATAAAAGCCGCACAGGCCGGTGATCGGGAAGCGCTACTTACCCTTTTGCGAGAGATAGAGCCCCATGTATACAAGACGGCTTATTACATGCTGAATAATGAGCAGGATGCTTTGGATGTCTCCCAGGAGGCGCTGATCCGGATCTACACCAAGATCAACTCCTACGAGGAGAAGGCCCAGTTCAAGACCTGGGTGCAGCGGATCGTGACCAACATCTGCATCGATAAATTCCGCAGAGCCAAGCCCTCGGTATCCATCGACGAGCACGAGATGGTGTTCCGTGCGGACCATAATGTGGAGGATGAGGTGTTATCCGCTTACGTGGCCAAGGATATACAAGCGGCGATTGACCGCCTTCCGGAGCACCACCGGTCGGTGGTGGTGTTACGGTATTTGCAGGATTTTTCGTATAATGAGATTGCTGAAACGCTGGGACTGCCCATCAATACGGTGAAGTCGTATCTGTTCAGGGCCAGGCACCAGCTGCAGGGTATGCTCCAAGATTATCAGAAGGGCGGTGTGCGGGGATGACATGTCACGATATGATGGATCTGATGCAGCGTGATCTGGATTCGGACCTTACGTCCGGAGAACAAGAGACCATGCGCTCTCATCTACAAGGTTGCCCCGAGTGCGCTGACCTGTATGAGCGCTTGCGGCTGCTGTCCGACGAGCTGGCCCAGCTGCCGCAGGTGACGCCGCCGTACAGCATTGTGGATTCCATTCTTCCCCAGCTCGAAGGGGCGGGAGGGTTCGCAGAGCCGGGTGCGGCTGCGGAGCCGCCGATTCGCCAGGAGCCGGTTGCTGCCGAGCTGATCGCATACCGCAAGAGAAGGGGAATCATCTCTTGGAAGATCGTCACCGGTGTCGCCGCGGCCGGCATTGTGCTGGGCATGTTCATCTTCAACGGAATTCCGGGCCAGGTGAACGAGAAGACGGCTTCCGATCTGCTGGATCCCAAGAAGACGACTTCGGGGGCAGCCAGCGGCGGAGCGTTCAAGGAATCCCAGATAGGAGTCACTGTGGAGGGGGCTGCTCCTGCTGCGAGCACGGCGAATCAGGATGCGATCCAACCGAAGGTGTCTTCGGCACCGGCAGCAGAAGCGCCAGTGGAGAAGGGCAACGGTTCGTCTGCGGCGCCTTCTCCAACTGCAAGCTCAACGACCCATCCGGCCCGGGAGGTTACCATGGCGTCGCCAAATGAGAAGCCGGAGTCTTTCCCTTCCGCTCCTGCCGGGGCGTCCGAACCCTCCGTCGGACAGACAGGTCCCGCAGTGGACTCGAAGCAGTCGTACGGCGCACGTCAAGAATCCGCTGCAGCTCCCGCTTCAGAGACATCGCCTCCCTCTGCGGACCAGCATGAGGATACTTCCGCCCCGCAGGTTCGAACGGACCCGGATGCAGCCAAGAATGAGGCCAAGGCCAAGACGCTTAGCCCGACGCCGAGCCCGACTACTCCCAGCGAGATGTCTCTTATGGCGAAGAGCCAGATCCTGTTGGAGCCCATGGCTTCGGCAGACGGACGGTTCACCGCGCGGCTGGACCGGGATGTGGTTGTGGTAACGGCCAAGGATGGCTCGGAGTGGTTCCGTTCCAAGAACAAGCTGGAGCCCGGGGATATCCTGGCCTTCCAAGGCTGGACGGAGAGTGTGTTCCATTACTCCATCACGAAGCCGGACGGCAAGGAAACCGCCTATTCGATCACGGCTGAAGCCAAGACGGAGTCGACGCCTTGACCTGCTGCAGTTCCGCACCCACCGGTGTAGCCGGACCGATTCAATCCAAGGGATGAACCCGCAGATGCTGCGAGATCATCCCTTTGTTTGTGTGCCGGTCCGGAAATATTTTCGACAATCCGGCTTAAGATTTGGTAAGATGGAGTCCGAGGTGTTGCGAATTGGATTTGAAGTCGATCGTAAAGGAACTGGACAAGGGGACTCCCCGTCCGGTGTATGTCTGCTGCGGAACCGAGAAGTTCCGAATGCAGGAATTTCTTCAATTTGTGCTGAACAAATGTGTGCCCGAGGAGAACCGGGATTTCGCCGTCAGCCGCTATGATCTCACGGAAACCCCGCTGGATGACGTGCTGGAGGACGCGGGGACGATGCCTTTTATGGCAGAACGCAAGGTAGTGATTGCTAGCAACGCCTTGTTCTTGACCGGGGCGAAGGAATCCGGCAAGATCGAGCACCGGACGGAGAAGCTGCTGGAGTATATGAAGTTTCCAGCCGAATTCTCCGTGCTGGTGCTGACTGTGGATGCGGACAAGCTGGACGAACGGAAGAAGATCGTAAAGACGCTGAAGGATGCCGGGGTGGTCCTGACCTTCTCTCCGCTGACGGCGGAGGATCTGGCTCAATGGGTGAAGCGGAGGGCGGATTCGTTAGGAGTTACGTTCGGGCCCGGCGCCGTTGAAGCGTTCCTCCTGTCGGGGGGAACCAATCTGCAGTCTCTGTCCTCCGAGCTGGAGAAGCTGTCGCTCTACGCAGGCCGGGGCGGAACCATTACGGCAGAGACGGTGGAGCAGCTTGTGGTCCGGTCGACGGAGCAGGACGTATTCGTCCTGATCGATGACATCGTGCGGCTTCGCAAAGACCGGGCGCTGACGATCCTGTACGAGCTGTTGAAGCGGAGGGAGGAGCCGATCAAGATCGCCATGCTGATGACCCGGCAGTTCCGGATGATGCTGCAGGTGAAGGAATTGGAGCGGCAAGGCTACTCCCAGCAGCAGATGGCCGGGACGGTAGGCGCCCATCCGTACGCGGTGAAGATAGCGGCGGAGCAATCGAGACGGTTCAGCTTCCAGCAGCTGGCGGAGATCTTGTCCCAGTTGGGGGATATGGACTACGGCATGAAGAGCGGCAAGGTGGATAAGGTATTGGGCCTGGAGATGTTCATCTTGAAGCTGGCGGTATAAGGGGAAGAAAAAAAGTCCATGCGGCTTCAAGGAAGCGCATGGACTTTATTATGGCTGACGGAACCGCACGATCCAAGCTTACGCTTGGGTCAGGGCGTTCAGCTTCTTGGCCAAACGGGACTTCTTGCGGTTCGCAGCGTTCTTGTGAATCAGGCCCTTCGTTACAGCTTTGTCTAATTTCTTGGTTGCTGCAACCAGTGCGTCTTTTGCAGAATCAACGTTCTGGCTATTCAGAGCACTTTCTGCGGTTTTAACCGCGGTGCGAAGTGCGGATTTTTGGGAAGCGTTTTGCAGACGACGCTTTTCACTGACTTTCACGCGCTTAATAGCGGACTTAATGTTCGGCATTTCATTCACCTCCTACACGGCTATGCATCCTTGTTGGTTATTTCCCCTGGAAAAACCGACAGGGAAGCATCAACTATAGACAACTTTAAACATTCTACCATGAGGGTTGCCAAAATGCAATAGTGCTTGTTGGACTGTATAAGCGGTTCTTATCCTCCGCACACTATATCCGGATAAACCTGCAAATGGAAGGGAGACGTCTATGGATAAGCGTTGGGAGCTGCGCAAGAGCAGGTCCGGCCTGGACTGGGATCTGGATATAGATGAAGCGGCGGAAGAGAAGGCCATGTCCTCGACCCATACGGACCTGGCCCTTGAGGCCCGGGACCTGGCATCGAGAAGGTTGGGAACGGAGAACATTCCCGGCTTAATGTCGGAGGTGGACGAGGACGGGGACATCAAGGTGACCAAGATCCATGTGGACACGCCGGAGGCCGGCCAGAGAATCGGGAAGCTGCCGGGCCATTACGTCACCATCGAGGTGCCGGGTCTGCGGAACAAGGATACGGACCTGCAGGACCGGGTTGCGACGAAATTCGCCCAGGTGTTCGAGAGGTTTCTGGAGCACCTCCGGATTTCGAAGGACGCCAAGGTGCTGGTCATCGGGCTGGGCAACTGGAACGTCACCCCGGACGCATTGGGACCCTTGGTGGTCGAGAATGTGATGGTGACCCGGCATTATTTCGAGCTGATGCCGGACCATGTGAGTCCGGGCTACCGGGCGGTCAGCGCCGTAGCTCCGGGTGTGCTCGGCACCACCGGGATCGAGAGCAGCGAGATCGTGCAGGGCATCGTAGAGAAATCGAAGCCCGACCTGGTCATCGCCATCGATGCGCTGGCGTCTCGCTCGCTGGACCGGGTGAATTCCACGATCCAGATTGCCGACACGGGGATCCATCCGGGCTCCGGCATCGGCAACAAACGGAAGGGCTTGACCCGCGAGATTCTGGGCGTGCCCGTCATCGCCATCGGCGTCCCGACGGTGGTGTACGCTTCCACCATCGTGAACAACGCCATCGATATGATGCACCATCACTTCGCCCAGCAGACCTCCAACACCAAGGAGATTCTGGGCCTCCTCGACAACATGCAGGAGCAGGAGCGTCTCGCGCTGGTGAAGGAGGTCTTGAACCCGGTGGGGCACGATTTGCTCGTAACGCCGAAGGAGATCGACCAATTCATCGAGGATATTGCCAATATCATCGCCAGCGGTCTGAATGCAGCACTCCACGATGCCGTCGACAAGGATAATGTAGCGGCCTATACCCATTGAACGGTTCGAGAAAGCGTCAACCGACGTGAAACACACGCCGCCCCTCCAATCCGGAGCGGAGCGGCTTTTTTACGTCCTGCTTCCCCCATAAGCCTCGCATTAGGTCTTTCATTCTATCGCTTTCTTTTTACTTTCATCTCCAAATCGGCTATGATACTTGTTATATATTAGACAATCCATATGACACATACAGGTGGGGAGAACAGATGATGCCGCAAACGATCCTATTCGACTTGGATGATACGCTGATTCACTGCAACAAATATTTCGACGCCGTCCTGGACCAATTTGCGGATCTCTTGTCCGTCTGGTTCGGTGCCCATCGCCTCGGGCTGGAGGACATTAAGAAGAAGCAGCTGGAGATCGATATTGCCGGGGTGAACATCCATGGGTTCACGACCGATCATTTTCCCGTCTCGCTTGTGAAGACCTACGAGTATTTCTCCAACCTCTACGGCCGCGAGAGATCACAGGCGGAGGAAGAGGAGCTGCTGGCGCTGGGCAAATCCGTCTACGACCTGGAGGTAGAGCCGTATCCTTCCATGGTGGAAACGCTGGACCGACTTCAGGCGGACGGGCATCGTCTCTATCTCTATACCGGAGGCGTCACCGCACACCAGCATAAGAAGATCAAGTCCGTTCAACTTGAAAAATACTTCGGCGACCGTATCTTCGTCCGCCAGCACAAGACGGCCGAGGCCTTGGAGGAGATCGTCCGCGAGATGAGCTTCGACCGGAGCAGCACCTGGATGATCGGCAATTCCATCCGGACGGATGTGGTTCCGGCGCTGAAGGCCGGACTGAATTGCATTCACATTCCCGCGATCCAGGAATGGGAGTATAACAACGTGGAGATTACCGAGGAGCCGAAGGGCGTATTCCTCCGACTCCAAGCGCTGTCCGAGGTGCCGGACGCCATCTCCCATTCTATCGTCCGTTAATAAGACCGGGCGGCAGAGATTGCTAGCTTCGAAGAGGATCACTATCATGTAACGGCCGAGAAGTCTGTGAGAGAATCCGCAGGCTTCTTTTTTTATCGGTTCTATTCTTCCGAATGGATTCATAGATTGGTAGTGAACCAGTTGGAGGAGGAATCGACGATGAAACGGACGACGTTCACATTGGACCTGAGCAAATACCGCAAACTCACCCAAGCATTGGGAACCATGGGGAGAACCTATGCCCTGCTGTCGGCGACGACCCTTGCCGCCTTTCTGTTGGTGGTGGCCGTAGGCTATGGGCAGACCCGGATGAATGCCTCCCCCGCCTCCTCCATGAAGGGGCTGGCCGCTTCGGTATCCAACGAGTTTTTCCTCGATATGATGGGGCTGGAGGTCCCGCATCTGGCGGAGCAGAAGGACGCCGCCTCCACCTTTTCCCAGAAAAATGTGTTCGGCTTCATGTTCCGCATGCTGACGGATATTAACCTGAACGATCCCAAAACGCTGCTGGCCCGGGAAATTCCTGGGCTGGGCCTGGACAACTCCTACCTGCTGCGCAAGCCCAACGGTGCAGAGGTCGGCGAAGGTCCGGTGGAATACGCTCCGGCTAACACGCAGAACGGCGGGCAGCCGCAGGGCCCTGCGGGGCAGGGAGGTGTTTCGCCTGCCGCCACCGGCTCACCGGCCCCCTCCGCCACACCGTCGCCCGCAGCAAGCGGGGCGGCCACCGCTTCCCCGTCCCCGGCGCCTGCATCGCATCCGACGACCGACGGCAAGAAGGTGGTGCTGATCTACCACTCCCATAACCGCGAGTCCTGGGTGCCGGAGCTGGGGCTGTCCGACAAGGACATGAACAAGGCGCAGGATTCCAAGAAGAACATCACTCTGGTGGGCAAGGAGCTGGCTGACCGGCTGGAGGACAAGGGCATCGGAGCAGTCCACTACAATACCGACTATGCCACCGCCATCGACCAATACAACTGGTACTATTCCTACAAATACTCGTCGAAGACCGTCAAGGAAGCCTTCGCCGCCAACCCGGACATCCAATTCGTCTTCGACCTGCACCGGGATGACTCGACGAAGGATAAATCGACGCTGACTGTCGACGGCAAGAGCTATGCCAAGGTCTTCTTCATCATCGGGCAGAAGAACCCTAACTGGGAGAAGAACGAAGCCTTCGCCACTCAACTGCAGGAGAAGCTGGAGAAGAAGATGAAGGGCCTCTCCCGCGGCATCTGGGCCAAGAGCGCCCATGACGGCAATGCGGAGTATAACCAGTCGCTGTCCCCGAACAGCATCCTGATCGAGATCGGCGGAGTCTTCAACACGCTGGAGGAATGCAAGAGAACCGCAGGCGTTCTGGCAGACGTCATCTCCGACATGTATTGGGATGCAACCAAGGTGAACGCTCCTGCTCCGGCAGGAGCCAAAACGAATTGATCACGGGAGGATCCGATCATGAGAAGAATCCGGCCGGGCAGGCTGCTGCTGACGATCTTCCTATTGGCCTTCGCGGTGTTCTTCGGGCTGGATCTGGCAACCCGGGGGATGGAACGGGTGCAGGGCCCCGCCGAGCAGGTGGGCAAGCCGGCCGTCGTGGCGCACCAGCCCGAAACCCGGCCTGCTGCCGTGAAGCCGGCTGCCGCCAGCCCGTCTGCTGCGGCCGGAACTGCCGGTTCAGGCACCACGGGCAAGACGGCCTCCGCCGGAGCCGGTGCCGCATCCGGCCAGAAGGTGCAGGCGGCCTCCGCCCAGCCGGGGGCAAAGTCGCAAGCCGAACCGCCGAAGATCGAGGTGAAGGAGTCCTTCCTGAACCATCTGAGCAACCGGGTGGGCGACGCGCTTCACCATATCGCCAAGGCCATCATGGGGATGATCGTCTCCCTCTTCGACGCCCTGGTAACATGACCCGACGGGAAAACAGGCCCGCTTCCATTGATGACAATCCTTCGAACTGATATAATGATACATTGAATCATTTGTCGGGCATTTTTAGGAGGGTCACATGAAAGACATTCGGGCAAGACAGGAAAAAATCCGCAACTTCTCGATCATCGCGCACATCGACCACGGCAAGTCGACGCTGGCGGATCGGATACTTGAATATACGGGAGCCCTGACTCAGCGGGAGATGCAGGAGCAGGTGCTCGATCAGATGGATCTGGAACGGGAGCGCGGCATCACCATCAAGCTGCAGGCCGTGCGGCTCCAATACCGTGCCGATGACGGCGAGACATACATTCTGAATCTGATCGACACCCCGGGACACGTCGACTTCACGTATGAGGTCTCCCGGAGCTTGGCCGCCTGCGAGGGCGCCCTTCTGGTGGTGGACGCAGCCCAGGGCATCGAAGCCCAGACGCTGGCCAACGTCTATCTGGCCCTGGACAACAACCTGGAGATCATCCCCGTTATTAACAAAATCGATCTTCCGAGCGCCGAGCCGGAACGGGTAAAGGGCGAGATCGAGGACGTCATCGGCCTCGATTGCAGCGATGCCGTCCTGGCCTCCGCCAAGGCGGGCATCGGCATCAAGGAAATTCTGGAGCAGGTGGTCCAGAAGGTCCCCGCCCCAACGGGAGATCCGGACAAGCCGCTGAAAGCCTTGATCTTCGACTCTCACTATGACCCGTACAAGGGCGTCATCGTGTATGTCCGGGTGGTGGACGGTTCCATTCGCTCGGGCTCCAAGATCAAATTCATGGCCACGGACGCCGTGTTCGAGGTCATCGAGGTCGGAGCGTTCATGCCGCGCATGGGCATTGTGGATGAGCTCTCCGTAGGCGACGTAGGCTTCGTAGTGGCAGGCATCAAGAACGTGAAAGACACCCGAGTGGGCGATACGGTGACGGATGCGAAGAATCCGGCCGCCGAGCCGCTGCCCGGTTACCGGAAGATCAACCCGATGGTGTACTGCGGCTTGTATCCGATCGAGACCTCGGAGTACAATGACCTCCGCGACGCGCTGGAGAAGCTGGTGCTGAACGATGCGTCTCTGAAGTTCGAGCCGGAGAGCTCCACGGCGCTTGGCTTCGGCTTCCGCTGCGGCTTCCTGGGTCTGCTGCACATGGAGATCATCCAAGAACGGATCGAGCGTGAGTTCAACATTCCGCTGATCACGACCGCTCCTAGCGTAGTGTTCCGCGTGACGCAGACCAACGGCGAGGTGCTCATGATCGACAACCCGTCCAACTATCCGGAGACGGGCAAGATCGAATTCGTGGAAGAGCCGTACGTGAAGGCCTCGATCATCGTGCCGAAGGACTACGTCGGCACCGTCATGGAGCTCTGCCAGAACAAGCGCGGCGACTTCGTCAACATGGAATACCTGGATGCCAACCGGGTGACGCTGGTATACGACATGCCGCTGTCCGAGATCGTCTACGACTTCTTCGACCAGCTGAAGTCCAGCACCAAGGGCTATGCTTCCTTCGATTACGAGGTATCCGGCTACAAGCAGTCCAATCTGGTGAAGATGGACATTCTTCTGAACAACGACAAGGTGGACGCCCTGTCCGTCATCGTGCATCGGGACAAAGCCTATCAGCGCGGCAAGATCATCTGCGAGAAGCTGAAGGAGCTGATCCCGCAGCAGATGTTCGAAGTGCCGGTCCAGGCCGCCATCGGGCAGAAGATCATCTCCCGCGAAACCATCAAGGCCATGCGCAAAAACGTGCTCGCCAAGTGTTACGGCGGCGACATCTCGCGGAAGCGGAAGCTGCTCGAGAAGCAGAAGGAAGGCAAGAAGCGCATGAAACAGGTCGGCAACGTTGAAGTTCCGCAGGAAGCCTTCATGGCTGTCCTGAAGATCGACGAGTAAGAGAGACGAGAGACAGGAGTATCCCCGGGATACTCCTTTTCCATTAGAGGAGGACCCCCTGTGAGCGACTATAAGATGAAGCCGCCGACGGCGGTCTATATCCACATTCCGTTCTGCACGAACAAGTGCCATTACTGCGACTTCAACTCCTACGTCCTGAAGGGCCAGCCCGTCGGCGAGTACCTCGACGCGCTGGAGCGCGAGATGGAGGCTACCGTGAAGCGGCTGCCCCCGCGGCGGATCGAGACGATCTTCGTCGGAGGCGGCACGCCGACGGTGCTGACACCGTCTCAGATGGAGCGGTTCCTGCGGCTGACCGCCGACTATTTTGCAGACCGGGTAGACGATCTGGAATTCACCATGGAGGCCAACCCCGGGACCACGGATCCGGACAAGCTGGCCGTTATGCGGGAGGGCGGGGTCAACCGGATCAGCTTCGGCGTTCAGTCGTTCCACGACCCCCTCTTGGAGAGAATCGGGCGCATCCATCAGTCGGAGGACGTGTACCGCAGCCTGGAATATGCCCGAGCCGCAGGCTTCGGCAACCTGACGATCGATCTCATGTTCGGCCTGCCGGGCCAGACCATGGAGCTCTTGGAGGATTCCCTCGACCAAGCGCTGAAGCTGGACTTGCAGCACTATTCCATCTACGGGCTGAAGGTGGAGGAGAATACCCTGTTCCACGCCTTGTATCAAAAAAATCAACTCGTCCTCCCCGAAGAAGAAGTGGAGGCTTCCATGTTCGAGCGTATAATGGAACGGTTGGAGCGGGCGGGATACCGGCAGTATGAGATCAGCAACTTCGCCCGGCCGGGCTACGAGAGCCGGCATAATACGATGTACTGGCGCAACCGGGCGTATTACGGCCTTGGTGCGGGAGCGCACGGATACGCCGATGCGGAGCGCCACGTCAACATCAAGGGGATCCAACCCTACAACCAGGCGGCGATGCATAAGCTGCCCCGGCTGGAGGTCCATCCGGTGTCCCGGGAGGAGGCTATGGAGGACTTCATGATGGTGGGCCTGCGGCTCTTGGAGGGGGTCCGCCGGAACGATTTTGAAGACCAGTTCGGCGTCCCGATGGAAGCGGTGTTCGGCGGCATTATTCAGGATTTGACGGGCAAGGGACTGTTGGAGAAGACCGGGGTCGGCTACCGGATGACCCGTGAGGCCGTTCCCCTGGCCAATGTGGTGTTCGGCGCGTTCATCGGCTTATTGACCGGTTGAAATTTTGCTTGTAGGTTTATACGTCATGTTGTATATTTATTCATATCACAAATCGAGGACCAGGTGGGATGATAGATGACGACGATGGCGGTACTGTGCCGGCGGGCTACGCAAGAGGATGTGGAAGCCCTCTACTTGCTGATTCAGAAGTATGCGGAGAAAGGAATTATGCTTCCCCGCAGCCGCGAGACGCTTCTCGCCATCATCGATACCTTCGTGATCGCGGAGGCCGACGGCAAGCTGATCGGGTGCGGCTCCTTGAGCCGGCTGGGCAAGGATCTCGTAGAGATCCGCTCGCTGGGGATCACGGAAGGGTTCAAGGGACAGGGCATCGGCTCCCAGCTGGTGGACCGGCTTCTCGAAGAAGCCAGGCAGATGGGGGTTCCGACCGTCATGGCGCTCACTTATGAAGTGAAATTTTTCGAGCGGAACGGCTTCGAGGTCGTGCCGAAGGAGATTTTTCCGGAGAAGGTCTGGAAGGACTGCATCCACTGCAAAAAGCAGCATTGCTGCGATGAAATCGCCGTTCAGAAACGCCTGTGATCACTTGACACAGGCGTTTTTCTTTGCTATTTTTGTAGTATTGATTAGCACTCATATCGAGCGAGTGCTAACGACCCGAAGGTGACGGTCATGCAGGAGTCCATGCTGAAGGGGAGGCTGAAGCAGATGTTATCGGACCGACAGAAGATGATTTTGAGCGCCATTGTAGATGATTATATCCGTTCCGCCGAGCCCGTGGGTTCCCGCAGCATCTCCAAGCGGGGAGACGTGGGCTTCAGTCCCGCCACCATCCGCAACGAGATGTCGGATCTGGAGGAGCTGGGCTTCCTGGAGCAGCCCCATACCTCCGCAGGCCGCATTCCTTCCGAGAAGGGCTACCGCTATTACGTGGACCATCTGCTGCAGCTGTCCAAGGTAACGGCTCCGGATTACAATATGCTCCGGAGTTATTTTGCCGAACGGCTCCAGGAGGTGGAGCAGGTCATCCAGCAGGTGGCGACCATGCTGTCCGGATTGACCAATTATACGTCCATCGTCATGGGACCCGAGGTGTTCAATACCACGCTCCGGCTTCTTCAGGTGGTGCCGCTCAGCGATACCAGCGCCGTGGCCATCATTGTCACCAGCACCGGACAGGTGGAGAACAAGGTGTTCCAGATTCCCCAAGGTGTGCCCATGGGGGAGATCGAGAAGTTCGTGAACATTCTGAATGCGCGGCTGGCGGGAGTGCCGCTCCTGCATCTGCGTTCGAAGATGTATAACGAGATCGGGGAAGAGCTCTCCAAGCACGTCTCCGGCTACGAGGACCTGCTGAAGGTGTTCGAGGGCGTGGTGGACGACGACAAGGAAGACCGGATCTTCCTCTCCGGCGCCACCAAGATGCTGGCCCAGCCAGAATTCAAGGACGTGGAGAAGGTCAAGACGTTCCTGGAGCTTCTCGACGAGACACCGACCCTCGTCAAGCTGATCTCGTCCGCGCCCGATGGGCTGCAGGTCCGGATCGGCAGCGAGAATACGCTGGAAGCGATCAACAATTGCAGCTTGATTACCGCCACCTATGCCGTGGACGGCAAGACGCTCGGCACTATCGGGATTCTGGGGCCGACACGGATGGAGTACGGGAGGGTCATCGGCCTCCTGGAGCATTTCTCCAAGGATATGGCGGTTATGATGCAGCGTTGGTACAAATAAGCTTGGCGTTGTCCCCCGGGAGGGAGCCGTTTTGGCTTCCTTCCGATTTGGGCACAATGGGTAAGGTTGGCGCGGCAGCGCCCAAGCGACGGAATTTTTAAGGAGGTGAACACTTAGGTGAGCGATTCAATGAAAGAGGAAGTGGCCCAAGCGCAAGAGACGGAGAATGAAGCCGTTGACCATACAGAGGCTACATACGATGACCAGGAAGGCAAGACCGAGTCCGGCATCGGAAGCACCGAGCTGGAGGCGCTCCGCAAGCTTGCGGAGGAGAACCAGGAGCGTTATCTGCGGGCGCAAGCGGACTTCGACAACTTCCGGCGGCGTACTCGTCAAGAGAAGGAAGATTTCGCCAAATATGCGTCTTCCAAGCTGGTAGAGCAGCTTCTGCCCGTATTGGACAATTTCGAGCGGGCGATTCAGTCCAGCAGGGATTCGAAGGATTTTGATTCCCTTCTGAAGGGCATCGAGATGACCTTCCGCCAGTTGGACCAGACGCTGGAGCAGGAAGGCCTGAAGCGGATGGATGCCGCAGGACAGCCGTTCAACCCGGATTATCACCAGGCGATCATGCAGGTGGAGTCCGACGAGTACGAGGATGGCACTGTCGTCGAGGAAGTTCAACGTGGTTATATGTTCAAGGATCGAGTGCTTCGGCCGGCCATGGTCAAAGTGAAAGGATAATCGGGCAACCAACATTCGAAGGAGGACTTGAATCATGGGTAAAGTCATCGGTATTGACCTCGGTACGACGAACTCCTGCGTAGCCGTGATGGAAGGCGGCGAGGCAGTAGTTATCCCTAACCCGGAAGGCGCGCGCACTACGCCGTCCGTCGTGGGCTTCAAGAAGGACGGAGAGCGCACGGTAGGCGAAACCGCGAAGCGGCAAGCCATCACCAATCCGGACCGTACCATCATCTCCATCAAGCGCCATATGGGCACGAACCATAAAACGCAAATCGACAGCAACAGCTATACGCCGCAGGAAATCTCCGCGATGATCCTGCAGAAGCTGAAGGCGGACGCCGAGGCTTATCTGGGCCAGCCGGTTACCCAAGCGGTTATCACCGTGCCGGCTTACTTCAACGACAGCCAGCGTCAAGCCACCAAGGACGCCGGCAAGATCGCCGGTCTCGAAGTGCTCCGGATCGTCAACGAGCCGACCGCTGCAGCTCTGGCTTATGGCCTCGAGAAGGACAAGGACGAGATCATCCTGGTTTATGACCTGGGCGGCGGCACCTTCGACGTCTCCATCCTGGAGCTGGGCGACGGCACCTTCGAGGTACTGGCTACCAGCGGCGACAACCATCTGGGCGGAGACGACTTCGACCAGAAGATCATCGACTGGCTGGTAACCGAGTTCAAGAAGGAGCAGGGCATCGACCTGTCCAAGGACAAGGCGGCCGTTCAGCGTCTGAAGGATGCGGCCGAGAAGGCGAAGAAGGAGCTTTCCGGCGTCTTGACCTCCACCATTTCCCTGCCCTTCATCACGATGGTAGATGGCGTACCTCAGCACTTGGAGATGAACCTGACCCGCGCCAAGTTCGAAGAGCTGACCGCAGATCTGGTGGAGCGCACCATGGGCCCGACCCGTCAAGCCATGAGCGATGCGGGCATGAGCGCCAACGACATTCATAAGGTCGTGCTGGTCGGCGGCTCCACCCGGATTCCGGCCGTTCAGGAAGCCATCAAGAAGCTGCTGGGCAAAGAGCCGCATAAGGGCGTGAACCCGGATGAAGTGGTCGCTCTTGGCGCTGCCATCCAAGCGGGCGTCTTGACCGGTGACGTCAAGGACGTCGTACTGCTCGACGTCACTCCGCTGTCTCTCGGCATCGAAACCGCCGGCGGCGTATTCACGAAGATGATCGACCGCAACACCACGATCCCGACCAGCAAGTCCCAAGTCTTCTCCACCTATGCCGACATGCAGACCAGCGTCGAGATCCACGTCCTGCAGGGTGAGCGCTCCATGGCGTCGGACAACAAGACCCTGGGCCGGTTCATGCTGGGCGACATTCCGCCGGCACCGCGCGGCGTACCGCAGATCGAGGTGACCTTCAACATCGACTCCAACGGTATCGTCAACGTATCCGCTACGGATAAGGGCACCGGCAAGAGCCAGAAGATCACCATCACCTCCTCCAGCGGCCTGTCCGACGAGGAGATCGACAAGATGATGAAGGATGCCGAGGCTCACGCCGAAGAGGACCGCAAGCGCAAGGAGCTGGTGGAAGCCCGCAACAACGCGGACCAGCTGGTCTACACCGTCGAGAAGACCATCAAGGATCTGGGCGACAAGGTGGATGCCGGCGAGATCGAGAAAGCGAACGCTGCCAAGGACGCCGTCAAGAAGGCGCTGGAGGGCAACGATCTCGAAGACATCACCAAGGCAACCGAGGAATTGTCCCAAGTGGTGCAGCAGCTCTCCGTTAAGCTCTATGAGCAGATGGGAGCCCAGCAGCAAGCCGGCGAAGCCGGTTCCGCAGGCGCAGATGCCGGCGCGGCCCGCAAGGACAACGTGGTTGACGCGGATTACACCGTCGTGGACGAAGACAAGAAATAAGCCATGGGTTGACGGCCTGCCGTCTTAGCCTATAGGATGGATACAGCAAGGGCTTAAGACCAAAGCCGGGTTCACCCGGCTTTGGTTTTGCCATGCACGATGAGAGGAAGAAACCGGCGTTCTCCCGTTTCATCCGGCCGGCAAGAGCGGTTGGGCAGGAGGACTTTGGGGCGAGGTGAAAACGTGAGCAAACGCGATTATTATGAAGTGCTGGGAGTCGAGAAGGACGCAGGCGCGGACGAGATCAAAAAAGCGTTCCGCAAGGCCGCGCGGCAGTACCATCCCGATGTAAACAAAGCTCCCGATGCGGAAGAAAAGTTCAAGGAAGTGAAGGAAGCCTACGATGTGCTGAGCGATGACCAGAAACGCTCCACCTATGACCGGTTCGGCCATGTGGACCCGAATCAGGGTATGGGCGGAGGCGGCTTCAACGGTCAGGATTTCGGCGGCTTCGGCGACATCTTCGACATGTTCTTCGGCGGAGGCGGCCAACGGCGGAACCCGAACGCGCCTCAACGGGGCAGCGACCTCCAATACACGATGACGATTGAGTTCAAGGAGGCCGTATTCGGCAAGGAGATGGACATTACCATCCCCCGGACCGAGAACTGCGAGACCTGCCGCGGTACGGGCGCCAAGCCCGGAACCAAGCCGGATACCTGCGCTACGTGTAAAGGGAGCGGACAGCAGGAGGTCATCCAGAACACTGCCTTCGGCCGCATCGTGAACCGCCGTGTCTGCTCCGCTTGTAACGGACAAGGCACTACGGTGAAGGACCGCTGTACCGACTGTCACGGCGCAGGCAAGGTGAAGAAGCAGCGCAAGATTCATGTGAAGATTCCGGCCGGCGTCGATGACGGCGCCCAGCTCCGGGTATCCGGCGAAGGGGAAGCCGGATCCAAGGGCGGTCCTCCGGGGGATCTGTACATTGTGATCCGCGTCAAGACCCATGAATTCTTCGAGCGGGAAGGCGACGATATCTACTGCGAGATCCCGTTAACCTTCGCCCAAGCGGCGTTGGGAGACGAGATCGAGATCCCGACGCTGACCGAGAAGGTGAAGCTGAAGATTCCGTCGGGCACCCAGACCGGAACCTACTTCCGCCTGAAGGGCAAGGGAGTTCCGCGCCTCCGCGGCTATGGCCAAGGCGACCAGCATGTGAAGGTGGTCGTGGTCACCCCGACCAACCTGAACGACGAGCAGAGAGAGCTGCTGCGGCAGTTCGCCGGCATGAGCGGTGAGCACACCCACGACAAGCAGCAATCCTTGTTCGAGCGGATGAAGAAGGCCTTCCTGGGCGAATAGGGAGGATTAAGAGAGAGCCGTCTTCCGGTAATGCGGGAGGCGGCTTTCTCTGTTGGGCCGCGCCCTCTCCGCCGCATAACCCGTTCCGATTCAGCGAACCCTATCAGGGATCACGATAAGGAGGGATGCGCGAATGGCAAACGACAAGCAGATGAGCGAGCGGAGGAAACTTCCCATCACCAGAAGCGAAGATGTGGAGTTCTCCATGGAGCAGGCCGACGAGGACGATCTGGAGGCCATGGAGCGGATGGAGGCTGCCGACAAAAGGCAGGAGAATGACTGATGGAAAAGAACATTCTCGCTTACTTCAAAACGCCGGATGAAGCCGAAGAGGTGCTTCATAAGCTCCAAGCGCTGCGGGTCATCGACGCCCGGATCGACCGGGTGGCCCGGTATCCGGGAGACTCCCCGGCGGTGCCGCGGAATCCTTCCCAAGGCCAAATGACGGGCCTGGCCGGCTTGACCCAAGGCGCGACGGAGTCCAATGACAGCGTCGGAATTCTCATTGCGGCCGATCCGGCCGCAAGCGGCATGAGCGACGGGGGCGGAGGGGGTGTGACCGGCCGCGACATCCTCCTGACCGCGGTGGTGGACGAGTCCGTACACCACAAGGCACTCCGGCTCGTGGAAGAGGCCGGAGGTCTGGTGTAAGGCAGGATCCGGTGAAGGATCCTGCAAGGGCTCAGCAGCAAAGAAACCTTCTCCAGGTGAATCGGCGGGCGTGCCGGTCCCGGGAGAAGGTTTCTTTTTTTGGTGCGGTGAGGAGCAAGCCTCCCCTTAACCGGCCTGTTCCACCAGGCTGCGGTATTCCCGGTCCAGCGATGCGGCATCCGCCTCGCAGCGGCGGACCTCCTCCTCCAGCCGCTGGAGCATGACGGCGAGACGGCTCATCTGGTCCCGAAGCTGGGCCAGCGCATCCTTGATGCGGCCTTGGACGGCCAGGTCCACCAGGAAGCCGTCGAAGAAATAATCGGAGAACCGGAGCAATCCGCCGAGATCCAGCGTTTCCGCCGCATAGACCAGCTGGACGTCCCGCAGCTCCTCCTGGAACCGCATCAGCCGGTGCTGAGTGTTGTGGAGCTGGGCGATGCAGTCATCGATGCGCGAATGTTTCATGGAGGTGGAGAGAAGGCCGCCTCCCAGAAGGTCCCAAGTGCCCCAGCCTTCCGCTGACTCCAAGTACCGGATGGCCTGCATCAAGGCCTGGGAGGCTGAGCAGCCTTCCCGGTAGGCCTCCCTCCATTCCTTGAGCTCTAGTGTGGCGCGGCTTCTGCGCTCGGACAGGCCGTTCAGCTCCGTGGCCAGAGCGGGATCCAGCTGCAGGATGGCCGCTTCCTTATCGGCCAGGACCGCCTTCAGATCCCCCTCCGCGAAGCGTACGAAGCTCCATTCGATCCGGACGGACGACAGCTCCTGTTCGGCATCCTTCCATGCGGCCAGCACCTGATCCAGCTTCAGCTTGGCTTCCAGCATCTCGGTGCGTTCCTTCGCGAGCCGTTCTTCCTTGCGCCCGGTGAGGGATGCCCAGAAGGCGGTGAAGGTCATCCCGGTCAGCTCCTCCACATCGGCGGTTTCCAGGGCCAGATGATTCTTCCAATGCTCCGCCTTCTCCTCCAGCTCCGCCATCCGCGCTTCCAAGAGCCGAATCCGGTCCCCCAGCTTCTCCTTGGTCCGCAGCCGTTCCCTGCACTGCTCCAGCTTGCCGTTCCATTCCTCCAGCATAGGCTCACCTCTAATTCCAATTTTTTCAAGAATGATGGAATATACGCTTTTTTGCCACCGGGGTTTCGGTTGTAGTAAAATAAGGGAACGTGCGGCCAAAAAGGGCGCCTGTGAGAGAACGAGGGAGGAAACCTGATCTTATGCGTTGGCATGAAGTGACCGTCCACACGACGGAAGAAGCGATAGAAATGATATCCAATTTCCTGCATGAATTGGGCGCCGGCGGCGTCACCATCGAGGAGTCCGGCACGCTGAACAAGGAGCGCGACACCTCTCTGGGACAGTGGTACGAGAAGCCGCTGAACGACATTCCCGAGGGACGGGCCGTTATTCAGGGCTACTTCCCCGAGGGCACCGGGATGGAGGCCATCGTGGAGAACCTGAAGGAGCGGGTCGAAGAGTTGAAGGAGTACGACATCGACACCGGCAATCCGACCTACGCCATGCGTGAAGTGGACGACGAGGACTGGGCCAACGCCTGGAAGCAGTATTTCAAGCCGCTCCGCGTATCCGACCGTCTGACCATCAAACCGACCTGGGAAGAATACGAGGCCTCTCCGGGAGAGATCATCCTGGAGCTGGATCCGGGCATGGCCTTCGGCACCGGTACACACGCCACCACCGCGCTGTGCCTCCGTACTTTGGAAAAGGTCATTCAGCCCGGCGACGAGGTGATCGACGTCGGCACAGGCTCCGGCATTCTGTCCATTGCGGCGGCTAAGCTGGGGGCCAAGCATGTGCTGGCCTTGGACCTGGACCCGGTGGCTGTGTCCAGCGCGACGGAGAACACCAGACTGAACGGACTCGAAGAGCAGATAACCGTCGTGCTGAGCGATCTGCTCCAGGCGATCCGGACCCAGGAGAAGGAAGGCGCCGTTATCCATGGCGTCACGCTGCCGGTACGTGTGGTCGTGGCGAATATTCTGGCGGAGATCATCCTGCTGTTCGTCGACGACGTGTACCAAGCGCTCCAGTCCGGCGGCGTATATATCGCCTCCGGCATCATCAAGCAGAAGCAGGACGTGGTGGAGGAAGCCCTGGTAAAGGCGGGATTCGCCATCGAGCAGCGCTACGAAGAAACCGACTGGGTGGCGTTGGTCGCCCGGAAACGGTAGGTGAGCGATGACCAATCTGTTCGGATTTCCTCTGGATGAGCTTCCATTCCTGTTCCTGGTCGTCGTCATCGCCTTCACGCTCCATGAGTTTGCCCATGCCTTTACGGCGGACCGGTTCGGGGATCCCACTCCCCGGTCCATGGGCCGCGTGACGCTGAACCCCCGTCCCCACATGGACGTGCTCGGCGTCATCATGATTTTCCTGGCGGGCTTCGGCTGGGCTCGGCCCGTGCTGGTGAATACGAGCTTTTTCAAGAAACGCCGGCTCATGAGCATCATCGTCTCCCTGGTCGGGCCGCTGTCCAACCTGCTGCTGGCGCTGATCGGGGTGCTCGCGGCCTTCCTGCTTCATCAGATGCACGTGTACGACGGGCTCTCCCATGGCGCCGAGCTGGCCATCGTGACCTTCCTGCGCCTGCATATTACGATCAACCTGGTGCTCTTCCTGTTCAATCTGCTGCCGCTGCCTCCGCTGGACGGCTACCGGATTCTGTATGATTTCCTGCCGGCTTCGGCCCGGGCCAAGCTTCAAGGCGTCGAGCAGTGGGCCGTGTTCATCTTCCTGCTCCTGGTCTTCATCCGTCCGTTGAACGCGGTGACCATCGGACCCTACTTGGGCCTCAGCAACGATATCCTCATCAGCATGAATGACCTGTTCACGGGCATCTTCGGGGATCACGGGCAGCTGTTCCGGATTTTCCGCTGACATGCCAACAATCGGTTCTGGTCAATCCTCGGAAGAACGTGTATATTGTAATGTGGAGTTTTGGCGAATTACGGCGTTTGGTGCGCCGGCGAGAGAAAGGCGGCAATGAGCCATGCAGCGATATTTTGTGGCGCCGGAGGAGCTGGCGGGGGACCGGGTCCGGATCACGGGGGATGACGCCCACCATCTGGTCAAGGTGATGAGGGCGGAGCCGGGGGAGGAAATCATCTGCTCCAACGGGCTGGACCGGGAGGTGCTGGCGCGGATCGCGTCGGTGGACCGGAATCTGGTGGAGGCGCAGGTGGTCTCCGAGCTTCCCATGGACCGCGAGGCCGGAGTGGAGGTCTGGATCGCCCAGAGCCTTCCCAAGGGTGACAAGCTGGAAACCGTCATCCAGAAGTGCACGGAGCTGGGGGCGGACCGCTTCTTGCCGTTCGTCTCGGAGCGCACCGTCGTCCAATACGATGAGAAAAAAGAAGGCAAGCGGCTCGAGCGCTGGCGCAAAATCGCCAAGGAGGCCGCCGAGCAGGCCCACCGCAACCGGATTCCGGACATCGGACAGCCGGTCTCCTGGAAGCAGCTCTTGAAGCTGCTTCCGGAAGCGGACCTCTCCTTGATCTGCTATGAGAAGGAGAGCGGGCTGTCCTTCCGCCCGCTTCTGGCGGAGGCCCGGAGCCGGGGACCGGAGGGGCGGCGCCCGCGCATCCTGGTGCTGGTCGGGCCGGAGGGCGGATTGACCGAGAAGGAAGTGTCGGAGGCCGTCCAAGCCGGCTGTCACAGCGTGAGCTTGGGGCGGAGAATCCTTAGGACCGAGACCGCCGCCATGGCCGCGCTCGGATGTATTATGTACGAATATGGAGAGATGGGGGGCTAGGTGCTTATGGCAACAGTAGCGTTTCATACGCTGGGATGCAAAGTCAACTTTTACGAAACCGAAGGCATCTGGCAGCTCTTCAAGAACGAAGGGTATGAACAGACCGACTTCGAGAAGGCGGCGGATGTGTACGTCATCAACACCTGCACCGTCACCAACACCGGGGACAAGAAGAGCCGGCAGGTGATCCGCCGGGCGATCCGGCGCAATCCGGAGGCCATTATCGCCGTGACGGGCTGCTACGCCCAGACGGCCCCGATGGAGGTCGCCGCCATTCCGGGCGTCGACATCGTCATCGGCACCCAGGACCGGGACAAGATCATTCCGCTGGTGAAGCAGTACCAGGCGGAGCGGCAGCCCATCAATGCGGTCCGCAATATTATGAAAACCCGCGAATTCGAGGAGCTGGACGTTCCCGAATTCACCGACCATACACGCGCATTCCTGAAAATTCAGGAGGGCTGCAACAATTTCTGCACCTTCTGCATCATTCCCTGGTCCCGCGGACTGCTCCGCAGCCGCAAGCCGGAGAGCGTGCTGGCCCAGGCCCGCCAGCTGGTGGCGTCCGGTTACAAGGAGATCGTGCTGACCGGGATCCACACCGGAGGCTACGGCGAGGATCTGGACGGCTACAACCTGGCGAAGCTTCTGCGTGACCTGGAGCAGGTAGACGGACTGCGCCGTATCCGGATCAGCTCCATTGAAGCAAGCCAGATCACCGAAGAGGTCATCGAGGCGCTCAAGAGCTCCGAGAAGCTGTGCCGCCATCTGCACATCCCGTTGCAGGCAGGTGATGATACTGTGCTGAAGGCCATGCGGCGGAAGTACACCACCGAGGAATACGGCCGCAAGATCGAGCAGCTTCATGAAGCCATGCCGCAGGTGGCTATCACCACCGACGTCATCGTCGGCTTCCCCGGCGAGACGGAGGAGATGTTCGAGAACAGCTACCGGTTCATGGAGCGGATGGGCTTCGCCGAGATGCACGTATTCCCTTACTCCAAGCGGACCGGAACGCCGGCAGCGCGAATGGAGAACCAGGTGGAGGAGGACGTGAAGAACGAGCGGGTCCACCGCCTGATCGCCCTGTCCGAGCGGATGCAGCTGAAGTACGCCCAGCCGTTCGTCGGCCAGGTACTGGAGGTCATTCCCGAACGCGAGAGCAAGGAAAACTCAAGCAGCGGCATGCTGATCGGGCACACCGACAACTATATGAAGGTGGCGTTCGAAGGGCCGGAGGAGCTGTACGGCCGTCTGGTCAAGGTGAAGCTTACGGAAGCCGAAGCCGGCCTGTGCAAGGGCGTCTATGTCCGTACGGTCGACGAGGAGGAGCTGGCTGCAGTGGCGAACAACTAGGGGGCTGCCTAAGCCTATGCCGACTGGAAACGGCTGCATTGACGATCCAATCTTTTCTCGCTATGATGAATGGACAGCGTTGATAGGATTTCATTTCCGGTTCCGGGGATGAGATCCTTATTGTTTAGAGGAAGACAATAATGCCGCATACTACAATGGAGAGGATGGGGAGAAGTGAAAGAGATATCCGCCGGAGGCGTGGTGTACCGGATACATGAAGGGCGTCTCCAGGTGCAGCTCATCCAAGACCGGTACGGAAAAATTACGCTTCCCAAAGGCAAGATGGAAGAAGGGGAAACCATTCCTGAGACGGCGCTCCGGGAGATCCGGGAGGAGACCGGGATCGTGGGGAGGATCACCGCGCCTTTGGAGGTTATAAAGTATCAATACCAGCTGCCCCAGGTAGGACTTGTGAACAAGGAGGTTCATTACTTCCTGGTGGAGGCGGTGGGAGGCAAGCTGCAGCCCCAGGTGGAGGAGATCCGGGGCGTGGAATGGCTGGAGCCGGGCGATGCCTGGCGCAAGCAGAAGAAAAGCGGTTACGCAAATAACGATTCCGTGCTTCACAAAGCACTGATCGAATTAGGATACGAGGTGGATCCGGCATGAACGCCATGGACAAAAAAGAAATCGCATCATTTATCGACCACACGCTGCTGAAGCCTGACGCAGGACGGCAGGGGATCGAAAAGCTGTGCGCGGAGGCCCGGGAGCATGGGTTCTTCAGCGTTTGCGTCAACGGCATATGGGTGCCGGCCTGCAAGGACCTTCTCAAGGGGTCGGACGTGAAGATCAGTGTGGTGTGCGGCTTCCCGCTGGGAGCCAATGACCCGGATGTCAAAGCCTTCGAGGCGGCGAAAGCGGTGGAGCAGGGCGCCAACGAGATCGACATGGTGCTGCAGATCGGGCTTCTGCTCGAGGGGCGCCATGGGGAGGTGGAGGAGGATATCCGCCGGGTCGTAAAGGCTGTAGAAGGCGGGGCCATCGTCAAGGTGATCTTCGAGACCGGGTTCCTGAACGAGGAGCAAAAGGTGACCGCTTGCAAGCTTTCCGAGCAGGCGGGGGCCCATTACGTGAAGACCTCCACCGGCTTCGGTCCGGGAGGGGCCACCGTCGAGGATATCCGCCTGATGCGGGCATCGGTGTCCTCCACGATCGGCGTGAAAGCTTCCGGCGGTGTCCGCGATCTGGAAACCGCTCGGAAGATGATCGAAGCGGGAGCCACCCGGCTGGGCACCAGCTCCGGCGTTGCGATCGTGAACGGTCTGGCAGGAGCCGGAGGGTACTAAAGCCGGATTAAAGGCGAGTGGCGGAATGCGTTGCGGCGCCTGCCACAGTGCCGCCGCTTACGCGGCCGGAGGTGGAGCCTCCTTCAGTTGAATGCGGTGCAGGGCGGGCAGGTAGCAGACGGGCAGGGCCAGGATGGAGCAGACGATGTTGAAGACCGTCTGGGCATGAGCCACTTGGCCTCCCGCATTCTCTGCAAAATGCCGCGTGAATCCCTCCAGCAGATCGATGAACGGATAGAACAGCAGAGCCCCGCCCACATTCAGCAGAATGTGGGACCATGCCACGTAGACCCCGAATCGGGTTCCGCCGATGCTGGCGATCAGGGCGGTGACGCAGGTGCCGACATTGGCGCCGATAACGATGGCGATGCCCAGCTGGGGGCTGATGGCGGAGATGCTGGCCAAGCCCATGGCCATGGCGATGGTGACCGCTCCGCTGTGTAGGATGGCCGTGAGCACGGCGCCGGCCACGATGCCCCACAGCAGGCTGCGCTGGGCGTGCTGGACGAACCAGGCCAGGAATCCCCGGGATTGCAGCTCCGGGAGGATGCTCTGCATGACCTGCATCCCCAGCAGGATGCAGGCGAAGCCGAAGAAGGCGATGGGCAGAAGCCGGAACGGACGGAGCTTCTCCGGTCCGGAGCGGCTGTCGGGAATGCCCATGGCGATGAACCATACCGCGGCGGAGATCAGCATCAGCGGCAGAGCCAGCTTGTTCAGGTTCAGGCCCACCAGCTCCGTGGTGATGCAGGTGCCGATATTGGAGCCCAGGATGATGCCTAGCGTCTGTGGGAACCGCATGACGCCCGCATTGACGAGGCCGATGGTGATGACAGTGACGGCGGTGCTGCTCTGCAGGACGGCCGTAATTCCGGTGGAAGTCAGCATTCCCCGGGCAGGGGTCCGGGTGAAGCGCTCCAAGGCTGTCTCCAGATAACGGCCTGCCCAGCTGTGAAGCGCCCATTCCATGGCCTTCATGCCGAAGAGGAAGATGGCCAGCCCCACCGTCATCGGGATCAGAATATGGTTCAGCATGTACGGCAGCTCCTTTACGGTGGCTTGTGGGATAACAGGTTGTACTACATATGTATGTCAAGCTTCGTCCGGACATGTTCCCGCCCGGATGCGGCGCGGAATGAAAATCCTATGGGGGAACCGAGCAGGGGAGTCGTGAACCATGGCAACGGTTGTGTTGGAGAAGAAGCGCAAGAAGCGGCTGGAGGAGGGGCATCCCTGGATCTACGCCAATGAGATCGAACGGGTGGAGGGGGAGCCTGCGCCGGGCGGCCTGGTTCAGGTGAACAGCCACTCGGGCCAGTTTTTGGCTGTGGGGTATTATAACGAAGCGTCCCAGATCCGCGTCCGGGTCGTCTCCTACGAGCCGCTGGAGGAAATGTCGAAGGCGTTCTTTGTGGAGCGGTTTGCGCGGTGCAAGGAGCTGCGCGGGCGTTTTTTGGGGGAGGCGACGGCTTACCGTGCAGTGTACGGGGAGGCGGACTTCCTGCCCGGCCTGGTGGTGGACCGGTTCGGGGACGTGCTGGTGGTCCAGATTCTCTCTCTGGGCATGGACCGGTGCCGGGAGCAGCTGGTGGAGGCGCTGGTGGAGGTCTTCCGTCCATCGGGCATCTATGAGCGCAGCGATGTGCCTGTCCGGGAGCTGGAAGGTTTGGAGCAGCGGAAGGGGCCTCTGTACGGGGAATGTCCCCGTCACGTTACCATTCGGGAGAATGGGCTGTTGTTCGAGGTGGATATCGTCGAGGGTCAGAAGACGGGGTATTTCTTCGATCAGATGGTGAACCGGTCGCTCTTGGAGCCGCTTATGAAGGGCTGGGGCCGGCGGAGCGGGATCACCCTGCAGGAGGCGGAGGTCGACGGCGTCCGGGGGCTCCATCCGGTCAACGCCAACGGCAAGGTGGTCCAGTTCCCTTACTGGGACGGAGCCTCGGTGCTGGAGTGCTTCTCCCATACGGGGAGCTTCACGCTGAACGCCTGCAAGTACGGCGCCAAGAAGGTCACCTGCCTCGACATCTCCGAGCACGCCATCGAGTCGGCGCGCCGGAACGTGGCGCTGAACGGTTTTGAAGACAGGGTGGAGTTCGTGGTGGCGGATGCCTTCGAATATCTGCGGTCCCAGTCCAAGGGTGTGGACGAGCGCAAAGCCCGGGCCGCCGTCGGTTCGGGAGGCCAGAAGGTGGATACCTCGAAGAAGCTGGAGGGCGGCCGGACCTGGGATGTGGTCATCCTGGACCCGCCGGCCTTCGCCAAGACCCGGGGAGCCGTGGAGGGCGCCTGCCGCGGATACAAGGACATCAACCTGCACGGGCTGAAGCTGGTCAACGAGGGCGGATTCCTGGTCACGGCCAGCTGCTCGTTCCACGTCCGGCCGGACCTGTTCCTGGCGACGATCCAGGAGGCGGCCAAGGATGCGGGGAAGATTCTCCGTCTCTTGGAATTCCGCGGCGCTGGCAAGGATCATCCGCAAATTCTCGGGGTGGAGGAAGGGAACTACCTGAAATTTGCCATCTTCGAGGTGCGGACGAGAAAGGGGTAAGCGGACTGGCGTCCGTTCCATTCCCTGGATTCGGTGTTGACAAGCCCTGCGGTGAGGGTATGATAGAAGAAAAGATTGGAAAGGGGACTTGAGACATGTTAAGCGATAACCTGTTGAAGGAATTAAACGAGCAGATGAACTTCGAGTTCTACTCGTCCCACGTGTATCTGGCCATGGCTGCTTACTGCTCCTCTGAGAGCTTGGACGGCTTCGCCAACTTCTTCATCGTGCAGGCGGAGGAGGAACGCTTCCACGCCATGAAGATCTACCGCTACATCAACACGGTCGGCAAGCGCGCCGTCATCGCCGGCATGGAGCAGCTCCACAACGACTATGAGTCGGTGCTGGACTGCTACAAGAAGGGCCTGAAGCACGAGAAGGAAGTGACCAAGCGCTTCTACAAGCTGATGGACATCGCCATGGAAGAGCGCGAGCATGCCACCATCAACTTCCTGAAGTGGTTCATTGACGAGCAGGTGGAGGAAGAAGCCAACTTCGACAACATCATTCAGAAGCTGAAGCGCATCGAGAAGGACAGCAACGCCTTCTACATGCTGGAATCCGAAATGGCTCAGCGGACCTTCGTGCCGCCGGCAGAATAAACCGCGAACATGCAGCAGCCCTCTCTACCGGTCGGATGATCGGATGGAGAGGGCTGTTTCGTTATGCCTCGTACTTCTTCAGCACGAGAACGGCATTGTGGCCGCCGAAGCCGAAGGAATTGGACAAGCCGGTGCGCAGGCCGGGAGCGGGGCGCGGAGAGGGGCCTACCACATCCAAGCCGATGGTGGGATCCGGGTGTTCCAGGTTCAAGGTGGGCGGCAGGAGGCCTTCCTGGAGCGACTTGATGAGCACCACGGCCTCCACCGCGCCTGTCGCACCCAGCATGTGGCCGAAGGACGACTTGTTGGCCGTTACGGGCAGCCGGCCGACATGGGACCCGAACAGCCGCCGGAGGGCGGAGGCTTCGGCCGCGTCCCCCACATCCGTGCTGGTGGCATGGGCGCTGACCGTGTCGATCTCTTCCGGCCGCAGCCCGGCGTCAGCCAGTGCGGCGGCCATGGCACGGTAAGCCCCTTCGCCGTCGGGGTGGGGCGCCACCATGTGGTACGCGTCGGAGGAGGCGCCGTAGCCGATGACCTCCGCATGGATGCGGGCGCCCCGGCGGCGGGCGTGGTCCAGACCCTCAACCACCAGGATTCCAGCGCCCTCCGACATGATGAAGCCGTCGCGGTCCGTATCGAAGGGGCGGCTGGCCCGGTGGGGCTCGTCATTGCGGCGGGAGAGCGCCGTGGCGTTGCCGAAGCCCGCCAGGGCCAGCTCCGACAACGCCGCCTCCGCTCCGCCGGCTACCACCACATCGGCGCCGCCCCGCTGGATCAGCTTGAAGGCTTCGCCGATGGCCGTATTGCCGATGGAGCAGGCCGTTACCGGCGACATGGTCGGCCCCATGGCGCCCAAGAGAATGCTCACCTGGGCGGCGGCCATGTTCGTGATCATCAGCGGCACCATGGTGGGACTGACCCGTCCGGGACCACGCTCCAGCATGGTCCGGTGGTTCTCCAGCAGAGTGCCGATGCCGCCGATGCCGGAGCCGATGTAGACCCCTACACGGCCGGGATCCAACGAATCTCCGACGCTCTCACCGAGGTCCGCATCCCGCCACGCATCGTAAGCCGCCGCCACGGCGAACTGGCAGAACCGGTCCATCCGGCGGAGCTCCTTCGGTCCGAACCGCCCGATCGAAGCGGGCTGGAAGTCCCGCACGATGCCGCCGATCCTGGTTTTGTAGGCGGGGTCGCCGAGCTCCTCCCAGGCGGTGATGCCGCTTCGGCCCTCCAGCATATGCCGCCACAAGGTCTCGGGCTTGTCGCCAAGAGGAGTGACGATGCCCATACCCGTAATGACCACTCGTTCCATATAGATAACCTCCCTATTGTTCCTGCTCGTGATATTCCATAGAATGCCATGAATCATATCCTATTACAAGTTGTTGTTTATCCTGGTATAATAGGTGCCAGGATACATAGAGCTCGTCAGATAGAATGAACCGAAGGCAGGAGATCCTTATGAGCACGGACGCCGCGCGGTTATCCGCATTATCGGAATTTCTAAAGATTCACCGGGCCAAGCTTCAGCCGAACGCCGTCGGTTTGCCCCCCGGATTGCGGCGCAGGACGCCGGGGCTCCGGCGGGAGGAGGTGGCCCTGATCGCAGGGGTCAGCACCACCTGGTATACCTGGCTGGAGCAGGGGCGGGACATTCAGATGTCGCTCCAAGTGCTGGAGCGGATTGCTTATGCGCTGCAGCTGAATGAGGAAGAGAAGAAATATATGCTGCAGCTGGCCGCAAGCCCCCGGGCTGAAACCCAGCCGGATGCCGCGGAGGAGCCTACGGGCATGACGGAGGCGCTGGAGAGCATTGTGGCGGGGATGAACTTTCCGGTCATCGTGTCGGACCGCAGATGCCATATTGTCGGCTGGAATAGGGCGGCTTCCGCCGTTTTTCTGGATTTTGGGCAGGTGCCGCCCGAGAGCCGGAACATGATCCGGCTCTTGTTCAGCAGAAAGGAGCTCAAGGCGCTGGCCGTGAACTGGGAGGATTTCGCAAGAGGATATATCTCGATGTTCCGGTCTTATTACGGCAAGTATGTAGGGGATGACTGGTACGGCGGCTTCATCGGGGCGCTGTGCGGAGAAAGCCAGGAATTCGAGCGTCTCTGGAGGGAATATGACGTGAACTCCGCTCCAGAGGTCAGTCTGGAGTTCCGGCACGCCAAGGCGGGGAGGATGCTCTTCGAGCTGACCTCCCTGCAGGTGCAGGGAGGCTCGGATCTCCGGTTCAGCATCTACACCCCCGCCCCCGGTACGGACACCGGCAGGAAGATGGACTATCTCTTGCGCCGCTTCTCCAAAGCGTAGAGGTCGTCGTCCAGATTCTGGACGCGCTCGGCCAGCAGGGCGCGGGCATCCGTAATGGCTTGGTTGTACACGGCGGGTCCCACAGCGGTAATCATAAAATCCAGCAGCTGCTCGGCTGCCAGCTGTCCCAGGGTTTCGCCGCGCTCCTGCTCGAAGTGGCGGATGATGTCATCGACAATGAACTCCCGGGCTTCCCGGGGCAAACGGATATTTAACATGCAGGCAAGGCCTCCTATCAGGATCTTCCTTGATTCTAGCACACATGTGTTCGTATGGAAACGGTTGTGGTACAATACGGCTATCGATCGGCATCGGATAGGAAGACCGGAGGCGAAGGACGCCGCCGGATCGCGTCAACAGAGAGGGGAAGGTCCCATTGGGCATACGGTATTTGATCGGCCGGGCGGGCAGCGGCAAGAGCACCCGGTGTTTGGAGGAGCTGCGGGAGCGGCTTCTCCGGGAGCCGGACGGACCTCCGCTGGTGCTGCTGGTTCCCGAGCAGGCCACCTTCCAGGCGGAGTTCGCCCTGGTCACGACGCCGGGCATTCATGGGCTGCTGCGGGCGCAGGTGCTGAGCTTCCGGCGGTTGGCCTGGCGCGTCATGCAGGAAACGGGAGGAACCGCTGGCACCCCCATCGACGACCTTGGCAAAAAGATGCTGCTCCACAAGCTTCTGCACCAGCATAACGGAAATCTCCGGATGTTCCGGGGAGCCCACGAGAAGATGGGCTTCGTCGAGAATCTCCATGCGCTGTTCAGCGAGCTGCAGCGCTACCGGGTGGGGCCGTCGGATCTGGAGGCCCATGCTTCCAAGCTGGAGGGCAAGGTGCCGGAGCATGCCACGGCCGTGGCGGACAAGCTGGAGGAGCTGCTGCCCGTGTACCGGGACTACGAGGAGATTCTGACCCAAGAGTACCTGGACGGGGACCGGTTCTTGACGCTGTTGGCGGAGCGGGCGGGCGACTGCCCCTGGATCCGGGAGGCAGAGGTCTGGATCGACGGCTTCAACGGTTTTACCCCCCAGGAGCAGGCTGTGGTGGAGTCCCTGATGGAGCATGCGGCCCGCACGACCTTGACGCTGACTCTGAACCGGCCCTATGCCGCCGGGGAAGAGCCGCACGAGCTGGACTTGTTCCATCCGACGGCGACGACCATGAGGAAGCTTCAGGAGACCGTCCGGGACCGGAATCTGCCTGAGCCGGAGGTGGAGATTCTGAAGGAGCCCGTGCCGCCCCGGTTCCTTGCCAATCCGATGCTGGGGCACCTGGAGCGGCAGTATGAATACCGGCTGACCGCAGCACGGAAAGGCTATCTGCCCGCCGGGGGAGAGGTTCCAGCCGTCGCCATCCATGCCGCAGCCAACCGTCGCGCCGAGGTGGAAGGGGCAGCAAGGGAGATCGTGGGCCTGGTTCGAGACGGTGGCTTGCGGTACCGTGACATCGCCCTTAGGGTCCGCAACATCGAGGACTACGGCGATCTTCTGGAGACCGTGTTCGCCGACTACGGGATCCCCTATTTTATGGACCAGAAGCGGTCGGTGCTGAATCATCCGCTGGTGGAGCTGATCCGGTCGGCGCTGGAGGCCGTCATCCGGAACTGGCCTTACGATGCCGTATTCCGCTGTGTGAAGACGGAGTTTTTCCTTCCGGTGGAAGAGGAGGCGGAAGCCTCCGGTGCCGTGGAGAGAGCGGATCTGGACCGGCTGGAGAATTATGTGCTGCAATATGGCATCCACGGCCACCGGTGGCTGGATCCCCGGAGCTGGGAGCTTCGTCGCCAGGTGTCCTTGGAGGAGGACGGGACCGGCGAGGGGGCGTTGACCGCTGCCGAGCGGGAGGCTTCCCGCCGGCTGACAGCTGCGGCGACCGCCGTGACGGAACCGTTGAAGCGCCTGCAGGACGGTCTCCGCCGGGCCGGGACGCTGACGGAGATGGCAGAGGCGCTGTTCGCCATGCTGGAGGAGCTTCGGGTGCCGGAGAAGCTGGACCGCTGGAGCGCCGCCTGCATTGCCTCCGGACGGCCGGAGAAGGCTCGGGAGCACGCCCAGATGTGGGAGCTGGTCATGGAGGTTCTGGATCAGATGACCGGACTTCTGGGCGGCGAGGACGTGAAGCCGGAGCTGTTCGCCAAGCTGATGGACACGGGGCTGGAGAGTCTCCGGCTGGGGCTGGTGCCTCCGGCGATGGACCAGGTGCTCATCGGCAGCATCGACCGGACCCGCTCGGCTCAGGTGAAGGTGGCTTATGTGCTGGGCGTGAATGACGGCGTGCTGCCCAAGAAGATGAAGGACGACGGCATCATTGCGGAGAATGAGCGGGAGTTCCTTCTCGCGCAAGGGGTGCCGATGGCGGACAGCAGCCGCAGGAAGCTGCTGGACGAGCAGTACCTGATCTATACGGTGCTGTGCGCCCCGTCGGATAGACTATGGATCAGCTACCCGCTGGCGGATGAAGAGGGCAAGACCCTGCTCCCCTCGGAGGTCGTGAAGCAGGTGAAGTCGCTGCTGCCCACCTTGAAGGAAGGGATGCTGCTTCAGGAGCCGGATCCGGGAGCTCCGGATGCGGAGCAGAAGGAATACGTCGTACGTCCCGGCCGGACCGTCTCCCGGCTGGTGGTGCAGCTGAAGCATCTGCTGAAGGGCACTGCCGTGTCGCCCGTCTGGACGGACGTCTATCAATGGTTCGTGACCCGTCCGGCCATGCGGGAGCTCCTATGGACGCCCTCACGTTCCCTGTTCTACTCCAACGCGGAGGCGCCGCTCACGGATGAGGTATCGCTGAAGCTCTACGGAGAGCGCCTGCGGGCCAGCGTATCCCGGATGGAGCGTTATGTGGCCTGCCCATTTTCCCAGTTTGCCTCCCATGGGCTGAAGCTGGCGGAGCGGCGGATCTACCGTCTGGAGGCGCCGGACATCGGGCAGCTGTACCATGCGGCCTTAAGCGGGCTGGCCAAGCAGCTGTCGGAGGAGGGACGCCATTGGGGCAGTGTGACCGAGGAAGAGTGGATGATGCGCGTGAACCGTATCGTGGATGAGCTCTCGCCCAGACTGCAGCACGAGATCCTGTCCAGCACTCCCCGCTATCAGTACATGGCCCACAAGCTGAAGGGCATTATCGGCAAAACCTCCGCCGTGCTGGCCGAGCACGCCCGGAAGGGCGAGTTCGTGCCCGTCGGCCTGGAGGTGGGCTTCGGACCGGGCGAGGCGTTGCCCTCGCTGACTCTGCCGCTGCCCAACGGACGCACGATGGAGCTTATCGGCCGGATCGACCGGGTGGACCGGGCTTACGGCGACAAGGGCATGCTGCTGCGGATTATCGACTACAAGTCCAGTCCTACGGCCCTGCGGCTGGCCGAGCTGTACCACGGCTTGTCTCTGCAGATGCTCACTTACCTGGACGTGGTGCTGACCCATGCCGTCCGCTGGCTGGGGGAGCCTGCCAAACCGGCAGGCGTGCTCTATTTTCATGTTCACAACCCGCTCTTGAGTGTCAAAAACAAGCCTGACCCCCTTCAGGCCCAGGCCGCGGTCCGCAAGCAGTTCAAGACCAAGGGCCTCGTCTCGTCGGACCTGGAGACCGTGCTCCTGATGGACGGCTCCCTGAAGGAGAAGGGGGGCCATTCGGAGCTGATCCCCGTCTCGGTCAAGAACGACGGAACGTTCTACAAGAGCGCCTCCGTGGCCACGGACGGCCAGTGGGACCGCCTGCGGAGCCATGTCCGCGGAGCGGTGAAGCAGATCGGCACCGAGATTACCGGCGGGCGCGTGGCGGTGGAGCCGTACCGCATGGGCAAGAAGACCGCCTGCACCTTCTGCTCCTACAAGGCCGTCTGCCAATATGACCCGCTCTTCGACGGGAATGCTCCGCGTCCGATGCGGGCTTACGGCAAGGATGAGGTCTGGCTGGCGCTGGACGAAGCGGCGTCGGAAGCGGAAGGAGCACGGAAGGATGGAGGAACGGACGATGAACCCGACGGGAGGCGATAAGAGGATGAACGAAGAACCACGGAGCTATGACGCGGAGGCGGCATCTGCCCCGGCCGGCGGGCTCCTGGCAGGGATTCCTCCGAAGCCGGAGGACAGCACCTGGACGGACGGCCAATGGCGGGCCATCGTGCGCGAAGGGACCAACCTGCTGGTAGCGGCCGCTGCCGGCTCCGGCAAAACGGCGGTGCTGGTGCAGCGCATCATCCGCCGGATCTCCAACGAGTCGGACCCGGTGGACGTGGACCGTCTGCTGGTGGCCACCTTCACCAAGGCGGCGGCCAGCGAGATGAGGCACCGGATCGGTGCGGCGCTGGAGGATGCCCTCTTCAAGCGGCCCGACTCCGATCATCTGAAGAAGCAGCTGGCGCTCTTGAACAAAGCGTCCATCACGACGCTTCATTCGTTCTGTATGGAGGTTATTCAGCGCTACTTCCAGATGATCGATCTGGATCCGGGCTTCCGCATCGCCGATGAGACAGAAGCCGACATTATGCGGCAGGAGCAGCTGGAGGCGCTTCTAGAGGAGCGTTACGGCGAGTCGCCGGACGGTCACCCCTTCTGGCGACTCACCGAATGGTTTGGCGGCGACCGATCCGATGCGCCGCTTATGGGCTTGCTGCTGCGCTTGTATGACGCCTCCCGAAGCCATCCGTTTCCGGAGAGGTGGCTAAACCGGCAGGCGGAGCTCTTCGAGGCGGCCGGCTTGGCCGGCGAGTCCGCCGAGTCCGAAGAGGCTGGCGGCATCCCGGAGCAGGAGCTGCTGCGGAACCCGTGGTTCATGAGCCTGATTCGAGACGTCAGGCTGGAGCTGGAGGGGGCTGCTGCTCTCCTGCTGGAGGGCCAGCGCATCTGCGGCGAGCCCCTCGGGCCGGCTCCTTATGCTGCCAATCTGGAGGAGGACCTGACCATGGTCCGGGAGCTGTTGGAGGCATCCGGGCAGGGGTGGAGAGCGCTGCATGAGGCTTTTCAGCGATTGGCCTTCGGCAAGCTGAAGGCCTGCAAGGCCGATTCCTGCGATAAGGAGCTTCAGGAGCAGGTCAAGGAGCTGCGCAAGGGAGCCAAGGACAAGCTGGAGAAGCTCCGGGAGGAGCTGTTCGTGCGCACGCCGGAGGAGTACTTCCGGGAGCTGGCGGAGACGGCCCCTCTCCTTAGAGAGCTGGCCGTCCTGACGGAGGATTTTGCGGAGCGCTACCAGGCGGCCAAGACGGACAAGGGCCTGGTTGATTTCACGGATCTCGAGCATTACTGCCTGCGCATTCTGGGCGAGCCTGATGGGGAGGGAGGGCTGCGGCCGACCGCCGCCGCCCTGGCCTACCGGGAAGCCTTCGTGGAGATCATGCTGGACGAATACCAGGACACCAACCTGGTTCAGGAGACGATCGTGTCCCTCATCTCGAGGAAGACCCCGGGCAACCGCTTCATCGTCGGCGACGTGAAGCAGAGCATCTACCGGTTCCGGCTGGCCGAGCCGGGGCTGTTCCTGGAGAAGTACCGGAGCTATGCCGGACCGGGGCAGCAAGGAAAGGCGGAAGGCGAGCGGATCGATCTTGCCCGGAACTTCCGCAGCCGGCGGCAGGTGGTGGACGGCGTCAATTTCCTGTTCCGGCAGATCATGCGCGAGACGGTGGGCGAGATGGAGTACGACGCCGATGCGGAGCTGGTCTGCGGCGCCAGGTATCCCGAGGCCGGGGACGGGGAGGATCCGTTCCTTCCAGAGCTGGTGCTGATCGACCGGGATACACCGGGCGGCTCCAGGGGAGATTGGACCGAGGACGGCGGGGAGTCCGGTGACGATGATGCTTCGGGAGCGGGCTTCGATGCCGCCGAGGAAACGGAGGAGCCGGAGGCCGCCCAAGCGGAAGCCCGTTATATAGGGGAACGAATACGAGAGATGATGGGATTGGACGGAGGCGTGCCGTTCCTCGTTGCCGAGAAAAACGGCACGCAGCGTCCGGCTCAATTCCGGGACTTCGTCATCCTGCTGCGTGCAACCCGGGCGATGGGACCGGTGCTGATCGAGGAGCTGGGGCTCCTGGGCATCCCCGCCTATGCGGACGTCAGCTCCGGATATTTCGCCGCCACGGAAGTGGAGACGGTCCTGTCGCTCTTGAAGATCATCGACAATCCGCAGCAGGATATCCCCCTGGCGGCGGTGCTGCGGTCCCCGATCGTGGGCTTGAATGCCGACGAGCTGGCGCGGGTCCGCCTGGCGGACCGGAACGGCAGCTTTTATGATGCGCTGCAGGCTTGGGTCCGGGAGGCGGGCAACCGACTGCAACTGCAGGAGCAGGGTCTTCTGCATCCGGTCCCGGGCCAGGAAGCCGGCGGGGGGATGACAACCGGCGGCGTAGTCCTGCCCTTCGGGCAGCTGGAGCTGTTCCCGCCCGGCGGAGAGGCTTGGGACGAGGTGGCGGCAGCATCGGCGCCTGAAGTCCCCGAGCCTTTGACCCCGGAAGAGGCGGTCATGGCCGATAAGCTGCTCCAATTCGAGCGGAGGCTGTCGGTTTGGCGGGGGGAAGCCCGCCAAGGCTCCCTTTCGGAGCTGATCTGGAGCGTGTATCGGGAGACCGGATATTTCGATTATGCGGGAGGGCTTCCGGGAGGCGTCCAGCGACAGGCCAATCTGCGCGCGCTGTATGACCGGGCCCGCCAGTACGAATCCACCTCCTTCCGGGGATTGTTCCGGTTCCTCCGCTTCGTGGACCGGCTCCGGGAAGGCGGCGGGGACCTGGGTACAGCAAGGGCGCTGGGCGAACAGGAGGACGTGGTGCGGATCATGTCCATCCACAAGAGCAAGGGCTTGGAGTTTCCCGTGGTCTTCGTGGCGGGTATGGGCAAGATGTTCAACCTCATGGATCTGAACGGGTCGTTCCTGATCCACAAGGAGCTGGGCTTCGGGCCGAAGTATACGGACACGGAGCTTCGCGCCGTCTATCCCATGCTTCCACAGCTGGCGATACGCCGCCGCATGCGCATGGAGACGCTGGCGGAGGAAATGCGCATTCTGTACGTGGCCCTGACGAGACCGAAGGAGAAGATGATCCTTCTAGGGGCGGTGGTCTCCTTGGAGAACAAGCTGAAGAAGTGGGCGCGGTCCCTCGGCAGCGAATCGGCCTTCCTGCCGGATTATATGCTGGCGGAGGCGAAGAGCTACCTGGACTGGGTCGTACCCGCGGCCATGAGGCATCCGGGAGCGGATTTCCTGCGGGAATGTGCGGGAGATCCGGTCCATATGGGACGCCGCCTGTTCGCCGGCGAGACGTCTGCCTGGAGCTTCCGGATCCTAAGCGCGATGGCATTTACCGGCAAGGCCGGAGTTGAATCGGTGGAAGGCAGCGCTGCACCGGTGGATGCCCCAGCAGATGGGGATGCGCTTGCGGAGGCCGTTCGACGGTTGGTACCGCTGGAGAGGGCAGCCTCCGGCTTCGCGGATGAGCTGGACCGGCGGTTGTCCTGGAGCTATCCGTATGCCGCCGCCTCCGCCATGCTGACCAAAACCTCGGTGTCGGAGCTGAAGCGGCTTGACGCCGCCAAGGTGTGGAGGCTGTCGGAGGATTCCGCGGAATGGGAGACGCCGCTGCATCCTGCCCTGGAGCATGCGGCAGGCGAAGCGCGCCGGAAGCAGCCGGACGTCTTGTACCGGCTGCCAAGGTTCCGGAGCGGCCGCAAGCTGTCGCCGGCGGAGATCGGGACCTTGTACCATACCGTGATGCAGCAGGTGCCGGCCGGTGAGATTCTGGATGAGAACCGCGTCGAAGAGCTGCTGCATCGTCTGGAGGGGAGCCGGATTCTAACGGCTGCGGAACGGGAGGCCATTGATCCTGCCGTTATCGCGGCCTTCTTCCGGACGGAGCTGGGACGGCGGCTGGCCGCCTCGCGCAAGGTGCAGCGGGAGCTTCCCTTCAGCTTCGGCCTCCGTGCCGGGGATGTCTACCCGGATTGCGAGGCGTCCGCAGCAGAGGAGACCCTGCTCATCCAAGGGGTCATCGACTGCCTGTTCGAGGATCCGGAGGGGCGGCTCGTGCTGCTGGATTACAAGACGGACCGGGTCGGAGCGCTGGATGACGAGGCTCTGGCAGACCGGTACCGGATTCAGCTGGAGCTGTACGCCCGGGCAATTGAACGGATCTGGAAGCGCCGGGTGGATGAGAAGGCGGTCTATTACTTTGACGGGGCCCGGATCATCCGGTATTGACATATGCCGCCTCCGTAGGGATCACCCGCCGGAGAGGGCTAGCTTGGGGGAACAAGGATAAAGGGGGAACTGCGGTGCGTATTCTGCATACGGCCGATTGGCATTTGGGAAGAACCTTGGAGGGACGAAGCCGCCAGGCCGAGCAGGAGGCGTTCCTGGACGAGCTGGCGGAGATCGTGCGCCGGGAATCCATCGATCTGGTCCTGCTCGCCGGGGATATCTATGACAGCGTGAATCCGCCTTCCATGGCGGAGAAGCTGTTCTATGACAGCCTCTCCCGGCTGGCGGAAGGAGGCAAGCGGCATGTGGCCGTCATTGCCGGCAATCATGACAGCCCGGAGAGGCTGGCGGCCGCCGATCCATTGGCGGAGCGGCATGGGATCCGGCTGTGGGGGCTTCCCTTGACCGGCACCGTGGAATACGGGATCCCGAGAACGGGGGAGCGGGCGGTACTCTATCCGCTTCCGTATCCGTCCGAATCCAGACTCGGGGAGCTGCTGGCCGACGAAGCGGACGAAGCCGTGCTCCGGAGCGCTTATTCGGACCGGATCCGATCCGTGGTACAGCGTGCGTCCCTCCGGTTCCGACCGGACACGGTCAATCTGATCATGAGCCATCTGTACGTGCTGGGCGGCTCCGAAACCACCGAGGTGGAACGCCCCATCCAGGTGGGGGGCGCTTATACGGTAGACCCGTCCGCCTTGTGCGCAGGTGCCCATTATACGGCCTTGGGCCACCTGCACCGTCCCCAGTATGTCAAGGCGGACAGCCTGATCCGGTACTCCGGCTCCCCCTTGGCTTACAGCTTCTCCGAAGCGGGCCAGGCCAAGTCGGTGACGATTCTGGATGCGGCTCCCGGATCGGACTCGCTTCCTCTGCTGACGGAGCTGCCCTTAAGCTCCGGCCGTCCTTTGGTGGAGTGGAAGGCAGCGGAAGGGATCGAGCAGGTGCACCGCTGGCTGGACGAAGGCCGGGACAGCCGGGCCTGGATCGATCTCACCGTACGGCTGACGGAGACCTTGTCTATGGATCAGCTGCAGGAGCTCCGCAAGCGGCATGAGGGGATTATTCACATCCGGCCGGTGTACCCGGAGATGGAAGCGGAGGAGCTGGGCGCCGTGCGCTCGCTTCCGCTGAACGAGCTGTTCCGGCGCTTCTACAGCCGGCAGACCGGGGGAGCCGAGCCGGATGAAGAGCTGGTGCGCCTGTTCCTGACGCTTCTTCACCCGGAGGAGCGGGAGGCGGCCGCAGGAAGGGAGGAGACGCCATGAAGCCGGTCCATCTGACTTTGGCGGGATTGCAGAGCTACCGGGAGAAGCAGGAGGTGGATTTCCTCCGGCTGTCCGACGCGGGCGTATTCGGCATCTTCGGGCCGACCGGCAGCGGCAAGTCCTCCATTCTGGATGCCATAACCCTCGCCTTGTACGGCAAGGTGGAGCGTGCACCCGGCGGAACGCAGGGAATCATTAACCAGGTGGAGAACGTCTGTACGGTAAGCTTCACCTTCGAGCTGAACGGAGCGGGAGGCTCGGAGCGGTACCGGGTGGAACGCCAATACAAGCGGACGGGTGACGTCTCCGCCAACCAGAGCATGTCCCGGCTGATCCGTCTGGAGAACGGGGGGCAGACGGTTCTCGCCGATAAGGCCAAGGATGTGGACAACCGGGTCCAGGAGATCCTGGGGCTGTCCATGCAGGATTTTACCCGGGCGGTGGTGCTGCCCCAAGGGAAATTCGCCGAGTTTCTGTCGCTCAAGGGCGTGGAAAGACGCCACATGCTGGAGCGTCTGTTCCATCTGGAGTCGTACGGGGATGCGCTTGGAGCCCGAGTCAGCGCCCGGCTCCGGGAGACGGACATGGCCGTCAAGAGAGCCGAGGCGGAGCAGCTGGGCTTGGGCGACGCTTCGGCGGAGGCTCTGGAGGCAGCGGCACTCCGGCTCTCGGAGGCGGAGGCGGCTTTTCAGCGGCAGCGCACCGCGCTGGAAGCTGCCGAGCGGGAGGCGGAGGAGCGCCGGCGCTTGTGGAAGCTGGAGCAGGAGAAGGCGCAGCTCACCGAAGACGGGAGGATATTGGAGGAACGGGAGCCGGAAATGGCAGCTCTCCAGGAGAGGCTGCGGCTGTCCGTCTCGGCGGGCCGGGTCGGGCATTTCTTAAACGAGTGGGACGCGGCCCGGTTGGCGATGGAGGAAGCGGATTCCCGGCTGTTGGCGGCGCAGTCCGCTTACGCGGAGACACAAGCGGCCTATGCCGCCAGACAAGCGGATTACCAGGCTGCCAAGGAGGCGCTGGAGCAGCAGGAGGAGCCGCTGCAGCGGCAGATCGAGAGCTTAAAGCGCTCGCTGGAGCTGCATGCGGAGATCCGGTCGCTCGGTCAGGAGACCGTGGAGCGTACAGCCCGGGAAGCGTCTCTCCGCGCTGCAGGGGAAGAAGCGGAGGCCGCCGCTTTGAAGGAGCAGCAGCAGCTTCAGAAGGGGCAGGCTCTGCAGTCGGAGCTGAAGCTTCGATTGGCGGCGCTGGAGCTTCCAGGCGGCCGCAGAGAAGAGCTTCAGGAGGCTCGAATGGGCCTGCAGAAGACGGAGCATCTCCGCAGCCAGCTGCGGGAGGCGGAGACGGAGCTGCGGGAGGCGGCAGCCAAGCTGGAGCCCGTCAGGGCAGAAGCTGCCGGTTTGGAAGCCCGTTCGGAGGAGCTGGGCCGGGAGGACGCCCTGCTTCGGGAGTCCGGGCTAGCCTTGCATGGCAGCATCACGGAGAGCATCCGCGCAGCGGAGGCTTTGCAGATGGCCTGCGGCTTGGCGGAGGCGGAGGAGCGGCGGCAGGAGCAGGAACGGTACCGTGCAGCGCTGGCCGCCAATCTGGCGGCGGCGCTGGCGGACGGGGAGCCCTGCCCGGTTTGCGGCTCCTCCCATCACCCCGTTCCGGCGGTGCATAAGGGTTCCGCAGGCCCATCGGAGGCCGGAAGCGTCCGCACGGAGGAGTGGAAGCAGCTCCAGAATACCGCTGCCGGCAAGGTGCTGGCGCTGAAGCAGCTGCTCGGCACGATGACCGGTGATTGGAGCCGCATGGAAGAGCCCGCCGGGCAGACGGAGTTGGAGTCCGCTTTCCGAGAGGCTGCAGCCGCATCCGCCCTGGAGCCTTCCGCTCTCCGGTATGAAGATGCAGCCGTCCTGGCCGCCTCGATGGAGGACAGGGAGGAGCAGCTCCGGCGTCAAGCCGGAGAATGGAGCCAGAGGGTCCGGGAAGCCGGGAGCGCCAAGCAAGTTCATCAGAACCGCAGGGCGGAGCTAGGCGCCAAGCGTGCTGCCATGGAGTCGGCGTTGCAGGCTCAGGAGGCCAAAACGAAGACGCAGCGGCAGCAATTGGAGCAGCATCAGACGGAATGGAGCCGGCGTTACCCCGACCGGAGTGAGGATACGCTTCAGGAGGAATGGGAGAAGCTTCAGGGGATTCTACGGGAGCAGGAGGAGCTTCGGAGCCGGTTGGACAAAGCGGAGCCCTACTTGACCGCCCAACAGGAGAAGCTCAACCGGCTGAAGGAGGATTCCTACCGCTTGGAGCGGGAGCTGGTGCAAGCCGCGACGGAGCGGCGGGAACGGGAAGCCCTCTTGGAGCAGAAGCAGATGCGGTTGACGGCGGAGCTCGGCGAGCCGCTGTCGGAGGAGGAGACCCGGTCCCGCTGGAGCCTTGCAGGCGACCGTCTCTTGCAGCTGAAGCGGGCGGAAGAGGAGGGGCGCCAGCACATCGGCCGGCTCCAGGAAACGCTGCTTCAGATTTCAACCGGCCTCGCAGCGGCTCAGCAGGCCCAGACCTCTTGCAGAAGCGCCTTGGAGCGGGCGGAGGCCAATGGCCGCCGGGAGCTGGCGGAGGCCGGCTTCGGCAGCGGAGAAGAGGCTCGTGCGGCGCTGTTGACACCGGAAGCAGCCGTCCGGTATGAAGAGCAGGTTCGGCTCCACCGGGAGCGTATGCTGGAGATCCGGACCCGGCTTCAACGGCTGGAATCGGATTTGGCCGGCAAGACCGTGACGGAGGAAGCGTGGAGGTCCGGCGAGGATCGGCTTGCAGCCGAGAGACAGAAGCACGAGGAGGATTTGGCTGCCAAAGCCAAGGCAGAGCGGGACATGGAGGAGCTTCAAGAGAAGCACGCCCGATGGGAATTGCTGGAGAAGGAGCGGGCGGAGGCCCAGACTGTTCTGACGCGGCTGCAAAAGCTGCAGTCCGTGCTCCGAGGCAACGCCTTTGTGGAATTCATGGCAGAGGAACAGCTGTCCCAAGTCAGCCGGGCCGCCTCCGAACGGCTGGGTCAGCTGACCCGCCGCCGGTATGCGCTGGAGACTGACTCTAACGGTGGATTTGTTATCCGTGATGACGCCAACGGCGGTCTGAAGAGACCGGTAAGCACCTTGTCCGGCGGCGAAACCTTCTTGACCTCGCTGTCCTTAGCGCTGGCTCTCTCCGCTCAAATTCAGCTGAACGGCAAGTATCCCTTGGAATTCTTCTTCCTGGATGAAGGCTTCGGAACGCTGGACCCGGATCTGCTGGAGACCGTGGTGCATGCGCTGGAGAAGCTTCATATGGAGCAGCTGACGGTCGGTGTGATCAGCCACGTGCCTGAGCTCAAGTCCCGGCTTCCCCGCAGGCTGGTGGTGGCGTCTTCATCCACCGGAACGGGCAGCCAGATCCGGTTCGAATCGCTGTAGCCCGTCACGTCAACTGTGTCTCCATAACGCAAAAAGCTCCAATCCCTTCTTGCTGGGATTGGAGCTTTTGTTATGCCGGGGTAGAGATTCCGTCAGGCTCGGTATAGGTAATGCGGATCCATTGCTCCAGGATATCCGCTGCCATTGGCTTGCCGACCAGGTAGCCTTGGATCTCGTCGCAGCCCTGCTCCTCCAGATAATGGAGCTGCTCAGAGGTCTCGACGCCTTCGGCGGTAATCTTGAGCTTCAGGGAATGGCCCATGGCGATAATGGCGCGGACGATGGCGTCATCGTCAGTGTCTGCGTGGATGCCACTGATGAAGGACTTGTCGATCTTCAGGACGTCCAACGGGAACCGCTTCAGATAGCTCAGGGAGGAATAGCCGGTGCCGAAGTCGTCAATGGCGATGGTCATCCCCATTTCCTTCAGCACCTTCAGCATCAGGATGGCATAATTGACGTCCTGCATGGCCGCGCTCTCCGTCAGTTCCAGCTCCAGGAGATCGGCGGTCATGCCGGTGGAGCGGAGCGCATTCTGGATGATCTCGGGCAGCTCGGTCTGACGGAACTGGCGGGCTGACAGATTGACGCTGACCTTGAAGAACGGAACGCCCTGGTCCGTCCACCGCTGACGTTGGGCGCATACCTTGCGGAGCACCCGTTCCCCGATGGGGACGATCAGACCGGTCTCCTCCGCCAGAGGAATAAAGTCCACCGGGGAAATCATCCCACGCTCCGGATGAATCCAGCGGACGAGGGCTTCCACACATTCCAGCCGTCCGGTGGACGTATCCACCCGGGGCTGGTAGTAGACCACGAACTCGTCCCGGTCCAAGGCATGGCGGAGCATGGTTTCCATCTTGATCCGCTCCATACCGTCGTTGCGGGAGGGAGCGGCGTAGAATTGATAATTGTTGCGGCCATGATCCTTGGCCAGATACATGGCGGCGTCCGCATTCCGCATCAAGGTGTCTCCGTCATAACCGTTATCCGGGGCGATGGAGATGCCGATGCTGGCGGTCACATACACTTCATGCAGCCCTAGCGAAAATGAGGGAATGAACTGCTTCAGCAGCTGTTCGGCCAGCTCGGCGGCTTCGTCGGTGGTCTTCATCTTGGGGATGAAGAGAGCGAATTCGTCGCCGCCCATCCGGGCCAGCATGACATGCTTGGGAAGAATCGAGCGCATTCGGCTCGTGATGCCCTGCAGCAGCTGGTCGCCGAGCATATGGCCCATGGTATCGTTGATATACTTGAAGCCGTCCAGGTCCAGGAACATGACGGCCAGCATGTTGGATTGGCGGTGGAGATCCGACAGGCTGCCTTGAAGCTTCTCGGTGAACATGCGCCGGTTGGGCAATCCCGTCAGGAGATCGTAGAAGGCCATCCGGTTCAACCGGTCCGCCGTCGGTCCGATAAAGCTGATACAGAAGATGATGCCCAGAAGATTGAGCCAGGATTCTAGAGACCAGAAGGACTTCGTCTGCTGGAAGACCCCGAATAGAAGCAAATCCGCAAGACACAGTAAGCTGAACAGAAGCGACCGTCTCATTCCAAGCTCGAACGCATACAAGGAAACCAGGGGCAGGATCAGCCAGGTCGGCGAAACCGGCCCGTCCCATACGGGAAGGGTAAAAGCGGCTCCTAGCAGCATAAAATCCACGAGCGAGAAAAGAACGGGCGTGGCCCTGCCGGCCAAGCTGAAATACGGCTTGCCGGAGGCGGATAACCAGATCAGCATGAGGGACCATAGCAATGCGATGCCGGAGATGGTCAATAGAATCGTGTCTCGGTTGCTATGTATGTACAACGCGGCTAGAATGCCGGGCAGCAGAACATGGCCCACGGAGAACACTTTACCGTTTTTGAAACTCATGGATGCACCTCGCCGGTAAGGTTCATAGTGCTTAGGACTCAAAACCCAGTATACCCGATAATTCGACGTAAGACTACGAAATTCCTGTGTAAGCGTTCTTTTATTTATAGAATTTATGAACGTTTGTCCTGCAAGAAAGCGATTACAGGTCGTGTTAAAGAAATGTTCACTAACTAATGAAAAGTCCCCGGGGGTACAATGAAGTTAATTAGAATGACTGCAAGCAAGGGAACGTCATCATCCAGACATGCTTTCTTTTAAGGAGGAAATTATCATGGCCGCTTACTTAACACCCCAAGAAATCGCCGAGTACACAACGGAAGCCGGTTATAGAAAAGCTACATTGCCGCTTCACACCACCCTGGCACTGGGCTTCGCAGCCGGAGCTTTCATCGCCCTCGGATTCCTGCTCGATATCCGCGTGATCGCCAGCGCGCCGGCCGCGTGGGGCAGCTTCGCCAACTTCATCGGAGCCGCCGTGTTCCCAGTGGGGCTTATTCTGGTCCTGATCGGAGGCGGGGAGCTCTTGACCGGCAACATGATGGCAGTGCCGCTGTCCCGGTTCTCCGGCAAGATCAAGACGTATATGTGCCTCCGCAACCTGATTCTGATTACACTCAGCAACTTTGCCGGCGCCATGTTCGTCGCTTACTTCTTCGGACACGTGGTGGGGCTGACGGAAACCGGGGCCTTCCTGGCCAAGACCGTAGACATCGCGGAGCATAAGGTCCATGATTCGTTCCTGCAGGCCTTCATCTCCGGCATCGGCTGTAACTGGCTGGTGGCGCTGGCGGTGTGGCTCTCTTACGGGGCCAAGGACATCACCGGCAAAATCTTCGCCATCTGGTTCCCGACCATGGCCTTCGTGGCCATTGGCTTCCAGCACGTTGTCGCCAACATGTTCGTCATCCCGGCGGCGATCTTCGCCGGCCATCTGACCTGGGCCGACTACTTCACCAACTTCGTGCCGGTATGGCTCGGCAACCTGGTGGGCGGGGCCATCTTCGTAGGCGGTATTTACTACCTGGCCTATCTGAAGAAGTTCGAAGCTCCGGTTCAATCCCATGCCGTATCCCGGGAGCCGAATCCCGCGCTGAAATAACAAACGCATCCCAAAAAGCCTCCAACCGCGAACAGCGGCTGGAGGCTTTTTGATGTGTCTTTATTTCACTTTGGCCGTATCTTCAAGGAGAAGCTTCGCTGCGTTGCGCGCGCTGGAGAAGGCCCGTTCGGCCAGCTCGCCCTTACCTATGCAGCCATCGCCGCAGAAGAAGAACGGCACGTTCTCGACGCGGACGGGGAGAAGCTCGTTGCCGTCTATATTTTTGACGCTGGAGACCATGGCCTTCTTGGATACCCGCTTGACGGTCAGAGCCTCCCGCCAACCCGGATAATACTTGTCGAACAGAGCCTCCATCGCTTCCTGCTTGTGGTCCAGATACATCTTGCGGGCCTGGTCGTTATCGAATTCATCGTTGAGATAAGCGATACCTTGCAGCAGCTGCCCATTCTCGGGAACGAGAGAGTGGTCCGTAGCGGACACGTCGGTAATGAACATCTTCTCGTCCATATCGCTGATGTAGTTGAAGGGGCGGGCCACCACCTGGTTCAAGCCCACGTCGTACACCATGACTTCCGTCGGCTTGCTGTCTTGGTATTTGTCCATGAACGGCTCCCATGGGGTGCCGCGGAGGAGCTTGACGACCTGCTGGACCGGCATGGCGAAGACGACTTTGTCGAATGCTTCCTCGCGCTTCTTGGTCTTCAGCACGAATTTGCGGTTCTCGTAGCGGATGCTGTCGACGCCTTCCTGGAGGGAGATGTCCCAGCGTCCGGAATCCAGGATCTTCTGCTGGAGCTGGTTGGTGATGACCGCCCAGCTGCCGATGACGTAGTTCACGGGACGGTTGGAGAGGAACAGGTTATGGTAATATTCGCTGATGACCGTCCCCGGCACCTTGCGGGCATCCTCCGGCGAGATGAAGAAATTGGAGCAGACCAGGTGCTCCCACAGCTCCTTCAGGTCCTCGTCGGCATCGGATTGGTCCAGGTAGTCCCCGAGCGTCTCGTAGCTCTTGATATTATGGATCTGGGCGATGATGGCGGCCACTTCGCCGACGAAGCGAACCTTCTGTACGGGAGTCAGGAGATCGGTCTTCACAATGTTCACAAAATCCAGCGGAGCCGGCGTCAGCTGCCCGTTCTTGGAATATACGACGCGGCGTTTATCCACCTGCTTGCTGCTGAAGCTCATCTGGAGCTCCTTCTCCATCACGCTGATGTTATGCCGGTCGATGCCGTAAATGGCGTGGGCCCCGTAGTTCAGGGTGAAGCCTTCCTTCTCGTAGGTGAAGGCGCGGCCTCCCAGCTGCGGACTGCGTTCGAACAGAATTCCTTCCACTTTCTCGCTGTCGGACAGGTAAGCGGCGGCGGTCAAGCCGGCCAGGCCTCCTCCAATAATGGCAACTCTCATTTTCGGTTCCTCCCGTATGCTTCCGTGAAGCTTATATAGTGTTGCAGGGGCGATCATGAATGGGCTAGGGCCGCTCTCATCCACGTTGCGGAGTCCGGCCCATAGAAGAGCCAGGTTGCTCTGCAGCAGCGCGGCCAAGTCCGCATGCTCCGTGGTGCACCAGCCGAACAAGGTGCCCGCATAGACGGAGACGAGAAGCTCCACCTTGCGCGGGTCCGGCAGCCAGACCAGGAGATGCTTGCGGAGCAGCTCGAAGGGCTGCACCCGGAGCGGGTCTGCACCGGTCTGAAGGGACAAGGTGGTCAGGGAACGGATCAAGCTCCGGTACCCCGACAAATTAGACGCCAAGTCTAAAAAGAGGCGGTTGATGTGCCCTTCCAGGGAAGGGACCTTCGTCACAGGCAGCTGGGACCATTCCTGGATCAGCTCCGCCTGGCGGTTCGACATCTCTTGAAGAATCTCGTCCTTGCCCTTGAAATAGTGGTAAAAAGTTCCCTTGGACGTTCCGGTGGCCGCGATCACTTCATCGACGGATACGTTCTCGTACCCCTTCTCCATAAACAGCCGGAGGGCGGTCTCGATCACGGCGTCCCGCTTCCTTCGTGTGCTCTCTCTCATGAATGATATAGGAATCCCACCCATATTCGTGACGTTCCGACTCTATTATAGAACGGCTCCCCGACCCGCGTCCAGCCGATATTAGACTGACGGTCTAATTTATTCTGCAGCTGGGCGAGAGCCCTTTTTTTCCTAACCGCGTACTGTAAAAAAATGGCCGCATATCATGGTGGTAGATGGGCGGAAAGCCCGATTCGGGGAGGAATTCCAACATGATGGTACACGAGGCTCATGCCATGTGCATGGAGCATATGGGACGGTATGTGCGGATTCAGATGCATGACGGGATGGTATTCGACGGGGTCGTGGAAAAGGTGGACGAGGAGCATGTCTATATCGCATGTCCGGAGACGGAGGCCGGAGGAGAGGAGGAACGTTATCTGCCTTATCCCGGCTATGGTCCGGGTTTCGGGCCGTTCCTGCCGCCGTATCCCGGCTATGCGGGTTACCCGTATGGCTACTACCCCCGCTTCCGCCGCTATGCCCTTCCCTTGGCCGGGCTGCTGGCATTGTCCCTCCTGCCCTACGGCTACTATTACTGACCGGTGCCGAACCGGTCCGCACAAGCCCGGCGGCCGAACCGCCGGGCCGTTTTGGGGCCCGGGTTGGACGGGCCCGGCTTTTTTCGATATGATGGGGATATTCCAATCATACGGAGGTACCAGGACCATGGATTGCATATTCTGCAAGATCGTGGAGGGTGCGATTCCCTCGAAGAAAGTTTACGAGAACGAGCATGTGCTGGCGTTCCACGATATTCAGCCGGCTGCGGCGGTGCATGTCTTGATCATCCCCAAGAAGCATATCCCCACCATGAATGACGCGGCGGGAGAGGACTTTGCGCTGATCGGCGAGATCCACAAGGCGGCTCAGATTGTCGCCAAGGAGCTGGGAATCGCGGACAGCGGATACCGGCTTGTGAACAACTGCGGCAAGGACGGCGGTCAAGTGGTTTTCCATATCCATTACCACCTGCTGGGCGGCGAGAAGCTGTCAGCTTTGAACGTTCGAGACTAGGCAGTTCATGGTATTTCAGATGTTAGGTTGACACCCGGAATACCCTTCATCTATAATGTAGTTTGATAACCGTCTGCTTTTTGGACACGGTCTGTTCGGAGGGAGGGAAATCTGGTGTCAGAAACTCGAGTACGCAAGAATGAAACAATTGATGCAGCACTCCGTCGCTTTAAGAAATCCATCGCGAAGGACGGCGTGTTAGCAGAGGTGAAGAAGCGTAAGCACTATGAGAAGCCTAGCGTTAAGCGCAAGCTGAAGTCCGAGGCGGCTCGTAAGCGGAAGTTCTAGGAGGAGCCTTCTTTCATGAGCTTAAACGACCGATTGAACGAAGATATGAAGCAGGCGATGAGGAGCCAGGATAAGTTCAGGCTTTCCGTAATCCGAATGGTTCGTTCGTCGATTAAGAATATAGAAATCGATCAGCGAAAATCTTTGGATGACCAAGAAGTCCTTGACGTTCTGAATCGTGAGATCAAACAGCGCAGAGATTCCCTCCAGGAATTCGAGAAAGCAGGCCGGGACGACCTGGCTGACCAATTGAAGCAGGAACTCGCTATTCTTGCCGATTACATGCCGCAGCAACTGAGTGAAGATGAAGTCAAAGAGATTGTACAACAGACCATCCATGAAGTCGGTGCTTCCTCAAAAGCGGACATGGGCAAAGTAATGAGCGCGTTAATGCCTAAAGTGAAAGGGCGTGCCGATGGCAAGCTCGTCAACCAGATTGTGCAGCAATCCTTGGCTTAACTCCAATTTTCCAAACAACGAACGCTCCGGTATTATGCCGGGGCGTTTTTTGTTTTTGGGTCCTTCGGTGAAACGAAGCGGGTTATGCTACGTATGTAGAAGCATGAGTACCATCCCATTAGAGAAAGGGAGGATGCCGATGGGAATCGGACGCGGATTGATCCGCGGGGTGCTGCTCCTGTTCGCCGCGGCGGCGGGACTGCTGCCGGCGGCCCAAGCAGGCGCGGAATCCGGCAGCATGGCACAGCCGGTGTATGTCATTCCGGCGAAGCAGACCATCGAAAACGGACTTCAGCAATTTTTGGAACGGGCATACAAGGAAGCGGAGGAAGCCAAGGCCTCCTACGTGATCCTGGAGCTGGATACGCTCGGAGGACGTGTGGATTCGGCGCTGGGTATCGGTCAGCTGATCCGGAACAGTACGGTGCCAACGGCAGCCTACGTGCGGGGGAAGGCCATCTCCGCCGGCAGCTACATCGCGCTGAACGCCAACCGCATCTACATGGAGCAGGGCAGCTCCATTGGGGCGGCCGCCGTGGTGGATCCCTCCGGCAAAGAGGTGGACAGCGCCAAGGTCATCGCCTTCTGGTCCGCTGAGATGCGAAGCGCCGCCGAACTGCGCGGCCGGAATCCGGACATTGCGGTCGGCATGGTCGATAAGAGCCGTGAGGTCCAGGTGCCCCAGCTGGGCAAGACGTACGCGAAAGGCGAGATCATCTCCCTGACGGCGGAGGAAGCATTGAAGACCGGATATTCGGACGGTACCGCAGGCTCACGGGAGGAGATTCTGAAGCTGCTCAAGCTGGACGGAGCCCCGGTCGTAGAGATTCATCCGACCTTCGCGGAGAAGGCGGCCGGATTCTTGACCCAGCCAGCCGTCATGACGCTGCTCTTCATGTTGGGCCTGGCCGGCATCGCCATCGAATTGTTCGTCCCCGGCTTCGGCTTGCCGGGTATTATCGGGGTCGGCAGCTTCGTGTTGTACTTCTTCGGGCATTATGCCGCCGGCTTTGCGGGGGTGGAGGATGTGGCCTTGTTCGTCATCGGCCTGGTGCTGCTGGTGGTGGAGATCTTCGTGCCGGGCTTCGGGATATGGGCGATCGCAGGAATCATTGCCTTGATGACCGGAGTCCTGATGGCGGCGTACGATTCTTCAGAAGCGGCCAAATCGTTGGGCATCGGCTTCGTACTGGCTCTGGTGCTGGCCGGAATCGTCATCTACGCCTTCCGTAAGAGAGGAGTGTGGAACCGGTTCATCCTCCGGGAGGCGCTCACCTCGGATCAGGGCTTCGTATCCCAGCCCGTCAGAGAGGATCTGGTCGGAAGGACGGGACGCACCCTGACGCCCCTGCGTCCGGCCGGTACCGCCGCCATCGGGGGAGAACGGATCGACGTGGTGACCCTTGGCGGCTTTATTCCGCAAGGGGCTTCCATCCGAGTGGTCAAAGTAGAAGGCGGCCGGATCGTGGTCGGCGAAGCGGAGAATTCCTAAACAACCGTTTTACAGATGAGAAGGAGGAGTTTGTCAGCTTATGGAACCTATGGTGATGTTCTTCGTTATCGCGGCACTTGCTCTTGTTGTGCTGTCCGTGTTTTTCAGCTTCTTCCCGGTGATGCTGTGGATATCCGCCCTGGCATCGGGTGTCCGGGTCGGTATTATCACGCTGGTGGCTATGCGGCTGCGCCGGGTTATCCCGAGCCGGATCGTCAATCCCCAGATCAAGGCGACCAAGGCAGGACTGGGGCTTAATATCAACCAGCTCGAAAGCCATTATCTGGCCGGCGGCAATGTGGACCGGGTCGTCAACGCTCTGATCGCGGCCCAGCGTGCCGATATCCCTCTGGGCTTCGAGCGGGCTGCTGCCATCGATCTGGCAGGCCGGGACGTTCTCTTGGCCGTTCAGATGAGCGTCAACCCGAGGGTTATCGAGACTCCCATCGTAGCGGCAGTTGCCAAGGACGGCATTGAGGTCAAAGTCAAGGCGCGGGTCACGGTACGCGCCAATATCGACCGACTGGTCGGCGGCGCCGGTGAAGAGACCATCATCGCGCGGGTTGGCGAGGGTATCGTCACAACCGTAGGCTCCAGCAGCTCCCATAAGGATGTGCTGGAGAATCCGGACTCCATCTCCCGCACGGTACTGGGCAAAGGACTTGATGCGGGCACGGCCTTCGAGATTCTCTCCATCGATATCGCGGACGTTGACGTGGGCAAGAACATCGGCGCCCATCTGCAGACGGAGCAGGCCGAGGCGGATAAGCGCATCGCCCAGGCGAAGGCGGAGGAGCGCCGCGCGATGGCGGTCGCCCATGAGCAGGAGATGAAGGCCAAGGTCGTGGAGATGAGGGCCCGGGTGGTGGAATCCGAATCCCAGGTGCCGCTGGCTATGGCGGAAGCCCTTCGCCAGGGCAAGATCGGGGTCATGGACTACATGAACCTGAAGAACATCGATGCCGACACTCAGATGCGGAGCTCCATCGGCAAGGTGAATGATCCTGCCAAGCCCGAGAAGGAATGAGCATGACGGCGAAGACGGGCAGGAGGTGACGGCATGGAGAGCTTGCTGCAGTGGATCGGCAAAAATCCGGGGGTCCTGGTGATCCTCTTCGCTTTGGCAGGACCCTTGTGGGGCTATATCCGCCAGTCGTCGCGGGGCGGAGCGGGCCGGGGGCCCGCTCCTATGCCCAGCTTCGGGGGAGGACCCGGCGAACGGAAGCCGCCGGAGGCCGCCCCTTCGATGGGAAGCGGGCAGCAGGAGCCGGAGGTGTGGGCTGAGAAGGCACTCCGCCGTTATCAAGAAACGGCGGGTGCCGGGGAAGGAATTACCATGGAGGGGGAGGAGAGTCCCTCTTCCCGAAGGGCACCGGTGACCAGCACCGCATCGACCCCTCCAAGGCCCGCAGGACCGGCACAGCCGACGCCGGCGGCTGCCGGAGGCGTTCCCGCGCCGGCAGGAGAGGAAATGGTCCGCGCCGTGGTCTGGGCGGAAATTCTGGGACCGCCAAGAGCGAAGAAGCCCTACGGGCGGCCATAAAACGATTTAAACACAACCATCGGTCAGCTTTCGAGCTGAGCCGGTGGTTTTTTGTTTTGGGGGACAACCATTTCCGTTCGGGGCCGGGACGCTCATATTTGGGCCTGCAGCCGCATAGTGTGTAAGGATACGAGGTCTCTCTTTGTGTTCCAACCAGGCGTCAGTCCGGGCAGGAACGGGTTAATCGAGCTTGGGAGGTAGAGCCGACGCATGCGCCGTTTCCGGAAAAAGATCAACCACTGGACCACCAAAATCTTGGACGTACCGCCTGATATCACCATGGACCTGCCCCGGCTGACCATGATCGGCAATATGAGGCTGTACATCGAGAATCATCGGGGTGTGCTGCATTTTTCTGACCAGCACTTGAAGCTGGCCTTATCGAAAGGATCCTTGGAGATCCGCGGAGCCAATCTGGTGATCCGGACGATCATGCCGGAAGAGGTGCTGGTGGAGGGCGCCATACTGGAGCTGAAATATATCCAATAGAAGGGTGATGAACATGCAGCCACATTTCGTCAGATCCATAAGGGGATATGTTACGGTCACGGTTCGGGGCAAGGAGCTGGAGAGCTTCTTGAACCGCGCCGTCACCCAGGGCTATACCCTGTGGGACATTCGTCGGACAGGCCTGAAGGAAGCCCGGACCAATATTCTGATCCGTGACTTTTTCCGGCTTCGCGCGCTCTTGAAGGAGACAGGCTGTCGGGTCCACGTGGAGAAGCGCCGGGGCTTCCCCTTTTTTCTCGGCAAGCTGGAGAAGCGGAAGTTTTTCGTGGCGGGACTGGTCGGCTTCTTCGCCGGCATCTATTTGCTCTCGTCGGTCATCTGGCAGGTCCGGGTGGAAGGCAATGAGACGATTGCGACGCATGAAATTCTGCAGGCGGCGGCGACGCAGGGGATCAAGCCGTATCAGTGGAAGTTCCGGCTGAAGCCGATGGAGGAGCTGGCCCGCGGGCTCCATGGACAGCTTCCCAGCGTCTCCTGGGTCGGCGTCGAGCGGCAGGGGACCCGGATTACCATCCGCATCGTGGAATCGGCCCGTCCCGAGCAGCGCGAGCTGTTGAATCCCCGCCATCTGGTGGCGTCCAAGAGCGCCGTGGTGACCCAGGTGACCTCTACCAAGGGCAAGCCGGTGGTGGAGCCGAACCGGTATGTCCGCAAAGGGGACGTGCTGATCTCCGGCATCATCGGCGATGAGACGAACAACCAGATCGTTCCGGCGGAAGGAAAGGTCAAGGGGATCGTCTGGTACGAATCGAAGCTGGAGATTCCGTTGACCCAGCAGTTCAAGACGTATACCGGGGAGAGCTACAGCAAGCAATATGTCGTGTTCGGAGGCCGCGCGCTGCAGCTCACGGGCTACGGCCAAGAGGGGTACGGCACCTCCGAATCCGAATCCGACCGCAAAACGCTGGGCTGGAGGCAGTATGTTCTGCCCGTAGGGTGGCTGAAGGAGACGATCCGGGAAACCAAGGAGGAGTCGGTTCCGCTGGACGAGTCCGCCGCCCGTTCCGCCGGCATCGAGAGAGCCAAGGCCGACATCCTGATGAAAGCCGGGCAGGAGGCCCGGTTCGTCTCGTACCACGTGCTGCAGGACAAGGTGGAGAACGGGAAGATCAGCATGCAGGTGCTCTTCCAGGTGGAGGAGAACATATCGGAGGAGCTGGCCATCGTGCCGGGGCAATAAAAAGCGAGAGACCCATGCCGGACAGGCATGGGTTCGTCCGTTGTCTCCAGCCCTTCAAATCCTACCAAAATTTGCGTACAAGCACACATATACGCTACAATTTAACGTATACTTAAAGGGAATCTTTCACCTGGAAGCAGGCGTACAACAAGGAGACTGAGGCCATTTGACTGACAACAAGCTGGAGCAAACGATCAAGATTCAAGTGAAGGACACGAAGGAAGCCATGGCCCTGTTCGGGCCTCAGGATAAATTCCTCCATATGATCGAAGAGGAATACACCTCGCGGATCTACTCCCGTGACGAGGAGATTGCGGTTCAGGGCCCTGCCAAGGAGACCGAGTCTCTGAAGCAGCTGTTCGAGGTGCTGCTGGCTCTCGTCCGCAACAACTATCCGTTGTCGGAGCGCGATGTGTCCTATGCCGTCGAGTTGGCCAAGCAGATGAAGGCGGATCAGCTTCTGGAGCTGTTCAAGGGCGAGATCGCCGTTACCCACCGGGGCAAGCCCATCCGCGTCAAGACCATCGGCCAGAAGCGGTACGTGAATCAGATCAAGAAGCAGGATATCGTGTTCGGCATCGGCCCGGCCGGTACGGGCAAGACGTATCTGGCCGTTGTTCTTGCTGTCGTGGCTCTGAAGGAAGGCTCGGTGAAGCGGATCGTGCTGACCCGGCCGGCTGTAGAGGCGGGAGAGAATCTGGGCTTCCTGCCAGGGGACCTGCAGGAGAAGGTTGACCCTTATCTAAGGCCATTGTATGATGCACTTAACGACGTGCTGGGCCCGGAGCAGGTGGCCAAGTCCTTGGAGCGCGGCCTTCTGGAGATCGCTCCGCTGGCCTATATGAGGGGCCGGACTCTGGACGATTCCTTCATCATCATGGACGAGGCTCAGAACTCGACTCCCGAGCAGATGAAGATGTTCCTGACCCGATTGGGCTTCGGCTCCAAGATGGTCATTACGGGAGATGTGACCCAGATCGACCTGCCCAAGGGCAAAAAATCAGGCTTGGTGGAAGCCAGCCGGATTCTGAAGAATGTGGAGGAAATCGGATTCGTTCATTTCGACGAGCAGGATGTGGTGCGCCACTCCCTCGTTCAGAAGATTATCGTCGCCTATACGGAAGACGCAGAGCGGAACGGATGAGCTGAGCCGGTCCTACCGGTCCGGAAGGCTGCAGCGTAGAGAGAAAGGCTGGGGGCAGTCGCAGGTATGGGAAGGGAATGACGTTCCATGGTCCGTAACGAAGTGTCGGTAAAGGGGAAACTCAGTTATTGGCAGGGGGGATGGAGGTACTCCGGCACCGTGCGGCTATTGCTGTTCGTGTTGCTTGGGGTGCTGTTTTACATTTCCCTCTCCGGCAAGCTGGTACCCGAGACGTATGATATTGAGCCGAATACGGTGGCCGAATCCACCATCCGGTCTCCGGTCCAGCTTCAGCTGGAGAAGGAGACACTGAAGGCGCGGGAGGATGCCGCCGCCAAGGTGCCGCCGGTCTATCAAGCGGTATCCTTGAAGAACGAGACCCTCATCGACAGCCTGTATGAGAAGCTGCTCCAGAACAACGCCGACACCAGTCTGGCTCTGGAGCTGAAGGTTAGTCTGTACAAGGACTTATTTCCTTCCTTATTGAAAGATTTCATCCGCCAGACCTCGACCGGACTGTCCCGCAACAGCTTGAATACCGGGAAGCTGGCCACGGAAGCCGAGGCGCGGATGACGGAGCAGATCTACAAGCTGCCGGAGGAGTCCTATTACAAGCTGCCGAGACTTACGAAGGAAGATCTGGCGGCCATGCAGCTGGTCACGGTGGAGATCGTCCAGAAGCTGACCACGGAGCAGATCCGGGACGCCGCCTCGGCTAGGACCAAGGTGACGGAGCTGGTGAATTCCTCCAATCTCACGAAGAATACCCAGCGGGAGCTGGTTCAGGAAATCGCCCGCTTCGCCATTATGCCGAATACGTTCTATAACGAGGCGGCCACCGAGGAAGCGAAGACCAAGGCCCGGGAAGACACTCCGCCGGTCTACATCAACAAGAACGACGTGGTGGTGGAGAAGGGCGCGCTGATAACCGAGGAGATCTATCAGCGGCTGGAGAAGCTCGATCTCTTGAAGGACAAGCGCAATTATTGGCCCCAATTAGGCTTGGTTCTGATGACGGCGCTGTTCGTGGTAGGCTTCCTGATCAATATCCGTCAGGGCAGTTCCCAGGTCAGCACCACCAACAATGCGCAGATGCTGCTTCTGCTGGTGGTGCTGGCGGCGCATCTGCTGGTGCTGAATCTGGTATCCATGGCGCAGTCGCTGGAGTATCCGTTCATCGGATATCTGGCCCCCGTATCGATGGGCACCATGATGATCGCGCTCCTGATGAACACCCGGCTGGCTTTCCTGACGGGGGTGCTGACGAGCGTCGTATCCAGCATCATCTTCAATAACCAGACGGATATGCTGTTCGATTTCCGGTACGGATTCGTGGCGATGGTGATGAACTTTACCGCGGTGCATTCGCTGCATCGTGCAAGCCAGCGTTCCTCGATTCTCCGGGCGGGGATCATGGTGTCCCTGTTCGGTCTCTTGTCCATGCTGGTTCTGTTCCTCCTGGATATTCACTACACCGTGAAGGACATCACGTTCGCCAGCTTCTTCATGTTGGGAGGCGGCCTGCTGACGGCGGTTCTGGTCATCGGGCTGATGCCGTTTTTCGAAACCGCATTCGGGATCCTGTCCCCGCTCAAGCTGGTGGAGCTGTCGAATCCGAACCATCCTCTGCTGCGCAAGCTGCTGACGGAGACGCCGGGGACGTACCATCACAGCGTCATGGTGGGCAACCTGTCCGAGGCGGCGGCGGAGGCGGTGGGGGCCGACGGCCTGCTCTGCCGGGTCGGGTCCTATTACCACGATATCGGCAAGACGAAGCGGCCCAGCTATTTTATCGAGAACCAGCAGAATATCGAGAATCCTCACGACAGCATCGACCCGTCGCTCAGCAAGTCCATCATTGTGGCTCACGCACGGGACGGGGTGGAGATGCTGAAGGAGTACAAGATTCCGAAGCAGATCCGGGATATTACAGAGCAGCATCACGGCACGACGCTCCTGAAGTATTTCTACATCAAGGCCGTACAGCAGCTGGGTGAGGATTCGGACAAAAAGGTGCCCGAGGAAGATTACCGTTACCCGGGGCCCAAAGCCCAGACCAAGGAAGCGGCTATCGTCGGCATCGCTGACAGCGTGGAGGCCGCCGTCCGCTCCCTCCGGAATCCGACCATTGAGCAGATCGACTCCATCGTCCAGAAGATCATCAAGAGCCGCCTGGATGACGGACAGTTCAACGAGTGCGACCTGACTCTGAAGGAGCTGGATACGGTTGCGAAGGCACTGAAGGAAACGCTGCTCGGCATCTTTCATTCCCGGATCGAATATCCCAGCGATTTGCCCAAAAACCATGAGAACAAAGGATGATCCCATTGAATCTGTATTTGGAATGCGTCAACGATCAGGAAGCCTACGAGATCGGCGAGGTGCTGCTCGGCAAGCTGAAGCAGCTTCTGGCTCTGGCCGGCGAGCAGGAGGGCGTGGATTCCGGTGAGTTGGCCTTGAGCTTCGTGGATGACGAGACCATCCACCAGCTGAATAAGGAGTACCGGGGCATGGATAAGCCCACGGACGTGCTCTCCTTCGCCATGACGGAGCGCGGCGACGACGAGCTGGAGATCCACTACGGCGACATGGAAGTGGAGACCGTGGAGCTGGAAGGGCTCGAAGGCGAGGAGCTGGACGAAGGCACTCCCGTGTTGGCCGAGCCCCTAGGGGACATCATCATCTCCGTGCCGCGGGCCATCGCCCAGGCCGAGGATTACGGGCATTCGGTGGAGCGGGAGATCGCCTTCCTGTTCGTTCACGGCTTCCTTCACCTGATCGGGTACGACCACGAGACCGAAGAGGACGAGAAGAACATGTTTGCGAAGCAGGAGCAGATCCTCTCGAAGGCGGGGATCACCCGTTGAATCCCTTGGTCCGCTGGTTAAAAAGCATGCGCTATGCCTACGAAGGACTCCAATACGCGCTGACGACGCAGCCGAACATGAAATTCCACTTCTTCGCGTCCTTCGCCGTGCTGGTATCCGCTCTGTTCTTTCGCTTGCCGCGGACCGACATTCTGCTCTTGCTCCTGGCGATCACCTTGGTCATCGTAACGGAATTGATTAACACCGGGATTGAGAAAACCGTCGATCTCGCCATGCCCGAACGGCACCCGCTCGCCAAGATCGCAAAGGACACGGCGGCTGCCGCGGTACTGGTGACGGCGGTTTTTGCGGTAGCGGTGGGCATCGCGGTCTTCTACGGTCCGGTGGAGCGATGGATCCGGCACCGGGAGCATCCCGAGGTTCCGCTGTCCATCGGGTCGGTCTGGCTCTATCTTACGCTCGTCGTACTGGCGGTGATCGTGGCGGAGACCCGGTTCCGGAACAGCGACCGGCTGCGGCCCAGCTTATGGATGGCCGTCTCCGTGTCCGTCAGTATGCTGATCACGCTCAAAAGCGGGGACACGTTGGTGGGGCTCTTAGCCTTCGGCATGTCGGGCATGTTCTTGGTCATGCTGTACGAGAAGCAAAGCCGGTCGCTGCCGGGCTTGGTCTTCGGCGGACTGATCGGCGCGGCGCTGACGGTGCTGTCGTATTATTTGGGCCGGTAGGTCCGGGAACGTCATAAGAAGCACGCCTGACAAGGTTACCTATTCGGAGGGGACGAACATGGTGAATCCGGAGCTCGTATCGGAGCTGCTGAAGCAAGCCAAGCTAGCAAGAGAGAAAGCATATGTGCCTTATTCGCGGTTTAAGGTGGGCTGCGCCCTGATGGATACGGAGGGACGGATCCATCACGGCTGCAATATCGAGAACGCCGCCTTCGGACCGACCAACTGTGCGGAGCGGACGGCTCTCTTCCGCGCCGTGGCGGACGGGCATACGCCCCGTTCGTTCTTGGCCTTGGCCGTAGTTGGGGATACCGACGGGCCCATCTCGCCCTGCGGCGTCTGCCGTCAGGTGATGAGCGAGCTGTGCGCTCCGGATATGCCCGTCTATCTGACGAATCTGAAGGGTGACGTGCAGGAGACCACCGTGTCGGCGCTGCTGCCGGGAGCCTTCAGCCCCAGTGATTTGACGTAATGAAATGCCCATACAGAAAGGAACGACACCATGTCCAAGAGCTTTAAATCCGGCTTCGTCTCCATCATCGGCCGCCCCAATGTGGGCAAATCCACTCTGCTGAACCAAGTGATCGGGCAGAAGGTTGCCATCATGTCAGACAAGCCCCAAACCACGCGCAACAAGATCCATGGCGTATACACGACGGAGCAGTCCCAGATCGTATTCCTGGATACGCCGGGTATCCATAAGCCGCAGTCCAAGCTGGGCAACTATATGATGCAGGTGGCGGAGGGCACGCTGAACGAGGTGGACGCCATCCTGTTTCTGGTGGACGTCAGCGAAGGCATCGGCGGCGGGGACCGGTTTATTATCGAGCGCCTGAAACCCGTCAAGACGCCCGTGATCCTGGTGCTGAACAAGATCGATACGATCCATCCCGAGAAGCTGCTTGAGATCATCGTGCAGTACAAGGACCTCTACAGCTTTGCGGAGATTATCCCGATCTCGGCCAAGACGGGAAGCAACGTAAACACGCTCCTGGAGCAGACGGTGAAATATTTGGATGAAGGCCCTATGTATTACCCGGCCGACCAGGTGACGGATCATCCGGAGCAATTCGTATGCGCCGAGCTAATCCGGGAGAAGATTCTGCACCTGACCCGGGAGGAGATCCCGCACTCCATCGCGGTGCAGATCGAGGATATGAAGGTGCAGGAGAACGGATTGGTGCACATCATGGCCGTCATCTTCGTCGAGCGGGATTCGCAGAAGGGCATCGTCATCGGCAAGCAGGGCGCTCTTCTGAAGGAGATCGGCAAGCTGGCCCGCAAGGACATCGAGACCCTGCTGGGCTCCAAGTGCTTCCTGGAGCTGTGGGTCAAGGTCAAGAGGGACTGGCGGAACCAGGAGCGGGTCCTGAAGGATCTGGGCTTCCGGCACGATTAACCAAAAACAAAATATGCCAGAACTTGCTTCGGATACGCCGAAGGGATTCCTCCCATCCTATTCTCGAGGGTAACACTTCACCGACCGCGAAGAGAGGATGGTACAAATGAGAGACTTCACTTGGAACTATTTTTCGATGACGGGAGATGTGAATGCTTACCTGCTCTACAAAGAAATGTCCCCCACCATGGTTCAGGAAGATCTCACTGAAGAGGAACCCGAGCCCGAACAGGCGGAAAGCGCAGTATGAAGCGGGTCCTGCACACGGGAGCGGATCCGGATGCTGTACAAAGTGGAAGGTATCGTGATCCGGAGCATGGATTACGGAGAAGGGCATAAAATCATATCCGTTTATACCCGGGAAGCCGGAAAAATGAGCGTGATGGTCCGCGGAGCGAAAAAGCTGAACAGCCGCTTCGGAGCCATCACGCAGCTTTTTACATACGGACAATTCGTCTTCTATAAAGGGAACTCCGCCATGGGCAATCTGAATGCGGGGGAAATCATCGACTCCCATCAGAAGCTCCGGGAGGATCTGATGAAGGGTGCGTACGCCGCGTACATCGCCGAGATGGTGGAGAAGCTGACGGGGGAGAATGAGCCCAACGGCATGCTCTTCACCCAGTTGGAGGCCGCGTTCGGCGGAATCGGCGAAGGAAAGCCGCCGGCCTTCATCGCTCATGTGATGGAGATGAAGATGCTGGGGCTCTCGGGCTACCTGCCGGAGCTGGACCAATGCGTCTCCTGCGGACGGACTGAGGGGGACATGGCGCTGAGCTTCCAGGGCGGAGGCCTCCTGTGCCCCTCCTGCAGAGGCCGGGATCCTCAAGCTCTGCTGCCGGGACCGGGCACATTGAAGCTGCTGCGCCTGCTCCGCCATGTGGATCTCCGGCGCCTAGGCCAGGTGGAAATGAAGCCGGCCACCGAACGGCAATTGAAGCAATGCATGCGGGGATTGACTGATATGTACCTGGATTCTCGATGGAAGTCCCGTTCCTTCTTGGATCAGATGGAGAAATACGGAATGGGCGATTAGCCTTGGGCTTGTTGAAGACCTGCCGGAAGCGAACCGGGATTTGACATCGGGATAGGAATTTGTTACTATCTGGGGGAATGAATCGAACTTTATGCGTTGATGGAATCAGTAGCCGACCAAGGTTGGATCTCAGCGAACCGGGAACAGTGGAAGCCCGGCATCCGGCAGGACGGCGAACGGCACTCCGGAGCATATTTTCCCCAAAAGCGGGCCGGCAAGCAGCCGGTCAAGTAGGGTGGAACCGCGGGAACTGTCCAACCAGCTCTCGTCCCTACGTCCAGCCGATCGGCGGGCGTAGAGGCGGGAGCTTTTTTGCGTTCATCCGGAGATCATCCCCTATCCGGCCGAACCTCTAAGCAGGGGAGAATCCAATCGGGAGGTAGAAGCATGAACTTTCAGAACATCATTCTGACCTTGCAGCAGTTCTGGTCGGAGCAAAACTGTATTCTCGTCAACCCGTACGACGTGGAGAAGGGGGCAGGAACCTTCAACCCCATGACCTTCCTGCGGGCCATCGGCCCAGAGCCGTGGAACGTGGCGTATGTCGAGCCTTCCCGCCGTCCGACGGACGGCCGTTACGGAGAGAACCCGAACCGCCTGTACCAGCATCATCAATTCCAAGTAATCATGAAGCCCTCTCCGGATAATATCCAGGAGCTCTACCTGGAGAGCTTGAAGCGTCTGGGCGTCGATCCGCTGGAGCACGATATCCGCTTCGTTGAGGACAACTGGGAAGGCCCGACACTCGGAGCCTGGGGACTGGGCTGGGAGGTATGGCTGAACGGCATGGAGGTCACCCAGTTTACCTACTTCCAGCAGGTGGGCGGCATCGATGCGAATCCGGTGGCCGTAGAGATCACTTATGGTCTGGAGCGTCTGGCGTCCTACATTCAGAACAAGGAAAACGTGTTCGACCTGGAGTGGGTGGACGGCGTGACCTACCGCGATGTGTTCCACCAGCAGGAATACGAGCATTCCAAATACACCTTCGAGGTGTCCGACACGAAGATGCTTTTCACCCTCTACAACATGTATGAGGAGGAGTCCAAGCGGGCGCTGGAGCAAAAGCTGGTGTACCCGGCCTATGATTACGTTCTGAAGTGCTCCCATACCTTCAATCTGCTGGATGCCCGCGGAGCAATCAGCGTGACGGAGCGGACCGGCTACATCATGCGCGTGCGGAATCTGGCGCGGCAATGCGCGCAGACTTATCTGGAGGAGAGGGAACGCCTCGGCTTCCCGATGCTGAAGAAAGGAGTGGTGAGCAATGGCTAAGGACTTGCTGCTAGAGATCGGGATGGAGGAGATTCCTTCCCGCTTTATCCGTGCCGCTGTGGAGCAGCTGGCCGACAAAACCTCCAAGTGGCTCTTGGAGTCCCGCATCGACTTCGGCGCCGTCCGTCTCTATGCCACTCCCCGCCGCATCACCGTATTGGTGGAAGAGGTGGCCGAGAAGCAGAAGGATGTCTCCGAAGAGGCCAAAGGGCCTTCCCGGAAGATCGCGCAGGACGAGAGCGGACAGTGGACCAAAGCGGCTTTGGGCTTCGCCAAGAGCCAAGGCGTCCTTCCGGAGCAGCTGTACTTCAAGGAGCTGGGCGGCGTCGAATACGTCCATGCGGTGAAGAGCAGCTTGGGTGTGGAAACCGCAGGCGTGCTGACCGAAGGGTTGACCACCATCATCCAGTCCTTGAATTTCCCCAAGAATATGCGCTGGGGCAGCTATGACATGCGCTTCGTCCGTCCGATCCGCTGGATGGTGGCGCTGTTCGGCCAAGACATCATCCCGATCACTCTGGCAGGCGTAACGGCCGGGCGCGTGACCAAGGGACACCGGTTCCTGGGCACGGATACGGAGATCGGAGCCCCTTCCGAATATGTGGCTAAGCTGAAGGAGCAATATGTGTTCGCGGACATCTTCGAGCGGGAGACCCTTATCCGCAACCAACTGGCTGCTCTTGCTGCCGATAAAGGCTGGACCATCCCGATCAAGGAGGACCTGCTGGAGGAGGTACTGTTCCTGGTGGAATTCCCCACCATCCTGTTCGGCACCTTCAACCCGGACTTCTTGAACATTCCGCAGGAGGTGCTCATCACCTCCATGCGTGAGCATCAGCGCTACTTCCCGGTGCTGAACGCCGAAGGAAAGCTGCAGCCGTTCTTCGTCACCTTCCGCAACGGCAACTCCAATGCCCTCGAGCAGATCGCCAAGGGCAACGAGAAGGTGCTCCGTGCCCGTCTGTCCGACGCCAAGTTCTTCTATGAGGAAGACCAGAAGCTGCCGATCGCCACCGCCCTCTCCAAGCTGGAGACCGTTGTCTTCCACGAAGAGCTGGGAACCGTGGGCGACAAGGTCCGCCGGATCGTCAAGGCAGCCGACGGCTTGGCCCGGCTGGCCGGAGCCGATCAAGGAACCGCTGCATCGACCCATCGGGCGGCCGAAATCTGCAAGTTCGACTTGGTCACCAACATGGTCTATGAATTCCCTGAGCTGCAGGGCTTGATGGGCGAAGATTACGCTCGGAAGGCCGGCGAGCAGGAAGCCGTGGCCAAAGCAGTGAACGAGCACTACCAGCCGCGCTTCTCCGGCGACGCTTCCCCCGCATCCTTGACGGGAGCACTCGTCAGCATCGCGGACAAGATCGACACCATCGCGGGCTGCTTCTCCATCGGCATCGTGCCGACCGGCTCCCAGGACCCATACGCGCTGCGCCGCCAAGCGGCCGGCATCATCCAGATCCTGCTGGACCACAAGCTGCCGGTTAAGCTGTCCCAGCTGTTCGAGCTGGCCATCGGCATCCATGAGGAGGCCCATCCGCTGAAGCGCTCCAAGGATGAGATCAAGAAGGATCTGGCGGACTTCTTCCTGCTCCGGATTAAGAACGTGCTGAACGAGAAGCAGGTCAGATACGACATTACCGACGCCGTAACCGCTGCCGGCATCGATGACGTGAACGGTCTGGTGCGCCGCGCCTCCGTCATCCGTGACGCCGTCACGCTTCCGGATTTCAAATCCGCCGTCGACGCCTTCAACCGGGTGTCCAACCTGGCCGCCAAGGCGGAATCGGATCAAGTCGATCCGTCCGTGTTCGCCGACCCGACGGAGAAGAGCCTTTACGCAGCATGGCAAAGCGCACACAGCGAATTCGTCAAGCAGCTGGACGCCGGGGACGAGCAGGAAGCGCTCCGCACGCTGGCGGGACTGAAGGAGCCGATCAACGCCTTTTTCGACGCCGTGATGGTCATGGCCGAGGATCTGAAGGTGCGCAGCAACCGGCTGGGACTCCTGTCTCTCCTGGCTTCAGACGTGAAGCGTCTGGCTGATTTCTCCAAGCTGGTATGGTAGGGGGCACCCGAAGTTGACGTCCATTCATAGGAACCAAACCGTGTATGTCGTCTCCGACTCCGCGGGTGAAACGGGCGAGGCCGTCGTGAAGGCGGCCATCGTCCAGTTTTTGCCGGCCACGGTGGACATCAGGAGATCTCCCTTCATTCATGACCGGGAAGGCATCGACCAAGTGGTGGAATCGGCCCTGGCGAGCGGAGGGGTTATCGTCTTCACCCTTGTCATTCCGGAGCTTCGCGATTACTTATTGGAAAAAGCGTTATCCTGCCAAGTCATCTGCATCGACCTCCTGGGTCCCATCATCTCCAGCCTGGAGAAGGCGCTGAATCAGCAAGCCAGGCACGAGCCCGGTATGATCCACAAGCTGGACGAGGGTTACTTCCGCAAGGTGGAAGCAGTTGAATTCGCCGTAAAATATGATGACGGCCGGGACCCGAACGGCGTCCTGAAGGCGGACATCATCCTGACCGGCGTATCCCGCACCTCGAAGACCCCTTTATCCATGTACTTGGCTCACAAAAGCTACAAGGTCGCTAACGTGCCCCTTGTTCCGGAGCTGGTGCCTCCGAAGGAGCTGTTCACGGTCAATAAGAGCAAGATAATCGGATTGACTATCAATCCAGACAAGCTGAATGAAATCCGGGTGGAACGCCTGAAGGCTCTGGGACTGGCCGAGAATGCCAACTACGCCAAGGTTCAGAGAATCCGGGAGGAGCTGGCCTATGCGGAGAGCGTCATGAAGAAGCTGGGCTGCGTCGTGATCGACGTATCCAGCAAGGCTGTGGAGGAAACCGCCAGCCTCATCATGGAACGAATCGGGCTCAAATAGTCAAGCTTTTTTTGGACAGGAGCAGGATTTTTTATTTCCCCATCGTATATAATATTACGGTAGTGCAAAAGAAGGAAAAACGGAGAGATTCCATTGGCCGAAACCCCAAGGATCATCGTGGACGCCGATGCATGTCCGGTGAAAACGGAAATTGTCGATGCCGCAAGGCGCTTCGGCGTGCAGGTGCTGATGGTGGCCTCCTTCGACCATCGCCTGCAGGAGCAGGACGGCGTTACGGTCGTGCAGGTGGACCGTTCCGATCAATCCGCCGATTTATACATCGCCAATCACATCGCCCGTCAGGATATCCTGGTTACCCAGGATTTTGGTCTTGCCACCATCGGCTTGGCCAAACGGGCGGTTGTTTTGTCCAACAGGGGGCAGGTGTATTCGGACCGTACCATCGGGTTTCTTCTGGAGACCCGGCACGAGCAGGCGAAGAGAAGGCGGAGCGGACATTACGGCAAAGGCCCCAAGCCCTTTACAGACGAAGACCGGCGGGCATTTCTACAAACTTTGACAAAAGTTTTATCCGCTTTGCAGGAGAATTCTCCGGAAGAGCGAATAAGTAATACTGGTCAAACGGATTGAAGGTGACAACGCTTTGAGCCGACGGATTCCGGATGCTGTCATTGAAGGCATACTGAAGCATTATGATATCGTGGACGTGGTGGGGCGATATGTGCACCTGTCCAAGCAGGGCCACTATATGAAGGGGCTGTGCCCTTTCCATTCGGAGAAATCCCCGTCCTTCACCGTAACGCCCGAGAAGCAGATTTACCATTGCTTCGGCTGCCATGCCGGAGGCAATGTCATTCATTTCATCATGGGAGTCGAGACGCTGTCCTTCACCGAGGCCGTGCGCCAGCTGGCGGAAGAGGCCTCCATCCCGGTGGACTGGGAGCCGGTGTCGGAGCAGCAGACCGAACAGCAGCGTGAAGCCAAGTCGCTGTATGAGGCGTACGAATTCAGCGCCAAGTTCTACAATTATATTCTTCTGAACACGGAACAGGGCAAGACGGCCCTCGACTATCTGCGAAGCCGGGGAATGAATGACCGCCTGATCGAAGCCTTCCAGCTGGGGTACTCCCCCAACATGCGCAACAAGCTTGCGGAGATTCTGGAGAAGCGCGGTTACGACCTAATCTTGATGGAGCGCGGAGGCCTTCTCTCCAGAAGGGATGACGGCTCCTATGCGGATAAGTTCCGGGACCGGGTCATGTTTCCCATCCATGATCAGAAGGGGAGGATCATCGCTTTCGGCGGAAGAGCCATGGGCGATATCCAGCCCAAGTATATGAACAGCCCCGAAACGATGCTCTTCAACAAGAGCCGCAACATGTACAACTTTCATCAAGCAAGGGCCGCCATCCGCAAGACCCGATCCGTAGTTCTGCTGGAAGGGTATGTGGACGTGATCAAGACCTGGGAAGCCGGAATCGTCAACGGCGTAGCCTCTATGGGCACAGCGCTGACGAGGGAACACGCTTCTTTGCTCCGCCGCAATGCAGAGCAGGCCATCATTTGTTACGACGGCGACAATGCCGGACAGAGTGCCGCCTACAAGAGCATTGATCTGCTTGAGAAGGAAGGCATGCACGTGAAAGTGGCCTATATTCCGGGCGGTCAGGATCCTGATGAGTATATCAGCCAGTACGGCGGAGAGCGATTCAGGAGAGAGATCATTGAAGGGGCATATACATCATTGAAGTTCAAGCTCCTGTACATTCGGCGGCATTATAACCTGCAGGATGTGGACGGCAAGTTCCGGTATATCGAAGCGGCGCTCAAGCTGGTGGCCGAGCTGGAATCTCCGGTGGAACGCGAACATTATGTGAAGGAATTGGCCTCGGAATTCCCCTACGCATCGGATAACTTCATGCAGCAGTTGAACGGATACCGCCAGGACCTGCTCAAAAAACGGCAGCCGGGGGATAATCCAGACATTTCGTGGAATAATGTTATAAATAATGGGAATCCCAAGGAAAAAATCAAAGCCGTTCCCGCTCACCTGAAGGCCGAAGCAGCCCTGATCGCGGCTATGCTGCATGATCGGGAGGCTGCCGAGCAGGTTCAGGATCAGTTGGGGGAGCAATTCTCATCCGAGCTTCACGCGGCGCTTGCCGCTTACTTATATGCTTATTACGCCCAAGGCTTCGACCCGGACGTAAGCCGGTTTGTCGCAACGCTTCAGGATGAACGGCTGGAGCAGGCCGCTACCTCCCTATCGATGGAGGATTATACGCCTGTCCTGAGTGCTCTGGAGCATTACATCCTAACCGTGAAGCTATATCCGCAGCTGAAGCAGTTGAAGCATCTGGAGGCGGAAGCCGGCCGTATCGCCGACCCTTTGGAGGCTGCGAGACGCATACAAGAAATCAGGAAAGAAATTCAGGCCCTAGAAAAGCAGTTGAAATCGTTGTAGGTTATCGAGACCAATGATTCTAGGGGGGAGGGAGTAGGAGAAATGGCGAACGATCAACACACGGAGCTAGAGACAGAACTCACATTGGACCAGGTGAAGGAACAACTGATTGAAATCGGCAAAAAACGCTCCTCGCTGACTTATAAGGACATCATGGAACGGCTTGCACCCTTCGATCAGGACCCGGAACAAATCGACGATTTCTTTGAGCAGCTTTCCGAGCTCGGCATAGAAGTAGGGAACGAATCCGAAGAGGATGACATGCCTTCCATGTCCGCGGATGATCAGGAGCACGACGAATTCAATTTCGACGATGACCTGTCCCTTCCCCCGGGCATCAAGATTAACGATCCCGTTCGGATGTATCTGAAGGAAATCGGTCGTGTTCCTCTGCTCTCGGCTGAGGATGAGGTGGGGTTGGCCAAGCGGATCGAGAACGGGGACGAGGAAGCGAAGCGCCGTTTGGCGGAAGCTAACCTGCGGCTCGTGGTCAGCATCGCCAAACGGTATGTGGGACGCGGCATGCTGTTCCTGGATCTGATTCAGGAAGGCAATATGGGCCTTATCAAGGCTGTCGAGAAATTCGACCATACCAAGGGCTACAAGTTCAGTACCTACGCCACTTGGTGGATCCGTCAGGCCATTACCCGTGCTATTGCGGACCAGGCCCGTACCATCCGGATCCCGGTGCATATGGTAGAGACGATCAACAAGCTGATCCGGGTTTCCCGCCAGCTGCTCCAAGAGCTGGGACGCGAACCCACGCCTGAGGAGATTGCCAAGGAGATGGATCTCAGCACCGATAAGGTGCGTGAGATTATGAAGATTGCTCAGGAGCCGGTCTCCCTCGAGACCCCGATCGGGGAAGAGGACGATTCGCACCTGGGAGATTTTATCGAGGATCAGGAAGCGCTGGCTCCTGCGGATGCTGCAGCCTACGAGCTTCTGAAGGAACAGCTGGAAGATGTGCTTGATACGCTTACCGAGAGGGAAGAGAACGTGCTTCGCCTGAGATTCGGACTGGATGATGGCAGAACGCGCACTCTGGAAGAGGTTGGCAAAGTGTTCGGGGTTACGCGGGAGCGGATCCGCCAGATCGAAGCCAAGGCTCTGCGTAAGCTTCGTCATCCTAGCCGGAGCAAGCGGCTCAAGGATTTCTTGGAATAAAACGGTGTTACATGGACAGCCTTGCCGAACCGGCGGGGCTTTCTTTTTTGTCCGGATCGTTAACAAATCCGCCATGATATTCCGATATAAGGTCTGAAGATGGTGATGAACAGTTCGGGGTGAAGGGTAAGCATGGATCAGGAGAAACGCAGGATCATCGTGTCCGAGATTGAGCATTGGCGCCGCAGCAAGCTGCTGCCGGGGCAATACTGCGATTTTTTATTAAATTTATATCTGGATGGAGAGAATGAAAAGGATAAGGAAAAGTCCGTCTTGGGCATATCCAGCGGCTCCGTTAAGAACAGCAGCGCCAAGGTGTGGTTAACAATATTCGGAATTTTGGGGCTGATTTCCTTTCTTGGATTACATTTTACATCTTTTCATTTTTGGATGCAAACCGGGATTGCGGCGGGCTTGATCTCCATTCTGTACATGATCGGCGGCGTGCAGCGTAACAAGCAGCCGGGCTTGTCGTATCTGGCCTTCGGGGCGGGCTCCATCCTTCTGCTCCTGGCAGGAATCTATCTCCTGTCCGACAAGGGCTATGACGGGACGCCGGTGATGCTGTATGTGGGCTTCTGCAGCATGATCTGGATTCTGACCGGGATATTAGGGCGCATGCCCGTCTTTCATTTTGCCGGTTGGGTCGTATTGTTCTTGATTTATGCCCTGGTTTTAAGGCACAATATAACGGATATCGATTGGATCGGACTGGAGCTCAGCTGGGTGCCGGTCAGCCTGGTGCTCGTCTGGCTCGGCTGGCTGTTCCATCATGTCAACAAGCAGATCGCCGCGGTCCTGCTCCTTACCGGAGCACTGGGATGGTTCGGTGCCGAAATCTACGGATTCGGCGTGACGGAGCTGCCCGGCAATCTGCTGCAGCTGCTGCTTCTGGCGAAGCTGGCCGTAATCTGCGGCGTCTTGTTCGGTTTGCGAAAAAAATGGATAGAGTGGGTAATGTAAATGATTCCATTGTCGAGAAGGCTCCGGGCCATAGCGGAGCGGATTGAATCGGGGAGCAGGTTGGCCGACATCGGGTCGGACCATGCGCTGCTTCCTGCTTTTTTGGCACAGAGGGGAACGGTTTCGTTCGCCGTGGCGGGAGAGCTGAACCCCGGTCCCTTGGAGGCCGCCCGGAAGCAGATCCGGGATTCGGGACTGGAACGGATGGTGTCGGTTCGCAAGGGCAACGGGCTGGAGGTGATCTCCCCCGGTGAGGTGGATACCATCAGTATCGCCGGCATGGGCGGCAATCTGATCGTGGAGATCTTGTCCGCCGGCCGAGAGAATGGCAAGCTGGAGGGAATCCGGAGGCTGGTGCTGCAGCCCAACGTCGGAGAGGACACGCTTCGCCGCTGGCTGCGTGCGAACGGCTGGAGTCTCCGCTCCGAGGAGATTCTCGAGGAAGACGGCAAGATCTATGAGATTCTGGTGGCGGAGCGGGCGGCAGAGGAATCGGACCGTACGGATATGGACCTGTACGGCGAACGCCCCTGGGAGGGCTTCGGATCCTTAACCGAGCAGGACCTGTACCGGTTCGGTCCGTATCTGGTGGAGAGCGGGAATTCCGTCTTCCGGGAGAAGTGGCTTCGCGAGATCGCCAAGCTGGAGCGGATCGCCGATTCGCTGGGCCAATCGGAGCTGGAAGAATCGAGGACCAAGCGTCAAGCCGTGGTGGAGGATATCAACCGTTTGAAGGAGCTGATCGCATGCTGGCCAAAGGGCAAACCGTCATCCAATTGATGGAGGAGCTGGCTCCCAAGCATTATGCCGTTCCCGATGATAAGATCGGTCTGCAGCTCGGAAGTCTGCGGCAGGAGGTCCGCAAGGTGCTGGTCACCTTGGACGTGACGGAGGAAGTGGCCGAGGAGGCCATTCGGGAAGGAGCGGAGCTCATTATCGCTCACCACCCCATCATCTACCGTCCCTTGTCCCACCTCCAGTCCGATACGCCGGCCGGGAGGTTGTACACGAAACTCATCAAGCACGACATTGCCGTCTATATCGCGCACACGAACCTGGATGTGGCGGAGGGCGGGGTGAACGATCTTATGGCGGAAGCCCTGGAGCTCACGGACCTGCGGCCGCTGGAGGAGATACATACGGAGAAGCTGAAGAAGCTGGTCGTCTTCGTGCCGGAGACTCATCATGCGCAGGTGCAGCAGGCGGTATTCGCCGCGGGAGCCGGCTGGATCGGGCGGTACAGCCACTGCTCCTTCAATATCGAAGGGAAAGGAACCTTCCTGCCCCAGGAAGGCACAGACCCCTACATCGGGCGGCAGGGCCGATTCGAGCAGGTGGCTGAGATCCGCTTGGAAACCATCGTTCCCGAAAGTGCGGAAAAGCGAGTGGTTCAAGCCATGCTCAAAGCCCACCCCTACGAGGAGGTGGCCTATGATCTGTATCCCATGGATCTGAAGGGCCGAACCTTCGGACTCGGGAGGGTCGGCAAGCTGACGGAGGCCGTTACGCTGCGGGAAATGGCGGAGCAGGTGAAGACCGCCTTCGGCGTGCCGTTCCTGCGGATGGTGGGGAGCCCGGACCGTCCGGTGCGCAAGGTGGCGGTCTTGGGCGGTTCCGGCAGCAGGTATACGCGTCACGCTATCTTTGCCGGAGCCGATGTATTGGTGACGGGAGATATCGATTACCACACGGCCCATGACGCCTTGGCGGCGGGGCTGGCCATCCTGGATCCGGGACACAACGTGGAGAAAATCATGCGCGGCGGCGTAGCGGAGTATCTGAACAAGCGGCTGTCCGAAAAAGGCTACGAAACTGTGGCTTGCCCCTCCCGGGTGGATACGGAGGTATTCCGGTTCCTGTAGAGGCAGCGGAATCCGGGACTGGCAGCATCCGAGGGGTTGTGTTTGGCTGCGAATGACGGTATACTAACTGATGTCACAGGGAAGTTTGACAGACAATCGCCGGCGGCTTCATGCCGCGGGAGGAAAGTCCGGGCTCCACAGGGCAGGATGCTGGATAACGTCCAGTCAGCGCGAGCTGAAGGATAGTGCCACAGAAACGGACCGCCGATGGCCCTTCGGGGATCAGGCAAGGGTGGAACCGTGGTGTAAGAGACCACGAGGAGATATGGTGACATATGTCCTGGTAAACCCCATCTGGAGCAAGACCTAGAGGAACGCAGGGGCTTCGCGCCCCAGCCTTAGCCCGAGGCGCGTTCGGGTTGGTCGCTGGAGCCGTGCAGCAATGTACGGCCTAGATAGATGATTGTCACTTCAACGGTGGGAGGGTAGCTCCCGTTTCGACCACTGGAAGTACAGAACCCGGCTTACGGCAAACTTTCCTTAGCTGTTACGAGAGAACCCCCATTTCCGCATATGCGGAGATGGGGGTTTTTTAGTTGGTTGGAGTTCTTTATGATTCTTTATTTTTTCTTCACGAGGGCTTTAGATCCCTCCCTTATGCTCTTAACCATACGGATGAGAGATATGAAGGAGGACACGGATGATGAAAAAGAACCTTGCTCCCCATACCTTGTGGAGTGTGACGGCAATCCTGGGTCTGGCTATCGCGAGCGGCTGCGGGAACGAAAGAGAAGGGGTGGAACTTCCTTCGGCGTCCCCGATAGGTTCGGCCGCAACAGCTTCCACACCAGCGGCACAGACAACCACCAGCCCCTCGCAGGCCGCGCAGACGAGTCCCGGAGCCGCGGCGGCAGGGCAAGTCAGCCCTAGCGTCCCGGCCGGCACACAAGCGTCTCCAAGCGCCACCCCCGCAGCGTCTGGCAGCAGCTCGACCCTGGCTGCCGCTCCGGGCTGGCCAGCTTATGAGCCGTCCGACGCCATCCGGAAGGAAATCGGACAGGCGGCTCATGACAGCGGCCTCTCCACCGTTTGGTTCCCCGGACATATTCCGGCAGAAGCGGGAGAGGCGAAGGTGAAGACGGGGCCTAACAGCTTGATGATGCTGAATTACGAAGGCTTCACCGTGATCGAATGCCCCAAGGAATTCAAGGGTGTGGCCTTTGCGTTATCCTTCTCCTTCGAAGGGAAGGCAGGAGATGAGCCCATTCCGATCAAGGTGAAATTTCCCAAGGGCGAGCAAACCGGGCTATACATGAAGAAGGATGATACTTATCTGGCCGTCGTCAGCAAGGAGATGGGAACCGAGGATATCCGCAAGCTGCTGGAAGGCATGAAGAAGCTCTAACCCCAAGGAGGCCCGACATCATGAATGAGACCAAGGTGACACGTGTTGCTGCTCCGCGTACGCGTTTTCTGGCAGCCCTCCTGGCGGCCGGACTCATGCTTGTGCCGCTGACCGGCTGCGGTCTGGGCGGCGGCAAAAAGAAGGAAGCATCCGCTCCGGCCGAGCCGAAGGTGGTCGCGGTGGAGACCGCCACGGTGGCGGAGGGTGAATTTGCGAACAGCGCTGCATACAGCGGTATCCTAACGGCGGCCTCGACCAGCCAGGTATCCTCCAAGATTGCGGGCCGCGTGGTCCAAACGATGGTGAATCCCGGCGATCGCGTGAAGGTGGGCCAGCCCCTCGCACGGATCGATACATCGGCCCTTCAGCAGCAGTTGACTCTGGCGGAGGCGGCGGCCCAAGTGACGGAGGCTCAGGCGGAGAAGGTGCGGCAGGACCTGGAGAACGGCCGGCTGACCGCCGAGAAGACGCTTCAGTTGCAGGATGCGCAGACGTTCAAGACCCAGTCGGAGCTTGCGAATGCCGTCGCTTCCGCCAAGCAAGCTGTGGCGGTGTCGGAGGCCCAGCTCGCCAAAGCGAGGAGGGACCGGGAGAATGCCATCACCTCCGCCAAGGAAGCGGTGGAAGCGGCGGAGCTCCAGCTGGCCAAAACCGCCGCGGATGTGGAGAATGCCATTGCCGCCGCGCAGATGAATACCGGCGGTCTCATCCAGACGATGTCGGCGGCTCAAGCCGCGGCTTCCAATGCGGCGGCCCAGCTTCAGCTGCAGGTAACCCAGGCCTCCAATGCCTACACAGCGGCCTCGGAAGCCTATGAGAAGGCGGTAAGCGAGCATAACGCGGCAGCCCTCCCCACCTTACAGGCGAATATGGATTCCGCCAAAAACAAACTGGAGCTCCTTCAGCTCCAGCTCCAACAGGCCCAATCCACCGTTGCTCCGGCTGTGGCCCAGGCCAATGCCCAGTATATGGCCGCCTACGCCCAGCTGGAGAACGCCCAGAAATCCCAGGCCGTCAAGCTGGCCGAAGAACAGGTGGAGATCCAGAAGCTGCAGCTGGCCACCGTGGAGTCCGCAACGGTGGAGGTGGCGGAGCGGCAGGTGGACCAGGCGCGGACGGCCCTGGACAACGCCATCAAGTCGCAGCCTGCTGCGGATAAGCTGACGGCGGCCCAGAAGGCCCAGGCGGAGCAGGCTTACGCCAATACGGGATCCACCGGCGCCCTTCAGGTGGTGGAAGCGCAGAAGAACCAAGCCGGCGCCAACGTCCAGGTCCTTCAAGAGCAGCTGAAGGACGGGGTCCTGCTCTCTCCGGTGGAGGGGATCGTCCAGGCGGTCCTAACGCCGGCCGGACAGAACGCCACCGCGCAGAGCCCGGTGGTCAGCATCGTCTCGATGAAGCCGGTCCAGGCGACGGTTAACGTGCCGGAAACCGATATCGGCACCCTTCAGCCGGGAGCGCCCGTTCTGGTATCCGTTCCCGCCGTGAACGGCGAATATCAAGGAAAAGTGATGGGAATCAAGCCAGGCATGGATACCGCCACCAAAACCTACGGGGTCATCGTGAAGCTGGAGGCCGAATCGCCTCTATTGCTGCCGGGCATGTACGTTCAGGTCAACCGGCCGTCGGCTCCCCACAAGGCGGTGCGGATTCCGGCGGATGCCGTCCTCCGGCAGGGGGAGAGCGGTGCCGTCTATGTGGTGGAGAACGGGAAAGCCGTCAAGCGCAAGGTTCAGACCGGCGTATTAACCGGCAGTGCCTATGAAATTACCGAAGGTCTGAAGCCCGGGGAGCAGCTGATCGTCAAGGGACAAACCTTCGTGACGGACGGCAGTCCGGTTCAAGTCATCCCCGCGGGAACGGAGGGGCAGAAGCCATGAATATCGCCCGTATCTCCATCCAGCGTCCCGTAACGCTTCTGATGCTGATGGCCGCCGTGCTGCTGGCCGGTACCTTGGCCATACTGGGCCTGCCCGTGGATTTCTATCCCAAGCTGGACATCCCGACCGCCAACATCAGCGTAGCTTGGACCGGCGCTTCTCCGGCCCAGGTCGAAAGCCAGATCACGGAGAAGGTGGAAGCGGCGGTAGCTGCCGTGCCGGATGTGACCTCCGTGACGTCCATCTCCCGTACCGGAACCAGCGTGGTCACCGTGCAGTTCGGATACGGAACGGATATGGACCAAGCGGCCTTGGCCATCCGGGATAAGATGGACCGCGTCCGGAGGCAGCTGCCTTCCGATGCGGAAGCGCCCATCGTCACGAAGGCCGACCCGTCCAGCCTTCCGGTGATGACGCTGGCGCTGCACGGTGAGGTGGGCGTGGCGGAGCTCCGCCAGCTGGCCGAAACGGCGGTGGCGCCGGCTATTCAACGGGCGGACGGAGTCGCTTCGGTTCAGGTGAACGGCGGAGTTGCCCGTCAGATTCTCGTTGAGGCCAACCCGGAGCAGCTGGCGGCTTACAGCATTCCGATCACTACGCTCGTCACGGCGCTCGGCAACGAGAATCTGTCCTTGGACGCCGGAACGGTGGACAAGGGGAGCCTGTCGGTTCCTCTTCATTTCAGCGGCGAGTACCAGTCCGTGGAAGAGATCGGGGAGACCCGCATCCCGGTCGGCAAGGGACAGTTTGTTCCGCTGAAGGAGCTGGCCACTGTGCAGGATACCTTCCAGGAGACAACCCAGGCCGTCCGTTTCAACGGAGAACCGGGCGTCAGCCTGGCGGTGATGAAGCAGTCCGACGGCAATACGGTAGAAGTCTCGAAGCAGGTGCAGCAGGCCGTAACGGAGCTTGCAGGCGACCTGCCGCCGGGTGTCCGCATCAGCACCGTGTCCGATCAATCGGTATTCATCGGACAGTCCATCTCGACGGTCATTGAGCATACGGTGCTGGGCGGCGCCTTCGCCGTGGTCATCCTGCTGCTCTTTCTGGGCCACTTCCGGGCTACCTTGATCATCAGTCTGGTCATACCGGTCTCCGTCATGGGAACCTTCGGACTCATGTCCGTCTCGGAACAGACGCTGAACACCATTACGCTGGGCGGACTTGCATTGGGGCTCGGTTCCTTAGTGGACTTTGCGGTGGTGGTGCTGGAGAGCATCTTCCGCAAGCGGAGCCAAGGCTATTCGGCCAAGGAAGCGGCGGAGCTGGGAACCAAGGAGGTCGGTCTTGCGGTAACCGCTTCGGCCCTCGCGCAGATCATCGTGTTCCTTCCGACCCTCTTCATTGCGGGTTTGGTCAAGCAGATCTTCATGCCGTTAGCGCTGGTCGTCATCTTCAGCCACATTGCGGCTCTGGCCGGAGCCGTTACCCTGGTGCCCATGCTGGCGGTATACCTGCTCCGTAAGGACCTGGATCACGGCTCCTCCAAGGGCTTCAGCCTGAATCCTCTGGTTTGGTTCGGCCGCCTGATGAACGGAGTGACACTCGTCTATGCCTGGATTCTGAAGGGGGCGCTGAAGCAGAGATGGGTGGTATATCTCTTGACCGGCGTCATTCTGGCGGCATCGGTACCGCTGCTCCGCCACGTGGACCGGGAGATGCTGCCGAAGACGGATGACGGCCAGATCCAGATCTCCGTTCAGGCTCCGGCGGGAACGGCGTTCGAGGTAACGGACGCTCTGGTGAAAAAGGTCGAGGATCGGGTGGAGCAAGTGCCGGAGCTGGAGCGGCTCTCGGTCACCGTCGGATCCTCCGGAGGAAACAACCAGAACGTCTCCGCAACTGCAGGCGGCGCTTCCGTTCAGATACAGCTGCTCCCCTTGGCGGAGCGCTCCCGGAGTACGGAAGCCGTTGCGGAGGAAGTGCGCAAGAAGCTGTCGGACATCCCCGGTGCGAATATCCGGGTGTCCGTATCCTCCTCGCTGAAGCTAGGCGGCGGAGGCGGAGGCGGGGCAGACCTCCAGGTCAATCTGTACGGTCCGGACATGACGGTGCTGAAGACCCTGGGCGAGCAGGTAGCTGCCGCCGTATCGGAGGTGCCGGGCACCCGCGACGTAGTGAATACCCTTGGCAACGGACTTCCGGAATACGAGCTCCGCATCGACAGGGAGGCAGCGGCCTTCTATGGCGTCACCACCAAGGAGGTGGCCGCCGCCCTGCGTACCGCCTACCAAGGAGCCGTCTCCACGCAATATAAGGCGGGAGACGATCAGATCTCCGTCCTGGTGCGCTATCCCAAGACGTACACGGAAGAGGTAGAGAACCTGAACCGGCTGACCCTGATCTCAGCTTCGGGCACGCAGGTGCCGCTGAGCCGGGTTGCCAGCGTGGAGGTTGGAGAGGGACCGGTCCAGATCAAGCGGGAGGATCAGGAGCGTACCGCATCCGTCCAGGCATCGGTGTTCGGCAGCGCGTCCGGAACCGTGGCCAAGGACGTGAAGGCGAAGCTTCAGGAGGTGGCTCTCCCGGAAGGATACCGGGCGGAGCTGGGAGGCGAGCAGAGCCAGATGGCCTCCTCCTTCAAAAGCCTCGGTTACATGCTGATCCTGTCCGTCGTTCTGGTCTATATGGTAATGGCCGGGCAATTCGAGTCCATGTCCAGTCCCTTCGTCATTCTCTTCTCGCTGCCTCCGACCATGACGGGCGCCTTGCTGGGCTTGTATCTGACCGACAGAACGCTGAATATGAGCTCTCTGATCGGCATGGTCATGCTGGTGGGCTTGGTGGTGAACAACGCCATCGTACTGATCGATTGTACGATCGAGAGGCGCAAGGAGGGCATGGACATCAAGGAGGCGCTGGTGGAAGCCGGCAAGGTCCGGCTGAGACCGATTCTGATGACCGCCGGCGCTACGGTGCTCGCCATGCTCCCGCTGGTCATCGGCGGAGGCGAGGGCAGCGAGAGCCAGGCTTCCATGGCGACAGTCGTATCCTTCGGCTTGACCCTCTCCACCCTCGTTACCTTGATCCTGGTGCCGGTAACCTACAGCTTGCTGCACAGCATCGGCTCTCTCTTCCGCTTCCGGAGCCGCACCGGCTCCGTTCCCGGAGGCCATGGCTCTGCGGCGGGCCTCTAGCGGCAGGCTTCTTCCGAAAGGTATAATAGGTGCATCCAAGAAATCGGAACGGGACTGCAGGGAAGAAGGGAGCCGCCTATCATGCATAAGGTGCTTATAGCCGACGATGACCGGGACATTGTCCGCTTGATCGCAGACAGTCTCCAGGAAGAAGGCATCGACACGGTGCTGGCCTACTCGGGGACCGAGGTGGTGGCCTTGGCAGAGGAGCCGGGCCTGTCCCTGCTCATTCTGGACATCATGATGCCCGGAATGAACGGGCTGGAGGTATGCAAGAGGCTTCGGGAGAAGCTGAGGATCCCGATCCTGCTCCTGAGCGCCAAGGACCGGGACCTGGACAAGGTCGTGGGCTTGGAGGTCGGGGCGGACGATTATATGACGAAGCCCTTCAGCATCGATGTGCTGGTCGCGAAGGTCAAGGCCCATCTCCGGCGGGAGGAGCGCAGCCGGGCCGCCGATGATCCGGAGGCGCCTCTCCGATGGGGCGAGCTGGAGATCAGGCCTTCGACCTTCGAGGTCTTCAAGAACGGCAGCCGGATCGAATGCTCCACCAAGGAGTTCCAGATCCTGATCTTTCTGGCATCCCACCCTAATCAGGTGCTGAGCCGGGAGCAGATCTACGATGCGGTCTGGGGCTTCGGCGAATACGGGGAGCTGAATACCGTTACGGTCCATATCAAGAATCTGCGTGCGAAGCTGGACCCGGACAACCGGTACATCGTCACTGTCTGGGGAGTAGGGTATAAGTTTACGGGAGGCCGGATCGTGTGAAAATCAGTCTGAAATACCGGATATCCCTGGTTTTCCTGGCCGTAATGGCCCTGTACACCCTATCGATTCTTCTCTATTACCGGATGGTGATCATGGAGCAGGCGGCAGTGGATATCCGCAACTTCCGCGATCACTTCGCGGCGGGGAACGCCGCGGTATCGGAGGCGGCGGGCCGTCTGTGGAACGACAAGGCGGCCTTGGGAGCCAAGCTGGAGGAAGCCTCCAGAGCCAACGGCGTGTCCTTGAAGGTCTATGACCTGACGGGAGCGGAGGTGTTCCGGTATGACTATGACAAAAGCGGCATTTGGACCTTCACGGCCAAAGAAATCGTCAAGCGGGAAGACAAGGCCGTCGCCTTCCTGGAGGTGCGATATCCCATCCAGATCCGGGACATTGTGGCCCACGTGCATTCCATCGCCAATCTGCTGACGGTGTCGCTTACGGGCATGGGAGTTTCCTTCCTGGTCCTGGTCATCTACATCCACTTCGAAGTGGTGAAGCCGCTTATGAGGCTGCACGGCAGCATGAAGCTTGCCAGGATCGGGGACATTAACCCTCCGGATGGGGGAGGGCGGAAGGATGAGATCGGCGATCTCATGGCTAATTTCCGAAGCATGGGCGAACGGCTGGAGAGCACCCACAAGGAGCAGACGGATATGATCGCGGCGATCTCCCACGATCTGCGGACCCCTCTAACCTCGATCATCGGATATGTTGAGCGCTTGGGCTCCGGGAAGATCCGGGCCGATGAACGAAGGCAGGAATACTATGCGGTTATCCGGCAGAAGGCTAAGGATATGGAGAGGCTGATCGTGGATTTCGCTTCCTTCTCGCGGAGCGAAGCCGAAGCGGCCCGGCCGTCCGCAGAGCGGGTTCACGTCAAGCCGTTCTTCGACAGCCTCTTTAAGGAGTATGCCATGGAGCTGGAGTCCAATCATGCCGAGTTCACGTCGGATTCCCGTCTGCCGGAAGGAATCGTGGCGGAATGGGATGTGAAGGGACTCCGGAGAATCGTGGCCAATCTGGTGAACAACGCTATGGCCTACACCAAGCCTCCGGTCCGGATTCATATGACGGTCAAGATGGGGGAGAACCGGCTCCTATTCACGGTGGAGGACAATGGTCCGGGAGTGCCCGAAGCCGAGAGGCAGCACATTTTCCGGCGGTTCTACCGGGTGGATCCGTCCCGTTCCCGGGAGAACGGAGGCACCGGGTTGGGCCTGGCCATCTGCAAGAGCATCGCAGAGGCCCATGGCGGTTCCATCACCGCCTTCGACAGTCCCCTGGGGGGCTTGGGCATCCGGGTAGCTCTGCCGCTCTCTTGACAAAAAGCCGGCTTCGAAACGCCAGCATGCGGCGTTTCGAAACCGGCTTTTTTGGGGTACAGGGACGAAACAGCGGTCAGCTGCCGTATTTTTGTGCGATCCGGTCCATTTCACGCTCCAGCCATTCCGGCCAATAGCTGAGCGCGTTCCTGCTCTGCTCCGCCATCTGGAGCGCCCTCACCACATCGATCTGGCCGTAGCCGAAGTGCTTGTCCTTGCCCGGAGTGCCGATATCCTCCGCGGAACGGCGCATGATGTCCATGACCTCCGTGTTCTTCAAGAGGGGATTGACCGAGCGGATCAAGGCAGCCAGCGCCGCCACATGGGGGCTGGCCATGGAGGTGCCGGACAGCGCCGCGTACTGGTTCTGCGGATAGGTGCTCGGGATGCTGACCCCCGGCGCAGCGACGTCGATGTAATCCCCGTAATTCGAGAAGGAAGCCTTATTCTTCTTCGAATCCGTGGCGGCCACGGCGAATACCTCCGGATAGGCGGCCGGATAGCCCGGACGTTCCGTATTGTCGTTGCCGCTGGCTGCGATCAGGACCACATCCTTGTCGTAGGCGTATCTCACGGCATCATGGAGGAACTGGGCGTCCGCATAGTTGCCCAGACTCATGTTGATGACCTTGGCCCCATGGTCCGCCGCCCAGATGACGCCCTGGGCTACGGCATAGGTGCTCCCTGACCCGGAGGAATCCAGCACCTTCACGGGCAGGATCGGGTTGTACCAGGACATCCCCGCCACACCCTCGTTATTGTTCACGAGAGCCGAGATCACACCGGCCACGTGTGTACCGTGGCCAACGTCATCATCGGGGTCGGAGCGGCCCTGCGACACGACGTTCACACCCGGCAGAAGCCGGTCCTTCAGGTCCGGATGATCCAGATCGACGCCCGTATCCACCACCGCCACCTTCACGTCCTCGCTGCCCTTGCCAATGCCCCAGCCCTGCAGGGTTTCGATGATGGGCAGGTTCCATTGGTAGCGGGAATACAGCACGTCGTTCGGGCTGGCGCCGGCATTGGCGCTGCTCTCCGTTTGGCCGTATCCGCCTGCGGCACCCGATCCCCCGGCGCCGTTGGATTGGGCGACCGCCTTATCGTTGGTCAGATACAAGTAGTGGGGCTCAGCATACTCCACATTCCATTTTTTGAAATAATCCATCATCTGCTGGGCTTCCATACGGGCGGATTCGAACACGTAGGTGTAGCCCAGCTTCACGGCCGGTCCGGCGCCGATCTCCGATTGGATGCGGCGCAGGTCTTCATCGGAAGGCGGAGCCGAAAACTTCACGACCACCTGGTTCTTGTGGTAATGGCTCGTTCCTTCGTTCTCCTCCGGATGGTCCACCGTCACGTCCCGAAGGGTGTCCGTATCAACGGATTCGATCTTGAAGTGGCCCTCGGCCGGGTAGGGAACCACCCGCAAATTCTTCATCTGGTGCTCCCGGACCTGGTCCAGAATCTGCTGGTGTACGACGCCTACCAGGGCGCCCTTGCCGTCATCCGTTGGAACGCCCATGACGAAGTAGGTTCCGGTACCGGTGGCGAGTGGAGGGGATTGGACCACCTTGCCGGCAGGCGCCTCCGTCAGCGCACGCTGGAGATCAACAGCTGCCGCCTTGTCCGCTTCGTCCGTCACCTGTCCGACCTCGACCCGCCGGCGGTCGGAGGAGCCATCCCCGGAGCGGAGGTAGATCAGCTTCTTCATATGGGGATGCTCGGCCTGAAGCGCCTGAAGAGTCATCTTGATCTCGGCTTCCCCGGAGTGGGGGGCGATCCGGCCCGACACGGTCTTCAAATCCAGGAAGCACTGGTTGCGGCACAGCTCATCCGTCGCAGCCATATCGTCGGTTACCAGCGCTTCCTTCATCTTCACTTCCTGCTTGGGCGTCACATTCCGCTCATCCGGCTGGCCCGACTTGTCTCCATCTCCCCGCGGGAGCAGGAGAAACGCCAGCAGGACCAAGCCGGCAATGATTCCAAATCGCTTCAACATCCGTCATTCCCTCCCGATTTCGGTTCCCGGCAGTTTGCCATTCAGGTGTAGGGTTGGAACGGCCCCTTCTTTTTATGCAGAGGCAGGCCTTATTTTCATGTTACCTTTCCAATAGGTTTGTGGTACGATAGTGATATCCATCATGGCTCTAATCATGCCGTTCATTGTTTAAGGAGGACTTTATTTTCTATGGCTAACCATAATGTCAAGAACCTGTGCGAAACCACACGTATGAAGCTGAAGGAAGTCATCGCCAAGACCGAGCTGTTCCTGAACCACAACTCCCTGGAGCAGCTGAACAACGAGGGCGACCAAGCCATGGAAGAGTTCTACCGGGCCTATCTGCAAGACACCCGCCATCTGCTGGTATTTTCCGAAGTGGCCTATGAGAAGCTGGGCGTCAGCCTCCGCCGTCCGCAGTTCAACGTGGATTATTCCGAGAAGGTTCTTTATGACGTATACCACAATTGCGTGAATAACTTCTTCTATCCGAAGAACGAGTGCTATTCCGAGGACGGCCGTTATGCGTACACAGGCCAGGACGCCATCCGCTTCCGCAAGAAGCCGAGCCGGACGGTCCGGGACCTGACCATCGAGCTGTCCAAGATATTCGAAGAGCTGCGCGAGGACCTCTCGTACTACGAGACGGATTACATTACCCAGCGCCGTATGCAAGGCGAGAAGATCTGATTGAATTCCACAAGGGGATGCCGGAAGCGGCATCCTTTTTCTTTTGTCAGGAACGGGTATATATTCATGGCGCGTCAGGCGCATAGCAAGGGGGGGTTGGGGCAACAATGGGTAATGGAGGTGATAATCATGCCTGAAGTAAAATGCTCAGTTTCCAACTGCTCTTATTGGGACAAAGGCAACATCTGCGGCGCAGACCTGATCATGATCGAAGTGGACAAGCACGCCAACGCGAAATTCGATGCCGAATTCGCCGGCGAAAGCTTCGACAGCGAGCACAAGGATGCAGCCAATGCCTCCAAGGAAACGTGCTGCCACACCTTCAAACCAAAAAATGCGTAACACCAGGTAAGCGAAGAAAGCTTCCTGCCGGCCTTAGCGGGTACGGAAGGGAGCTTTCGTCTATTATTCGTTTATTCGAAGGAGGATCGCCATGGACGAGCACAACGCAGAGCACGATGCTTTTCCTTCGGAGAACCGAACACCGGGGGCCGGAGGTGCGGAGCTAAGGGCGGACGGCAACACAAGCGAGGCCGAAGCATTCGCTTTCGAGCAGCCTGATCATGAAGAAGCTTGGGAAGAGGAGAGCATTCCTCTGTCCGGTGAGATCAACGCAACCGACACTTTCATCACGGGCGAATCGTTCCGGGCCGATCCGTTCCAGGACCTGGAGGAATTCTCGGAGCCCTTGGATCTGTCCGCTGACGACCCGTTCGATCCGTACCGCAAGGACGAGGAGATGCGGGAGAACGCCCTTTCCCGGAAAATCGCAGGGGCCAGCACGGAATTCGCCGGAGAGCTGAGTCCTTCGCCAGGGTATCACCCGTCCCTGATGATCAACCGGCAGGAACGGGACGGCCGCTTCCAGGCTGCGGACAACGGCGGGATCCAGGAGGATGTGCCGGAAGGGAACAAGACCTTCGGCTGGATCTCCATCATCCTCGCCATCGCCTCCTTGTTCTACTGGCCGATGGTATTGGGACCAGCCGCAGCCGTGGTGGGCGTGATCGCCTACTTCAGCGGCAACCGGGCGTTGGGCGTGTGGTCCGTTGTACTGGGTCTGGTAGCCATCGCCGCCGCTATGTTCCTAATTCCGTATTATTCGTAATTGAAGGTCCAAACAGCTCCCATCCCCTGTCAGGTCCGGGGAATTGGGGGCTTTTTATTATGCAGAGGCAAGGCGACTTCAAGCATTTCCATGATTTTTAGCGCTTCTAACAAAAATATAGCCGAACATTTGTGATTGTGCATGTTCATAAAGTTTTGTATTGACATTGTTTCTAACTTAAAGCACAATGAAAACTATGAAAACACCCGATAAATCCGAACGAAACCGATAAAAACTCGAGTTTTGTCCGTAATGTTCGGATTTAGGCCCAGGGTGCAGCGACTTAAAGACGCACGATCGGCTGCCCGCCGCGTGAACCGTCGCTCATACCAAGGAGGAGAGTCATGAATCGGAAGAGTGGAGTAGTCAAGTTAAGTCTGGCGCTGTTGTTTGGAATGAGCACGCTGTTGTCTGGCTGCGGAGACAAGAAGGAAGAGAGCGGTGCAGCAAGTTCTTCGCCGGCAGCTTCCGCCGGAGCGGCAACTGCGGATGCGGCCAAAAAGCCCCGCGTGGCTTTCGTTTACATCGGGCCTCCTGGCGACGGCGGCTATACGTACCAGCACGACCAAGGCCGGCTGGCTCTGGAGAAGGAGCTGGGCATCAAAGCGACCTTCGTCGAGAACGTTCCGGAGAGCGCGGACGCGGAGCGCATCATTACCGAGCTGGCTCAGAAGAATGACATCATCTTCACCACCAGCTTCGGTTACATGGATTACACCGTGAATGTGGCCAAAAAGTTCCCGAAGGTCAAGTTCTTCCACTGCTCCGGCTATAAGACCGCCGAGAACATGGGCACTTACTTCGGCAAGAACTATCAAGCCAGCTACCTGTCCGGCATCGCAGCCGGCAAGATGACCAAGAAGAACGTCATCGGCTACGTTGGCGCCTTCCCGATTCCGGAGGTTATCTACAACATCAACGCCTTCACCCTGGGCGTACAGAGCGTGAACAAGGATGCGAAAGTCAACGTCGTATGGTCCAACACCTGGTTTGACCCGACCACCGAGCGTCAAGCGGCCGTGAGCTTGCTGGACAAAGGCGCCGACGTGCTGATGGCTTACCAGGATTCCCCGGCAACCCTGCAGGCGGCTGCAGAGCGCGGCGCCTTCGCAGGCGGCAACGACTCCGATATGACCCGCTTCGCACCGGACGCATACCTGACCAACCCCGTATGGAACTGGGGTCCGTACTATGTGAAGACCGTCAAAGCCGTTATGGACGGCACTTGGAAGACCGAGCAGTTCTCCGGCGATATGAAGGACGGTACCGTTTCCTTGGCGCCGTTCGGCAAGAAGGTTCCGGATGACGTGAAGAAGCTGGTGGAAGACGCCAAAGCGAAGATCGTCAGCGGCGAGCTGGATGTCTTCACTGGCCCGATCCTGGATCAGTCCGGCAAAGAGAAGATCGCTTCCGGCAAGAAGATGACCCTGGAGGAAGTTCTGGGCACCAATTGGTTCGTCAAAGGCGTGGAAGGCACTATTCCGAAGTGATGAAATTCGTGATATAACAAGGTTAGGACAAGTGGGGAGGGCCCTGGAACAGGGTCTTCCCCATACGCGTTCAACACCGGGACACCGTTTAATACAGGACAGGGAGGAACATGATACCATGCAGGGCCATGCAGTCGAGATGAAGGGGATTGTAAAGCGGTTCGGTCCGGTGCTTGCCAACGACCATGTGGACTTCGAAGCCGCTCCGGGCGAGATTCACGCGCTGTTGGGCGAGAACGGAGCGGGTAAGAGCACGGTGATGAGCATGCTGTCGGGCGTGTACAAGGCGGATGAAGGGGAGATCATCATCCACGGGAAGCCTGCGCGGATCCGCTCGCCTAAGGATGCCACCGCTTTGGGAATCGGGATGGTGTTCCAGAATTTCAGGCTCGTGCAGAACCTGACCGCTGCAGAGAATATCGTCCTGGGGGAAAAATCCTCCTTCTGGCGCGGCAAAGCCTGGATGAAGGCCAAGTGCGCCGAAATCGAAAGGCTTGCCGGGCATTTCGGCTTGTCCTTCCCGGTGGATCGTCCGGTCTGGCAGCTGTCGGTAGGCGAGCAGCAGCGGGTGGAAATTGTGAAGACCTTGTACCGCGGGGCGGATATCATCATTCTGGATGAGCCGACCTCGGTATTGACTCCCGGCGAGGTGGAGCAGCTGTTCCAAACCTTGGACCGGATGAAGCAGGAAGGCAAGACGGTCATCATGACCACCCATAAGATGAAAGAGGTTATGGCCTCTTCGGACCGGATCTCCGTCATGCGCAAGGGCCGGATGATCACCACGCTGAACACGGCCGATACCAGCGAGAGGGAGCTGGCCCGCCTCATGGTGGGACGCGAGGTGGAGATTACCCGGCAGGAGCGGAGCAAATCCGAAGGAGAGCCTCTCTTGGTCGTAAGCAGCCTGGACGTGTACGCCGATCACGGCCGCAAAGCTCTGGACGGCTTGAATCTCACCGTTCGCGAGCATGAGATCGTCGGCGTGGCGGGTGTGGCGGGCAACGGGCAGAAGGAGCTGGCCGAGGTGCTGACCGGATTACGCACGTGGAAGAGCGGCAGCATCGTATTCGACGGAACCGAGGTAAGGACCGCATCGGTGCGCGGCGCCATTGACGCCGGCATCTCCCACGTACCGGAGAACCGGATGAAGAGCGGTCTCGCAGGCAAGCTGGGCTCCGTGGATAATCTCTTGTTCAAGTCCTACCGGAAGGAGGAGCACTCCATCATGGGGTTCCTGCGTGCGGCGAAGAACCGGATCTGGTCCCAGAAGCTGGTGGAAGACTTCGATGTCGTCACGCCTTCGCTGGACGCACCGGTCCAGCAGCTGTCAGGCGGCAACCAGCAGAAGCTGCTGTTCGCCCGGGAGATTACCCATATGCCGAAGCTGATGGTTGCCGTCCATCCCACCCAGGGTCTGGACGTCGGCGCAACGGAGGGCGTGCACAAGCTGTTGATGGAGCTTCGGGAATCCGGAAGCGGAGTGCTCCTGATCTCGGAGGATCTGGATGAGCTTCTGCAGCTGTCCGACCGGATCCTCGTCATCTATAACGGACAATTTATCGGCGAGGAACGGTATGAGAGCGCCAACCGGGAACGGATCGGCATGCTGATGGCGGGAATCCGGGAAGAAGAGAGAGAGAAGGAGGTAGCCGTAAGATGAGCGGTAAAATCGATCACGGCGCCGGCGTCTTGACCGAGAAAAAACGGTTTTCGCTCCGGTTTGAATTTGATATGTCCCGCACGCGGACCCCTTGGTGGACTCCGGTCCTGTCCGTGCTGCTTGCGCTTGTATTCTGCGGCGTGTTCATCGCCGCCAACGGCATGAACCCGTTCACGGTCTACTATAAGATGCTGACGGGCGCATTCGGCTCCGAATACGGCATCACCGAAACGCTGGTGAAGTCCATCCCCCTGCTGCTGTGCGGTCTCGGCATCGCGATTGCCTACCGGATCTCGGTGTGGAATATCGGGGCGGAGGGACAATTCATCGCGGGGGCCATGGCTGCCACAGCAGTGACCGTCTACCTGCCGAACTTGCCCGGCTATGCGGCCATACCGGCCATGATGATAGCCAGCATTCTGGCCGGCGGATTCTGGGGCCTGCTCACCGCCATTCCGAAGACTCACTTCCAGGTGAATGAGCTGATCTCTTCCCTGATGCTGAATTATGTGGCGCTCTTGGCACTGGACTATGTGGTCTTCGGCCCTTGGAAGGATCCGAAGGGCTTCAACTTCCCGGGCTCGCCCATGTTTACGGATGCCCAGTCCCTGCCGGTCTTGGGCAGCACCCGGCTTCATATCGGCCTGTTGTTCGGGATTGCGGCCGTCATCATCTACTTCCTGATGGTCCAGTACACCCGGTGGGGCTACGAGCTCCGTCTGCTTGGAGCCAACCCCCATGCGGCCCGCTATTCCGGCATCCACATCAAGCGGCATATCATCATCGTCATGCTGATCAGCGGCGGCTTGGCCGGTCTGGCCGGCATGTCGGAGGTATCGGGTGTCACCCACAAGCTGATGCAGGGCGTATCTCCGGGCTACGGCTATACAGCCATCATCGTGGCCTGGCTGGCGAAGCTGAACCCGGTGGGCATCGTGGTCTCTGCCATCCTGTTCGGCGGACTGATCGTAGGCGGCTACAGCGTCCAGACCATCGGATTGCCGTCCTCCATCTCGGATATGCTGCAGGGCGCCATCCTATTTTTCCTGATTGCAGGCGATATGATCACTAAATTCCGGATGCGCCGGAGCTAGGAGGACCCACGGAAATGGACTTTACCACTCAACTTTTAATCGCCGCCATTTCGGCGGGCACTCCGCTGCTCTTGGCCACCTTGGGCGGCATTCTGAACGAACGGGCGGGCATCATCCAACTGGGCGCCGAGGGCATGATGCTTATGGGCGCCGTGACGACCTGTCTCGTTTATCTTGATACCGGAAGCCTCATCCTGGCTCTGTTAGCGGTCTTCCTCGTCACCGGCCTTCTCGGCTTGCTTCACGCTTTTCTGTGCGTCACCCTCCGGGCCAACCATACCATGTCCGGCTTGGCTATGACGCTGTTCGGCGGCGGACTCAGCGCTTACCTGGGAAAGTCCGTCAGCGGCCATCCGCTTCCGGGGGCTGCGCCTAAGGTGAACCTGGGCTTCCTGGAGCCGATTCCGCTTCTGGGCAAGGTGTTCGCCCATCTGGATATCCTCACATGGTTCAGCATCGTGCTGGTGATCCTCCTGCACCTGCTCATCCATCATACCTCCTGGGGCCTCCACCTGAAGGCCATCGGAGACAACCCGGCCACCGCCGACGTCATGGGAATCCGGGTCCAGGCTTCGCGTTATGCCTATGTCATCGCAGGCTCCATGCTGATCGGCCTTGCCGGAGCGGACATGATCCTGACCTTCACGCCCAGCTGGACCGAGGGGATGACGGCAGGCCGGGGCTGGATTGCCGTCGGACTCATCATCTTCGCCCGCTGGAACCCGATCCGGGCACTCCTGTGCGCTTACTTCTTCGGCGCCCTGGATTCGCTGGGATTCCGCATTCAACTGGCAGGCAGCCACATTCCCGTATATTTCCTGAAGATGATCCCTTACATCGTCACCATCCTGGTGCTGATGTATCTGGGCTGGCGCAACCGCAACAAGCCTTCCGGCACGCCGGAGGCTCTCGGTCTCCCCTATGTACGGGAGCAGCGCTTCTAAGCAGATACAGCTACTCGACGAAAACCTCCTGGCCGTTATCCGTTGCGGCAGGAGGTTTTTGATTTGGAAGGTTGGTCGGCAATAGGCCACATCTTATCGGGCGCGGCGACGGAAGCCGGCATAGAGCTGGAGGGCGGCGATGACGGCGGTCTCCACCAAAGCGGCGGATAAGGCGACCATAGGCCAATTGTCGGTCCCCAGGACGTAATACATCAGCAGGTGGCCGGCAAAAAGGATGATGAACGCAAAGAGCAGGTTGATCCGGCTGACAGCAGCGAAAAATCCGTTCATGGGCAGTGTTTTCCTCCCTAGGCATGATTTGGTTATCAGTATGGCCGGAGGTTCCGGGTTCTATTCTCCATTGCTTGGGAAATCGGGCAAATCGGACCTCCTCGGCCCAAAAGAAGCAATTTTCCTGTGGATTCGACAAGGAAAACCTTGTACAATAAGTGAAGTAAGCCGAGGATGTCAGGGGGATATTCATGAACATCGATCCATCCATCATCAAGCAGCTGCTTCAGCTCCAGATGCAGCAGGGGCTGGTTTCCTCCACGGAGACCGGGACGGGCTTCGGTTCGTCCGGAAGCGAGTTTGCGGACTTATTGGAATCCCTTCTTCATGAAGGCGCCTCTTACTCCGGATCCAAGGTGATTCCCGCCGCCGAGCTGTTGGCCCGGAATACGGGAGCCCTCACCCCTTTTTATAGCTCTCTACAGGCTTACGAGCCTATGGCTGCGGAGGCTTCGGCCGATTACAGCTCTTACGACGATTACATCCGGCATTCCAGCGCCAGGAATGGGGTGGAGCCGGCCCTCGTCAAGGCAGTCATCCAGGCGGAATCCGACTTTGACGCCAATGCGGTCTCCAAGGCCGGTGCCAAGGGTCTCATGCAGCTGATGGACGGCACGGGCCAAGGACTGGGTGTCCGGAACCCCTTCGATCCGCAGCAGAATATCGAGGGCGGGACCCGCTTTCTGTCCGGCCTCCTGAAGAAGTACAACGGCAACGAAGGTGTGGCGCTGGCCGCCTACAATGCAGGACCGTCTAGAGTCGACCGGCTCGGCATCAAGACCGACGAGGACCTTCGCGGGAAGCTGAGCCTTCTTCCGAGAGAGACGCAGAGATATGTCTCCAAGGTGCTGGGTTTCAAAGAACAATACCAGGCATAACATGGATGAAAAAGATCGGTGCCGATCTTTTTTCTTTTTGCTTGCAAAGGGGAATGAAGAATCATGCTGTATATGGATTACTGTGCGACGACGCCGCCCTATTCGGAAGTCATTGAAACCATCTCGGAATGTATGCGTATATTCTACGGGAACCCGAGCTCGCTGCACCGGGTGGGACTGGAAGCGGAGGACATGCTGAGGAAAGCCCGGCAGGTTACCGCTTCGGCGTTGGGTGTGAAGCCATCTGAAATCGTATTCACCTCAGGCGGCACCGAGAGCAACAATACGGCCCTAAAAGGGGTGTCGGCGGCTTACCGTAGCCGGGGACGCCATATCATAACCTCGGCCATCGAGCATGCGTCGGTATATGAGGCGGCACGCCAACTGGAAGCGGACGGCTATCGGGTGACGTTTCTTCCTGTGGATGAGACGGGGGCCGTCAGCGTCCGGGATGTGGAGCAAGCCATTACGAAGGATACGATTATGGTCAGCCTGATGGCTGTCAATAATGAGACGGGAAGGATTCAACCGGTTGAGGAAGTAGGCCGGATGCTCCTGCAGTATCCGAAGATCGTCTACCATGTGGATGCCGTTCAAGCGCTGGGCAAAATCCGGACGGACGTCAAAGCTTGGAACGCCGACCTGGCAAGCTTCTCGGCCCACAAATTCCGGGGCCCGAAGGGCGTAGGCTTTCTGTACCGCAGGGAGGGTGTGAACCTGGTTCCCCTCCTGGCCGGCGGCGGTCAGGAAATGGGCTTGCGCTCCGGTACGGAGAACGTGCCCGTCTTGGTCGGCATGGCCAAGGCCGTGCGGATGGCGGTGGAGAAGCAGCCTGAGGCGACGGCCAGAATGTACGGGCTTCGGTCCATCTTGACGGAGCGGCTTAAGCATTTGGAGAACGTGCTGCTTCATGGCTCTCCCGAAGCTGCCGGCATGGCGCCGCATGTCGTGCATTTCTCCTGCCCCGGCTACAAGCCGGAAGTGGTGATCCATGCGCTGGAGGAGCGGGGAATCTGCATCTCCACCCGATCCGCCTGCGCCTCCGGGGAGGAGACGCCAAGCCGGGTGCTGCAGGCCATGGGGCTGGGGCGGGAAGAAGCCGCGACCGGACTGCGCGTCAGCTTCTCCTCCGAGCATACGGAGCAGGATATGGAGCGTATGGCGGACGAATTGGAACGTGTCCTGAACACGATCTCACCGAAGACAGGAGGCAGAGGCCGATGAAGCCGGATGTGGTCATCGTCCGACTGGGAGAATTGACGCTTAAGGGCCGGAATCGGCACCGCTTCGAGCGGCGGGTGCTGGAGCAGCTGGAGCCGCTCCGGCTTGTTTACCCGTCCGTCCGGTTCGCGCTGGAATTCGGCCGCATTCATATCGAGCTGAACGAGGCGCCTTATGAGGCGGCGGTGGAATGCCTGAGCCATATCTTCGGGCTGGCATCGTACAGCCCGGCAATCCGGACAGAGCTGGATCTGGAGCTCATCCGCCAAGTGGCGCTGGAGCGGATGCAGGAGTTGGAGCCGGCAGAGGGCACGGCCACCTTCAAAGTAGCGGCCAAAAGGTCAAACAAGGCCTTTGCACACGATTCCAAAGAGCTGCCGCACCTGGTGGGCAGCCACATCCTTCGCAATACGGAGCGTTGGACCGTGGACGTGCATCATCCGGATACGACGCTGTGGGTGGATATCCGGGACAAGGAAGCCTTTGTCTATACCGACACGGTCCGGGGCTCCGGAGGGTTTCCGCTGGGCACTAACGGCAAGGGACTTCTTATGCTTTCCGGTGGGATCGACAGCCCCGTAGCGGGTTGGCTGGCCATGCGGATGGGCTTGGATATGGAAGCGATTCATTTCCACAGCTATCCCTATACCAGTGAGCGGGCCCAGCGGAAGGTGGAGGATCTGGCCAAGGTTCTTTCGCGGTACTCCGGGACCATGAAGCTGCACCTGGTGCCTTTTACGGATATCCAAGTGAAGCTGAAGGAGGAAGGACGGGAGAATCTACTGGTCATCTGCATGAAGCGGGCCATGCTGCGGATCGCCGAGAGAGTGGCGGCCAAACGACGCGCGGGTGCCATCATCACGGGCGAGAGCCTGGGGCAGGTGGCGAGCCAGACGCTGTCCAGCCTGGACGTCATCGGCCGTTCCGTGGAGATGCCTGTGCTGCGGCCTCTCATTGCCATGGACAAGGCCGAGATCGTGAAGGTCGCGGAGCAGATCAAGACCTTCGAGATTTCCATCCAGCCTTACGAGGATTGCTGCACGCTGTTCCACCCGGCCTCGGTGACGACCAATCCCAGCATCCGCACGGTGGAAGCCGTGGAACGGCACATCGAGGGGCTGGACGAGCTCATCGAATTAGCGGTGCAGGGCATCGAGACCAAGGTAATCGGCTGGAAGGAAAACGACGAAGCGGCAAAATATTTTTGATGGCAATCCGGCCAAGATTGGTATGGCAAGGAATCGGTTGGAATAGGGCAGTAGTGGGTAAACTACCCGGTATGACCAGCCGGTTTCTTCTGTAACGATAGATTAAGATTGGACATCCCAAGACGGAGGTAATTTCAAGATGTTGGAATGGTTGTGGCTCTTTATCCAGATTATGATTATCAATATCGTGCTCTCGGGCGACAATGCGGTCGTCATCGCTCTGGCCAGCCGAAAGCTGCCCCCTGAGCAGCGCCAGAAGGCCATATGGTGGGGAGCCATGGGTGCGATTCTGCTCCGCGTGATCCTGACGGTAGGGGCCGTTCTGGTACTGAAGGTCGCCTATATTCAGGCGGCGGGCTCTTTGCTGCTGATCTACATCGCCATCAAGCTTCTCCTGGACAACGAGGAAGGTCCGCAGGTTAACGAGGCAGCTACGCTGGGGAAAGCGATTTGGACCATCATCATGGCGGACTTCGTCATGAGCTTGGACAACGTTCTGGCGATCGCGGCCAAAGCGAACAATGATTTCCTCGTCATCGTTCTGGGTATTGGCCTTAGCGTTCCGATCATCATCTGGGGCAGCAACTTGGTGGTGAAGCTTCTGCATAAGTACCCGATCCTCGTGTATATCGGGGCGGGCATCCTGGGCTATACCGCCGGCGAAATGCTGGTGAAGGATCCCAAGATGCAGGAGATTCTGCACAGCCACCTCTGGCATACAAGCCTGCCGTGGGCCACGACGGCCATCGTCATCGGCGCGGGATTGCTGCGCAAATGGATGGGCAAGGACCAACACAAGCCTTCCGAGTAACGCCTCGGCCCCTTGCGGGCAGACGGAGGATCGAACCTTCAGATCAGCGGCAATTGTTGCCGCGGATCTGAAGGTTTTTGTTTATTGTGGAAAAGCGTTCCATTCAGGCGGAACTTTTGGGCCTGCCACAACGTCTTAACCTAAGACAGTATTTTCCCAGGAAGGAAGAGAGCGGTGGAGAGAACGTTCGAACCGGCGGCAGGCCGGTACAAGCGGGGATTCGTATGGAAAACGGCATCGTTGGCCGTTCTGGCGGCCGGATTGGCAGCAAGCTGGGCCGTTCCCGGTGTGGCCAAGGCAGAGACCGCCCCTCTGGAGCTGAAGGTGGAAGCCGGCTACCAGGGGAAGGCCAAGGAGGACCGGTGGTTCCCTGTTCAGATTACGGTGACCAATCCGGGGAGCGACTTGTCCGGTGAGCTGGCGGTGGAGCTGGCCTCCCCGTTCAACGGCAAGGACATCAGCTACCATGTTCATGTGGACTTGCCCAAGGGATCGACCAAGTCGGTGGAGCTGGCGCTTCCCGGCATGCATTTGAACGAGAAGAACAACCGGGTGGTGTTCTACGCCGGGGATGCGGACGGAGGCAAGCGGATACCGATCCAGGGCGGCAATCCGTCCATCACGGTTCAGCAGCTGCCTGTGGACAACTATCAGATCGGTATCTTGGCCCGGGATCCGGACACGATGAATTATATGGCGTTATTGAATCAGAGAGGCTATTCGCTGAGCACGGTTCCCCTTGGCTTGGGAGAGATGTTCAGCGATGCCCAACTGTTGGACGGGCTGGACGCTATCGTCGTCAACGACGTTGCGGCTGCAGATTGGAAGCCGGAGCAGACGGCGGCCGTGAAGAGCTGGGTCCAATCGGGCGGCACGCTGATTCTAGCAGGGGGCGCCGCTTATTCGAAGGCGCCGGCATCCTTGCTTGAGCTGTCTCCGGTTACCGTATCGGGAACCGGAGCGACGACTCATCTGGATGCCTTAGCCCAAGCCGCCGGCAAGCCGCTGAAGCTGGACAATGCGTTTACGGTTTCCTCCGGTACCTTAAAGAAGGAAGGGCGAGCCCTCTTCAAGGAAGGGAGTCTGCCCCTCATTGCAGAAGGGCGGGAGGGGCTTGGCCGGGTTCTCTATGTAGCCTATGACCTGTCGCAGCATCCCTTAGCCTCGTGGCAGGGCAATGCCGACCTGTGGGAGCAAGTGCTGCTGCAGGAGATTCGCGCAACCGGCACTTTCCGGAACGGCCCTGGCCCCGGAATTTTCGGTCCGGCCTACAACGAGATCAACCAGCAGCTGGAGAATTTTCCTTCCATGGTGCCGCCCTCCTACCGGGTGCTCATGATCGTGCTTCTGCTGTATGCCGGTTTGGCCGGACCCGTCATCTATTTCGTTCTGAAGCGGCTGGACAAGCGGGAGTGGTCCTGGGTGGCAATACCTGGACTGGCTATTCTGGTCAGCGGCGGCATCTATCTGTTCGGGGCGTCGGACCGGAGCTCCACGATGGTTCAAGCTCTGACTCTGTCCGAATTGAACGGCAAAGGCCAGGTCAGAGAAACGACGGCAGTAGGAGCTTTCGTTCCGAAGGGCGGCACCTACACCTTGACTGCCAATGGGTACGACCATGGCTCCCCGTTGGGTAGCGGATATAACGGAGGCGGAGCGGGGCTTACGGGTGATCCGGACATCTTCGTCACACGGAAGACGGAGGGCTCCGACATCAAGTTTACGGGAGTGCCTTATTGGTCCGTGCGCAAAGCATGGTTCTACGGAAGCAAGGAGCAGGAGGCCGGCAGCATCGGATATTCCCTGACCTTTGCAGGCGGTTCACCCAAGGGAGAATTCCGGAACGGGTTGAAGATGAACTTGAATGACGTCTATTTCTATTCGGGCAGCCAATGGTATGCCTTGGGAGACTTGAAGGCTGGAGACACCGCCGCCTTGGATAGCTCCAAGCTGGTTGGAGGACTGGCTGGCTCCCACATCTCCAATCTGGGCAACACGATCTTCCCGTTTCACGGATCGAACGACGAGAAGAGCCATCAGCGGGCGCTGCTTCAAGCCGTCATTGAGCGTCGTCAGCAGCAGATGGACGAATCGTTCATCCTTGGCTTCAGCCGGTCCGAGAACAAGACGAAGCTGGCGGTGAACGGATCGGAGCAGACTGCGGACGAGTGGAAGCTGTGGCTGCAGCCGGTTCAGCTGGACCGGGTTTCGGGAGGTACGGCCTATCTGCCTCTAGGCAAAATCAAGCCGGTGGTGATCACCCCCGGCACCAGTATGAAATCCCCCGATTGGGCGGGCAATCTGCCGATGAACCAAGGAGAAGCGGAGCTCGCCTACCGCATTCCGGCGATGGACGGCGTCGTCTACGAGCGTTTGACGGACAAGGCGGTATATGCCGTGTCCGGCCATGAACGTTATGAGATCTGGAATGAGAAGAAGCAGCAGTACGAGCCGCTCGACGCGCTCCCGGACGGGACGGAGCTGAAGAATTATTGGACGGGAGACGGGCGCACGCTGAAGGTGAAGCTGACGATGAGACAGAACGGCCTGACCCGGTTCCCGGACTTGGCCTTGGAAGGGAGGGCGGCCCCATGATCGAGACGCGCGGATTAACGAAGATGTACGGCAGCTTCACGGCACTGCATGAGCTGAATCTGACGGTGGACAAGGGGACGGTGTTCGGCTTCGTCGGACCGAACGGTGCCGGCAAGTCCACGACCATGTCCATTCTGGCCACCTTGCTGGCGCCGACATATGGGACGGCGGAGGTCGGAGGCTTCGAGGTCACCCGGCATCCGGGCGAGGTCCGCAAGCTGATCGGGTATATGCCGGATTTCTTCGGCGTGTACGACAGCTTCAAGACGGTGGAGTACCTGGATTTCTACGGGGCCAGCTACGGCATTCCCAGACAGGAGCGGCAGCAGATGATTCCCCAGCTGCTGGATCTGGTCAACCTGTCGGATAAGAAGGATTTCTACGTCGATTCCCTCTCCCGCGGCATGAAGCAGCGGCTGTGCTTGGCCCGCTGTCTGGTCCATGATCCGGAGCTCTTGATTCTGGACGAGCCGGCCTCCGGGATGGATCCCCGCGCCCGCATCGAGATGCGCGAGATCCTGAAGGAGCTGAAGGCCATGGGCAAAACCATCTTGATCTCCTCCCACATCCTGCCCGAGCTGGCGGAGATGGTGGATGAGATCGGCGTCATCGAGCAGGGCAAGCTCATCGCCAAAGGGCGGGTAGCCGACATTCAGAACCGCATGCGGGTCAACCGGGTGCTGCACATCCGCCTGTTGGAGAAGGAGGAAGCGGCCGTGGCGTTCCTGCGCGACGAGCCTCTCGTCACCATGGTGCTGCAGGACGAGAAGGGCATCCATGTCCACTTTACAGGTCAGGACGCCGATCAGACGGAGCTGCTCGTCCGCATGATTGGTTTGGGTTACCAGGTACTGACATTCCATGAGATGGAGACGAATCTGGAGGACGTCTTCCTGGAGATCACGAAGGGGGCGAAGGCATGATATCGCAGCAAAAATGGATCAACCCGGTCCTCGAGAAGGAGTTCCGGCTCCGGATGCGCACGCTTCGCTCACCGCTGTCGGTGCTCTTCTACGTCCTCGTGGTCGTCCTGCTGGCCATGGGCTTCATCTACATGAATATGAGCACTTCCGGGGCGGGCTACCCGTTTAACCCGAACCGAAGCCGCGAGCTCTTCTACTTTCTGTCCGGCGCCCAGCTTATCCTGATCGCCTTCATGACGCCGGGGTTGACGGCCGGAGTTGTCAGCGGGGAGCGGGAGAAGCAAACGCTGAACATTCTGCTTACGACCCAGCAGAGCTCCGTGACCATCGTGCTGAGCAAGCTGGTGTCGTCGTTAAGCTTCATGGTTCTCCTGATCATCGCCACCCTGCCGGTGTACAGTATCGTGTTCCTCTTCGGAGGCATCGCTCCCTCGCAGCTGCTGTGGGTATTTCTCTTCTATTTGTTCGTTATGTTCGTGCTGGGGTCCTTCGGGGTCTTCTTCTCCACCGTGCTGAAGAAAACCATGGTTTCCGTCATCGTGACCTACGGGGCCGCCCTCCTGATGTTCGGAGGGACCGGGCTTGCGGCCATTTTCCTCTACGCGACGTTCTTCCAAGGCGGCGGCTGGGGACCCGGATTCGTGCTGGGGCTCAATCCCATGGGGACGCTGATCAGCATCTTCAGTCCCGATTTCTCGAAGGAAATATTCGGCCGGGCCTCCGGCATGCAGCTGTGGTATGTGTTCGTTCCGTCCTACACCGTAGTCTCCTGCGCGCTGCTGTCACTTAGCGTGAGGTTCTTGAGACCGGTCTACCGGAACCAAAAGTAAGCCGGCTCGTGGCTGCAGGGGCCGGTTCCAAGCGATGATGACGAGGGAGGTGCCGGGAATGGCGAAACCCAGATTGGAGCAGCAGTTGGGCCGCACAAGAATGCGATTGATCCGGCTCCGGCTGTTTTCCGGCCTTCAGGCCGGACTGGCGGCTGGAATGGGCTCCGCTGTGTTGTGGGCGGGAGCGGCTTACCTGCTGCCGGTTCCAGGGTACCGGCTCCTCGTCCCAGCATGGATTGGAGCAGGTTTGGCGGCCGGTATGCTTTACGGATGGACCAAGCGGCCGGATCTGGCCGAGACCGCACGCGTGATGGATGCCTCCGGACTGGACGAGCGTCTCTCGACGGCGCTGGCCTATACGGGGACGGACACGCCCATAGCCCGGCTGCAGAAGGCGGATGCCGAAGAACATGCGGGCCGATATCTGGAGCGCTTGGAGGAGCACCTGCCCTATCATTGGAGACGCAGGGAGCTGTATGCCGCCGGAGCGGCGCTCGTGGTCCTGCTGCTGCTTCTGCTGCTGCCGAACCCGATGGATCGGGTGATTCAGGAACGGCGGGAAGGGCAGGCGATGATCACGGAGCAGCGGCATGAGACCCAGAAGCAGCTGGAGGCGCTGAAGAAGGAACGGCTTCCCGAAGCTGCATCCCAAGAGCTGGAAGCATCCCTGCGTGAGCTAGACGGGGAGCTTGCCGATTCCAAGGATGCGAAGATGGCCTTGGATGCGCTGGAGCAGAAGCTGAAGGAGCTGAAGCAGCTTCAGGAGCGGCAAGCCAAGGAGGCCATGCAGAACGGCAAAGCGGCTGATGCTTGGCGTCAAGCGGAGGAGCCGGCTCTGAAGGAGCTGGCTCAAGCCATGGCCGCCCGGGACCCGTCGAGGCTGGGCCGGGGGACGGAGTCGCTCCGTCAGTCGGCGGAAACGATGGATGCCGAAGCCAAGCGGAAGCTTGCGGAACGGCTGGACGCGCTGGCCCGCCAGGCGGCGGAAGCGGCGAAGCAGGCCGGTCCCGAAGCGGCTGCGGCGGCCGAAGCGCAAGCGCGTGCACTGAAGGCTCTGGCCGGTGAGCTCCAGACGGCCGCTGCGAAGCAGGCGGCTGGCGGAGCATCGGCTCCGCTTAGCCCGGAGGCGCTGGCCGCGCTGGAGCAGGCCCTGGCGGGCGGCCTTGCCGCCGCAGCCGCAAGTGACGGCGCCGCTGGGGCGTCGGCTCAAGCGGCGGCAGGGCTGGCCCGCTCGGGCCAGGCGCTGGCGGAGCAGCTGGCTGCCCGCGGCGAGGCCCTCTCGCCCGCATGGGACCCGCAGGGGCTCGCGGCTGCGTTGGCCTCGGCCGGCGCGGAAGCGGGCCAGGGCGGCGCAGGAGCGGGCCAGGGCGGCGCAGGAGCGGGCCAGGGCGGCGCAGGGGCGGGCCAAGGCGGCGCGGGAGCGGGCCAGGGCGGCGCGGGAGCGGGCCAGGGCGGCGCAGGAGCGGGCCAGGGCGGCGCAGGAGCGGGCCAGGGCGGCGCAGGAGCGGGCCAGGGCGGCGCAGGAGCGGGCCAGGGCGGCGCAGGAGCGGGCCAGGGCGGCGCAGGAGCGGGCCAAGGCGGCGCAGGAGCGGGCCAGGGCGGCGCAGGAGCGGGCCAAGGCGGCGCAGGAGCGGGCCAGGGCGGCGCAGGAGCGGGCCAGGGCGGCGCAGGAGCGGGGACCGGCAGCGGAAACCGCAGCCTCGTGACCGTGCCCGCGGAGTCCGCCGGAGGCGGCAAGCCCGTCGGGGATACGGGGCCACTCGGCCCCGGCCAGGGGGAGACCGGTCCTACCGGTCTCCCGGCGCCTGCCGCAGGCGGAGCAAGCCTCCCTTACCAGGAGGTTTACCGGCAGTACGAGTCCGAAGCGTCCCAATCGCTGAACCGGAGCGGCCTGCCGGACAAGATGAAGGATCTGGTAAGGAACTATTTTACAGAGATCAATCCCCAGTAACGATACGAGAGGAGTCTGCCTTCCATGTTGGAATCCAAGGAACAGCTGCAGGGCTGGGTGGATACGGTCCACCGTCTGAAGGAGGAGATCGGCCGGATCATCGTCGGGCAGCAGGAGGTGACGGAGCAGCTCTTATGGTGCATTCTGGCCGGGGGCCATGCTCTGCTGGAGGGAATACCCGGCTTGGGCAAGACCATGCTGGTCCGGACCCTGGCCGATGCGCTGGAGCTGCAGTTCTCCCGGATCCAGTTCACCCCGGATCTGATGCCGTCGGACATTACGGGCACGAACATTCTGCAGCCCTCGGATGGCGGGGGAAGCAGGTTCCGCTTCCAGCAGGGACCGTTATTCGGAAACTTGATCCTGGCGGACGAGATCAATAGAGCCACGCCCAAGACGCAGAGTGCTCTGCTGGAAGCCATGCAGGAGCAGACCGTCACTGCCGGCACCGAGACGTATCGGCTGCCCAGGCCCTTCTTCGTGCTGGCCACCCAGAACCCGCTGGAGCAGGAGGGGACGTATCCGCTGCCGGAGGCCCAGCTGGACCGGTTCCTGTTGAAGATCAACGTCTCTTTTCCGTCCAGGGAAGAGCTGAAGGAAATCGTCATCCGCACCACCTCGGCGTTCTCCGGTTCTCCGGATAAGGTTGCAGGCGGCGCATGGCTGGAAGAGGTACGGCAGGGGGCCAAGGAGATCCTGCTGGCGGAGGAAGTGCTGGATTATGCAGTACGCCTGCTGCTCATGACCCATCCAGAGGAGCCGGAAGCCCCCGGTTCCGTCAAGCAGTACGTCCGCTTCGGCTCCGGTCCCAGGGGGATCCAGTCCATCATCTCCACAGCCAAGGTGCGGGCCTTAATGGCGGGACGGCTGCAGGTCTCCTATGGAGATATCCGGGCAACGGCGGTTCCGGCGCTGCGCCACCGGCTAATCCTGAACTTCGAAGGGCAGGCCTCCGGGATCTCTCCCGACCTTCTGGTTCAAGACATTCTGGACCGGTTGGAAAGCAGCAGGTGAACAGATGATTCCTCCCTCCACAAGCGGACGTCCGGCGCTGGTGCCCCCGGAGCTGCTCCTGAAGGTCGAGCGGATGGCTCTCTTGGCCCGGAGCCGGGTCCGGGGCTCCATCCAGGGGAAGCGGCGTTCCGGACGAACCGGCAGCTCCATGGAATTCGCCGATTACCGGGCTTATGCCCCGGGCGACGAGCTTCGCAAGCTGGATTGGCATGCCTACGCCAAGACCGGCCGCCCCTACATCAAGGTGTATATGGATGAACAGGAGCTGCCTGTATCCCTGTATGTGGATGCCTCGGCATCGATGGGCTTCACCGGTGCAGATCCGGCGGGGGACCGGACCGTGAGCAAGGATCTGTATGCACGCCGGCTGGCGGCCTGCGTCGGGTATGCGGCGCTGTGCGGGTACGACAGCGTGAACGTCCAAGTATTCGGCGAGTCCGTAACGGCTCGACAGCCGGTTCTGAGGGGCAAGGGCTCCCTGCACCGGCTGCTGGAGTTTCTGTCTCAAGACCGGCTGGAGCCCAGAGGGGATCTGGCATCCGTCTTTATGAAGCCGGCTTACCTTCCTTCCCGGCCGGGCCAGGCTTGGATCTTCTCCGATTTTCTGTTTCCGTCGGGCGTGGAGGAGTCGATTCTGGCTCTCTTGGCGGCCCGTCAGGAGGTTCGGGTCGTTCAGGTGCTGTCCCAAGAGGAGTGGGAGCCTAGCTTGGCCGGGGATCTCAGGCTTATCGACGTCGAATCCGGAGAGGGCAAGGAGGTGGCCGTTAGTGCGGGTGTTCTGGGAGCTTACCGCGAAGCCTTGCGGCGGTATACGGCCGGGCTTGAAGCGTTCTGCCGGGAGAGGGGCGTCGCTTACGCGCTGGTCCTGACCTCCACACCTTTGGAGGAAACGTTGCTGAAGAGCTTGCGGCACGAAGGTTTTTTCCAATCCTGAAGGCTTCGCTTATTCTCGAATCTGCATTCCATACAAGGAGGTGGCCGCATCATGGGCTTTGAATCGGTGTCGGGTCTCTGGCTGGGACTCAGCCTTCCGGTCATTCTATTGTTCTACCTGCTGAAGCGGAAGTACGCCGACACCCCCGTGTCCAGCCACCTGCTGTGGAACCGCGTGCTGAAGGAAATGGAAGCCAACCGTCCCTGGCAAAAGCTGCGGAGCCGCCTCTTGATGCTCCTCCAGTTGTTGGCGGCCCTCTTGGCCGTTCTTGGAGTGGCCGGATGGTTTATTCGGCTGGAGGGAGCGGCAGGAGGGTCGGCCGTGTACGTGTTGGACGCATCTGCCAGTATGGCGGCTGTGGCCTCGGTGGAATCTTCAGGAAACGCTACAAGCCCTCTCACCCGGCTCGAAGCAGCCAAACATGCGATTCTCCGCCATGCGGAACGCAGCGGATCCGATTCCTTTTCCTTGGTCCTGCTGGGGGAGGAGCCGGAGGTTCTGCTGTCCCGGGAGACGGAACGAAAGAAACTGGAGACGGCTATGGCAGGCATTGAGCCTGTTCCCGGCAAGCCGGCGTACAAGGAAGCACTGTCGTTAGGAGCTTCATTGGCGGCGGAGAGCGGAGGCCGGCTCTATTTTGCTACGGATGGGCAGTGGGCCGAAGGGACGGAGTCCCTGGGCCTTCAAGTGCCGCCCGCTGTGCTGAGGGTACAGGGAAAAGGCGACGCCAGCGTGGGGATTGTCCGCTTCAGTGCAGCGCGCGCTGCTTTAGGCGCTTCCGGCGCATCCGGTCCGGAGGCCGGCTCTCAAGCTATGGCGACCGTACGCAACTGGGGCAGCGAGCCTGCCACGGCGGAGGCCTCGATCTATGCGGAGAACCGGCTGGTCTCGGTGGAGAAAACCGCATTGTCTCCCGGCGAGGATCGGGTTCTGACCTTCCCGGCGCTTCCCGCTGCCAGCTGGTACCGGCTTTCCCTTCGCGCAGAGCCCGATGGACTCAACACAGATAATGAAGCCTTCGCCTTCCCTCCTGGAGGAGCGAAGCGAACCGTATGGCTGGTCAGCCCGGGCAATCTGTTCCTGGAGAAGGCGCTTCTGTTGGCCGGGGCCGACGTCGTGAAGCTCCAGCGTACGGAAACGGGCTACGCCCAACCCCGGACTCCGGCGGATCTGGTCGTATTGGACGGCATTTCCCCGGAAGATTCGTCTTTGTCAGGGATACGCAAGCTGCTGGAGGAGAAGCCGGTCTGGTCTATTGGAGCAGAACGAGGGAAGGCGGGCAGCGCCAAGGCGGGAAGCGCTCCCCGCATCCGCCAGCACCCGGTTCTCAGGTATGTCGGATGGGACCAGGTGCACGTGGCCGAAGCGGTCCCCCTCAGTGATACGGCCGGATTGGAGCCGGTGGTGTCGTCAGGGGAAGTACCCTTGGTGCTGGCGGGAGGAGATTCGGGTAAACGGAGACTGGTCTTTACCTTTGCTTTGGAAGAGAGCGATCTGGCGCTGCGACCGGATTTTCCTATTCTGACCCGGAATGCGGTGGAATGGATGACAGCCGAAGCCGGCGACGTGCTGGGCAGCGGCGTGGCGGGGGAAGCGGTGGAGGCCTCCTGGTCGCCCAGGTCGTCCTCCGCACGGTGGGAGCTCGTAGAGGGGGCGGGCACGGACGCCGCCATGCCGGAGACCCTTCCCGGAACGGAGATGACGGTCAAGCTCCCTGACCGGCCTGGTCTATATCGGCTGACAGAGTCCGATGCCGAAGGCCGGACCGTCCGGTCCAGACTGGCTGCCGTTGCTGCGGATCTGAAGGAATCGGACCTCCGGCTGGCGCCGGAGCTGGATTTTTGGACAGGGAATCAGGGAAATTCGTCCCTTGGGAATACGGAAGGAACGGGACCCGAAGATGCAGCCCGCCGGCGGATCCCCATGACCGCATGGCTGGCGGCTGCCATGCTGGCGGTACTGTTCTGGGAATGGGAGGTGTACCGGCGTGGGCATACAGGTTAAGGAGCCATGGCTGCTACTAATGCTTCCGCTTCTCGGACTCTACAGCTGGTGGCTTCTCCGGGAGCAGACCCGGCTTGCCGGCGTTCGGCGGATCATAGCCGTGACGCTTCGGCTTACCGTCATGGGTCTGTTGATTCTGGCGATAGCCGGTGTGGAATGGTTCACTTCCGTGGACCGGACCACGGTCGTCTTCCTGGCGGACCGGTCGGACAGCATGCCAGACGCCGGCCAGGCGGAGGACTTTATCCAGAAGGCTGCCGCATCTAAACAACCGGATGACCGGACAGGGGTTCTTTCCTTTGGCGCGGCACCGGCAGGGGAGCGCTCCGTCTCGGTGGAGCCGCTGGACCGATTCACCCTCGGAGCGAAGCTCAATACGCAGTGGACGGACCTGTCCTCTGCGCTTCGGCTTGGAGCCGGTTTGGTGCCGCCCCGAGAAGGCGGAAGACTGGTTTTGATGACCGACGGGCGGGAGAATGCGGGCCGTGCGCTTCAGGAGGGCAAGCTCCTGAAAAACCGGGGGATGCCGGTGGATGTGCTCTATATGCCGGAGCGAAGCGTGCCTGATGCGGCGGTGGACAGCCTGAAGGTGCCGGAGAAGCTGTACCGGGGCGAGGCCTATGACGTAGAGACGACGGTCATGAGCACGGTCCAGTCCGATGCGGTGCTGCGCCTCTATGAAGATCAGACCGAGCTGGCCGCTCTGCAGGTTCGTCTGGAGAAGGGCGAGAACCGCTTTGCGTTTCCCGCACTGGCCAGGGAGGCAGGGCTTCACCGTTACCGGGCCGAGATCTTCCTTTCCTCCGACGGCATGCCGGCCAACAATGCGGGGTATGCTTTTGCACGGGTGGAGGGGCAGTCGAAGGTGCTGATCGTAGAGGGGGAGTCCGGTTCCTCGAAAAATCTCGAATCGGCCTTCGCCTCTGCATTTATGGCTTATGAGACGGTGCCGCCGGAGATGCTGCCCCAGGAGCTGCCGGATTACAGCCGGTACGAGAGCATTCTCTTGAACAATGTGCCGGCCACCCGTCTGTCCCAAGGGCAGATGGAGCGGCTGGAGCAGGCGGTGAAGGAATACGGCACCGGTCTCGTCATGCTGGGCGGTGACCAGTCCTATGGTCTGGGCGGGTATTTTCAGACGCCGGTGGAGCGGGCGCTTCCGGTCGATATGGAGCTGAAGGGGAAGCGGGAGATTCCGTCGCTCGCCCTCATGCTGGTCATCGACAAGTCCGGCAGCATGGAGGGGGAGAAGATCCGTCTCGCCCAAGAGGCAGCCGTTCGGAGCGTGGATCTGCTGCGGCCGAAGGATACGGTGGGCGTCCTGGCTTTCGACGGCTCTCCCTGGTGGGTGGTGAAGCCCGGGAAGCTGGAGGATAAGGAGAAGGTCAAGCGGGACATTCTGTCGATCCGGGCGGATGGCGGGACCGAAATCTATCCTGCGCTGAAGGAGGCTTACGACCGCCTGGCGGAGACCGAAGCGCAGCGCAAGCACATCATTCTGCTGACGGACGGACAGTCCTCCGGTCCGGAGAGCTACGAAGCCCTGGCCGGCCGAATGGCGGAGCAGAACATCACCGTCTCCACAGTGGGCATCGGCGACGGAGCCGACGTCGGGCTGCTGGAACGGATTGCCCGGCTGGCCAAGGGCCGGTATTACTTTGCCTCGGACATCAGCACCGTGCCGGCAATCTTCAGCCGGGAGGCTGTGCTGATGACCCGCACCTATGCGGTGGAGAAGCCCTTCGTGCCTGCCGCCGGGCAGGGGGCGGACTGGGCGGGGCTGCTGGCGGGCGGGCTGCCTCCGTTGACCGGCTACGTGGCGGCTACGCCCAAGGAAACGGCGGAGGTCGCCTTATGGTCGCCGGAGCCGGACCCGGTCCTGGCCCGCTGGCGGTACGGGGCGGGCAAAGCCGTGGCATGGACCAGCGACGTGACGGGCAAGTGGTCCAAGGAATGGACCGCCTGGTCGCGGTTCCCCGACTTCGTGACCGGCGTGGTGAAGTGGACCTTCTCCGAGTTCCAGGCTCAGCCCTATGAGCTGTCGGTCCGAACGGAAGGCGGGGAAGCAGCGGTTACCGTCAAGACCAAAGCGGAGACGGTGGAAACCGCCATGAAGCTGGAGGTCACTGATGAGCGCCTGAACAAGACGGAAACGGTGCTGACTCCGGAAGGTCCGGGGGAATACAGCGCCAAGCTGTCCCGGAATCAGGCGGGGGTGTATATGGCCCGCATCACCGCTTCGAATGGCGCCTCTCTTGGAGCTGCAACAGGCTTCGTCATCCCCTATTCGCAGGAATACCGGCTGCAGGTGTCGTCCGGCGGAGAAGAGCTGCTCCGGCAGCTGGCCGCAATGACCGGAGGCCGGCTGCTGAGCATGGAGAAGCCGGAGGACGTGTTCCGCCTGCCTCCGAGCGGGCAGAAGGAGCGGACGGATCTGGCCCAACTGCTGTTGGCCGCAGCCCTGCTGCTGTTCCTGGCGGACATTGCTGTCCGGCGGATTACGCTGCCTTGGGAGAAATGGACCGCTGCAGTGATCCGCCTGCTGCGCCCCTTGCAGCCACGTACTGGGGAGAGCGGGCAGGCATCGGCGGCAGGTCCGACGACCTTCGACCGGCTGGGCCGGCGGAAGGAGAAGCTGGCCCCCCGCTTCCGGAAGGAGGAGCCCGCCGGCAGCCGGGATACACCGGCAGCTGGTTCAGCGCCGCCGGGTGCCGCGACGGCTTCGTCTGATTCCGGCGATGCTTTACCGCGGTCGGGCAGCGGCACGCCTTCCGGCGGTTCAGCCGGCCGATCGGCTAAGCCGCAGCTGGGCTCGAACGGCCCGGCCACGCCCCGTGCGGCTGCTGCACCTGAGGAGGGTACAGGCACCGACCGTCCCCCGGAGCAGGCAGAAGAGGCTTCCGGCGGCGACCGTATGAGCCGTCTTCTGGAAGCGAAGCGGCGCAAGAACCGGTAGCTCCTGTTAAGGCGATGGAAGCCTTAAATGGGGCGCGGATCGCTCCGCCGAAGCCAGCCGCCTTATATCGGCGCACCAGTCGCGCAGGTTCCGGGCTCCGAAGCGATAAGGCGGAGGGAAACCTTAAATGGGGCGCGAATCGATGCGCCGACCCAATAAGGCTTCCAGCCGCCTTAAAGCGGCGAAACAAGCCTGCGGGCTCCTGCAGCCGCAGTTACAAATCAGAAACCAAGGAGCTAAGCGATCATTCCGCGCTCAGCTCCTTGGTTTTTTTATCCTCAGCTCCGCGTTACGGACGGCCTTTACAAAAAAAACATAACCCGTTAACAATTCCCGAACAGTCCCCGGACAGGCGTTGACGTGAATTTAACAGTGCTCCCTTATGATGGGAACTAGCGTCAGACAGACGCATGCGACTACACACCCATAGGGAGGAAACAAAATTGAAGAAGCTTGCACAAACGATGCTGGCCGGCGGTTTGGCACTGACTCTGATCCCGGTGGCACAAGCGCCGGTATTCGCGGCAGATACGGCTAAGCCCGCCCCCGCATCCCAAAACCTGATCGTCCTGATCGGCGACGGCATGGGACCCGCCCAGGTGACGGCAGGGCGCAATTATCTGAAATACATGAAGGGCATTGACCACCTGGAGCTCGACAGCTACTATGTCGGCCAGGCGACTACATACGCGGACAAAGGAGAAGACGGCGGCGTGGTGGTCTCCGGGATCGTGACCGACTCCGCATCGGCGGGAACCGCTTTTGCGACCGGGCACAAAACCTATAACGCGGGCATCAGCATTTCCAACGAAGACGTCTCCGTGCCTTACGCCTCCGTCATCGAAGCGGCCGAGAAAGCAGGCAAAGCGACCGGCCTGGTCACCACCGCGCGGATCACCCACGCAACACCGGCCGTATATGCCTCCCACGTGCGCAGCCGGGACAATGAGAACGCCATCGCCACCCAATACCTGGCCAGCGGCGTAGACGTGCTCTTCGGCGGCGGCAAGCAGTTCTTCGTCACGAAGGACGAGAAGGGCAAGCGTCCGGACAAAAACATCATCGGCGAATTCCAGTCCAAGGGCTACGAGGTGGCCTACGATGCCAAGGGTCTTGACGCCATCAAGGGCTCCAAGGCGCTGGGGCTGTTCAACAGCTCCCACGTGGACTATACCCTGGACCGGTCTGAAGCGGTTCCGAGCCTGGCCAAAATGACCCAGAAGGCCCTCGACCTTCTGTCCACGGACAAGAACGGCTTCGCCATCATGATTGAGGGCGGCCGGATCGACCACGCGTCCCATGCCAACGACTTCCCGACCACCGTCCAGGAGGTGCTGGATTTCGACGCAGCCGTGAAGGTGGCCATGGACTTCGCCAAGAAGAACGGCAACACCTCCGTCGTTATCACGGCGGACCACGAGACCGGGGGCCTGTCCCTGTCCCGCGACAATATCTACGAGATAAACTTCGACCTGTGGGATAAGCAGAAGAAGTCCTCTGAGACCATCGGCACCGCTCTGAAGGCGGCCAAAACCACGGATGACGTGAAGAAGATCGTGACCGACAACACTTGGATCACGGACCTCTCCGATGCGGAAGCGGCAGCCATTCTCGCCGGCGACGGCTCCTCCTACGGCCGCGAAGGCGGCTTCAACGCGGTGGTATCCAAGCGCCTCCTGGTGGGCTGGTCCGGCCATGGCCACTCCGCAGTGGATGTGGGCGTATGGGCATACGGTCCCATCGCCTCCAAGGTCACCGGCCAGGTGGACAACACCGACATCGCCAAAGCTTCCGCCTCGATTATCGGCGTAGATCTGGAAGCCGCCACGAAGGAGATGCAGTCCAAGTACCTGTACCCGAAATTCAAGATCACCCGCAGCAACGAGGTGCTCTTCCCCGCCAAAGCGCTGGCCGCCAAACTGGGCGTGACGGTAGCTTACAACGAAGCGGAACGCAGCGTAATCTTGTCCTCCGGCGCCAATAAGCTGTCCGTCCATGTGGACACCAAGGCGGTAGCCTGGAACGGTGCCGCATCCAGCCTGACGGCGGACATCGACAACGATAAGCTGTACCTGCCCCTGAGTGCCTTCAACCAACTGACCGGCAAGACCATGACCTGGGATGGGCTGTCCGAACGGATCAACTTGCAATAATCGTAAGCCATAGGCTGTCGGACAGGGGAACCGCGCGTTCCCCTGTCTCTTTTTCCAATGTCAGGAGGTTCATGCTTATGATCAGGCTACAACAGGTCGTCAAGACCTATACCCATACACAGACCCGGCTTCCCATCCTGCACATCCCCGAGTGGACCGTCCGGGAGGGGGAGCGCTTGGCACTCCTCGGCCCCAGCGGATGCGGCAAGAGCACGCTTCTTCATCTCTTGAGCGGCATCTTGACCGCCGACGGGGGAGAGATCACGGTTTGCGGCATGCCGCTTCACCGGATGGGGGAGGCGGAGAGGGACCGGTTCCGCGCCTCGAGAATCGGGTACATCATGCAGGACTTTCACCTCATCGGTTCCCTGACGGCCCGGCAAAATGTGGAGCTGACGCTGGATGTCCGCCTGAAGGGCAAGTCGCGCCGCCGGCTGCTGGAGGAATGGTTCGGCCGGGTGGGTCTGGAGGAGCGGATGGACCACCTGCCATCGCAGCTCTCCCGGGGCCAGCAGCAGCGGGTGGCCATGATCCGCGCCCTCATCAACAGGCCGGCACTGGTGCTGGCCGACGAGCCGACGGGAAGCCTGGATTGGGAGACGGCAGGGGAAACCATGCGTCTCTTGCTGGAGCTGTCTCAGACAGAGGGCGCCACGCTGGTCACGGTCACGCACGATCTTCATTTGGCGGAGCTGTACCCGGTACGGGTACAGATGGAGAGCCTGAACGCCGCGGTTCATCCGGGTAGGCGACAGCCGGTTCGGCTTTTGGAAGATGAGGTGGTCGGGGCATGAAGGCTGGACATTTGGTATGGCGCAATATGCTGCACCGCAAGATGCTTTCCCTCCTGACCGTTCTGTCTGTGGCGCTGATCGTGGCCCTGGTGGTCTTCCTGATGCAGGTGTCCGAAGGGGTGGAGAAGGGAGCCGAGACGGGCTACGGTCCCTTCGAGCTGGTGATCGGAGCTGACGGCAGTGAGACCCAGTTGGCCATGAACACCTTCTATCATGTGGGAACCCCGACGGGCAACATTCCTTATTCGGCCTGGCAGACGGCCTCGCGGAGCCCGGAAGCGGAATCGGTGTTCGCCATCACGACGGGCGATAATCTGAACGGGCTTCCCATCGTAGGCATCGAGCCCGGTTACTTCCCGGTCCGGTACGGGGACAAGAAGCTCCGGGCCGGCAAGCTCTATGCGGCAACGGGAGAAGCGGTGCTCGGTTCGTATGCGGCCAAGGAATCGGGACTCCGGGTTGGTGACACGTTCCATGGCGGTCATGGACTGGCAGAGGACTCCCACGCCGGTGAAGAGGAGGGGGAGGAGCACGAGGAGGAAGAGGCCCATGAGCGGTTTGCGTACCGGGTTGTCGGCATCCTGCCAGAGCTTCATACGCCGGACGACCGGGCGGTCTTCACCACGCTGGATTACGCTTGGGCCGTGCACCACACCGAGAGTGCGGAGAAGCGGGAGGTTACGGCGCTCATCGTCAAGCCGAAGTCCTTAACCGGCGCTATGGCCATGCGGAATCAATTCGAGGCCATGGATAATATTCAAGCCGTCTTCTCCAGTAAGGCCGTGGCGGATGTGGTGAACCTGGTGGACTCCGGGTCCCAGGTGCTGCAGGTCGTCACTGCCCTGTGCGTCGTGCTGGCGGCGATGACGCTTATGCTTTCTCTGCTGGCGGCCGCCAAGGAACGGAAGCGGGACGCCGGGCTGCTGCGACTGATCGGCAAGACCCGAGGCTTCGTCTGGGCCTCCTTCATGGGGGAAGGCATGATGCTGACTGCAGCGGGGCTCCTGCTCGGGCTCCTGGCTGGCCACGCGGGGAGCTGGATGAGCGTCGATGTGGTGTACGGCTTCTCAGGGGTTCGGCTGGAGGCCTGGAGCGTCGCCCCCGGGGAAGGCCTGCTGGCTGCGGGCGCCCTCGTGCTGGGAGCGCTGTCCGCTGCCGGTCCGGCCTTCGGCATGTACAAGACCGATCCGCTTCAGCTGTTCCGGGCGTAAGATGGCCCGGTACAGAAACATCATCATCAAGGAGGCTGAACGCCTATGCGACGCCCCATTCAACCGGCCTGGATCCTTTACACGGCTCTCGCCATTGGTCTAACCGCTGCCACAAGCGGATGCGGCGATAAAAACCGGGACGCCGATGCGGCAGGCACCTTCGCAATGGCCGCTGCGCCGGCAGCCGTACAGATCACCATGACGGCTCCTGCCCCTGTTAATGCCTCTCCGCCCGCCGGTACGTCCGCGTCCCAGCCGCAAGCCGCGGAGTCGCCTGCCACTCCTGCCGCCGCTCCGGCCGCGGACACGGCTCAGCCTACGGCAGCCGCTCTTCAGCCGGCCGCCGCTGATGCTCCCGCGGGCTCTAGCGGCGGTCCCTCTTCGGCTGCGCCTGCGGTCAGCCCGGCATCGGCCTCAACCGCTCCGGCCGCGGCATCGGCCGCCCCGGCCGCTCAAGCGCCAGCCGGGCCCAGAGCCGAAGCTCCGTCCGCCGGCGCACCTGCCCCGTCCGCCGCTGCCGGCTCTTCCTCGGGCTCCGGGGACATCCATTGGTCCGAGTTCTTCGACAACGAGCAGCAGAACCGCCCGTCGGAGAAGTTCTGGGATATGAACGGGAAGACCGTCACCATCAAAGGTTATATGGGGGAGGTGCTCAGCTTCGAGAAGCATTGGTTTCTCGTCATTCCCCAGCCGGGCGCCGAATGCCCGTTCGACAACGGGGACGAGACCTATTGGAACAAGATCATGATCGCCTTCACCGACAAGGGGGAGAAGCTGCGCTATACCTCCGGCGCCTTGAAGATAACGGGACGGCTGGATGTCGGCGTCAAGGTGGACGAATCCGGCTACAAAACCATGTTCCGTCTCTACGACGCCTCGTTCGAGAAGCTGAAGGAGTAGCGGCTTACCGTCAGTGGAGGACAGGCCGGTCAATCCGGTGCTGGTAATTTTACCCCATTTCAGATAAACTAAAGCTTGAAGCATGTCGCATTCTGTCTATCTGGAGGGACTGTTATGGCCCGGAACAATTATTCGATCGGACTCTTGCTGATCGGCATCGCCGTCATCCTGCTGTTGGGCAAGCTCGGCGTATTCGCCGCCTTGGGAGCCTTCTTATGGCCGGTATTCGTGCTGCTGCCCGGTTTGGTATTCCACTTTCTCTACTTCTCCCGGATTGTGCCCGTAGGGGTGTTGGTGCCCGGCGGAATTCTGATTACGTATTCCTTGATGTTCTTCTACTGCAACCTGTTCGGCTGGGATTCGATGGTCTACCTGTGGCCCGGCTTCATCTTCGGCGTGGCGGTGGGACTTTACGAGCTCCATATCTTCAGCGCCCGCAGCTCCAAGGGAGCCTTCACGGCCGCCATGGTGCTGTCCATCATCTCCGGCGTGTTCTTCGCCTTTACCTTCATGTTCACCGTAGGCGTCTATTTCATCGCATTCGTGCTGATTGCCGTCGGGCTGTGGCTGATGATGTCCCGCAGACGTTCCTGGTAATTCAGTTCGCTTGATTTTTCGGCTTATAGATCGTATAATTAGACAAATGTCAAGCGTCGGAGCTGTCCGGCGCTATTTTCTTGGAATTGAGAGGGAACCCATACCATGCATGCAAGAGAGAAAATCCGCAATATCGCCATTATCGCCCACGTCGACCACGGCAAAACCACGCTGGTGGATAAGCTTCTCCAGCAATCCGGCATCTTCCGCGAGAACGAGGCCGTTCAAGAGCGGGCCATGGACTCCAATGATCTGGAGCGGGAGCGCGGCATCACGATCCTGGCCAAGAACACCGCCATCGAATACAAGGATTACCTCATCAACATCGTAGATACTCCTGGACACGCCGACTTCGGCGGCGAAGTGGAGCGCATCATGAAGATGGTAGACGGCGTGCTTCTGGTCGTCGACGCTTTCGAGGGCTGCATGCCGCAGACCAAGTTCGTTACCCGCAAAGCTCTGGAGCACGGCCTTCACCCGATCGTCGTGGTGAACAAGATCGACCGCCCCAACGCCCGTCCGGCGGAAGTGGTGGACGAAGTGCTGGATCTGTTCATCGAGCTGGGCGCCAATGACGATCAGTTGGATTTCCAAGTCGTCTATGCGTCCGCCCTGCAAGGCACCTCCTCCAAGGAGCCGGACTCCCAGCAGGACAACATGGAAGCCATCTACGAGACCATCGTCGAGCATATTCCCCATCCGACCGAGAGTGTTGTGGACCCGCTGCAATTCCTCGTTACGCTGATGGACTACAACGAATACATGGGCCGGATTGCCATCGGCCGTGTGAACCGGGGCGTGCTGCGCCAAGGCCAGACCGTTGCGGTCTGCACCCGGGAAGGAACCATCCGTCAAGCCCGCATCGAGAAGCTGTTCGGCTTCCAGGGTCTGAAGCGGATCGAGATCGAAGAGGCAGGCGCCGGAGATATCGTAGCCATCGCCGGCATCAAGGAGATCAACATCGGCGAGACCATCGCGGACTTCGCCAACCCGGAGCCGCTGCCGGTTCTTGAGATCGACGAGCCGACCCTGCAGATGACCTTCGTCGTCAACAACAGCCCGTTTGCCGGCAAGGAAGGCAAGTTCGTGACCTCCCGTAAGCTTCGCGAACGTCTCTACAAGGAGCTGGAGACCGACGTCAGCCTCCGGGTGGAGGACACCGACAGCCCCGACGCATTCGTCGTGTCCGGACGGGGAGAGCTTCATCTGGGCATTCTGATCGAGAACATGCGCCGCGAAGGTTATGAGATGCAGGTTTCCAAGCCGGAGGTCATCATCAAGGAGATCGACGGACAGAAGATGGAGCCCATCGAGCGTCTTGTGATCGACGTACCGGAAGAGAACATGGGAGCCGTCATGGAGAGCCTGGGCACCCGTAAGGCGGAGATGATCAACATGACCAACAACGGCATGGGCACCGTCCGTCTGGAGTTCCTGATCCCGGCCCGCGGCCTTATCGGCTACCGGACCTACTTCCTGACCCTGACCCGCGGCTACGGCGTCATGAACCATGCCTTCGAGAAATACGGCCCGTTCCTGGGCGCCGGAGTCGGCGGACGCCACCAAGGCGTGCTGATCTCTACGGAGAACGGCACCTCCACCCTGTACGGCATTCTGTCCGTTGAAGACCGCGGCATCCTGTTCCTCCAGCCGGGTACCGAGGTGTACGAAGGCATGATCGTCGGAGAGCATACCCGCGATACGGATATAGTGGTCAACATCTGTAAGGAGAAGGCCGTCAACAACATCCGCTCCGCCACCAAGGAAGAGACCGTGCGCATGAAGACCCCGCGTCTGTTCTCCCTGGAAGCGGCGCTGGAATATCTGAATGACGACGAATACTGCGAGATCACTCCGAAGTCGATCCGTCTGCGGAAGAAACTGCTCAACCGCGGTGAGCGGGAACGGGCGGAGAAGCAGCGGAAAATGGCGGAATCCAACGCCTAATTATCGTCTTTCGATCGGCGGCATCTGATCAATGAACCGGAGGTGGCGTTATGACCGCGTGGTTACGGGAGCATTCCCTTCTTACCTACCTGCTGCTGTATATCAGCTTGGCATTCGTGTATATCAAGGTGTTCCGGGCCCGGCGCCTGCCGGTTCTTAAGGAAGCCATGATCTACCTCCTGATCGGCGTAGGAGCTCTCATCCTCTGGCTGTTCCAGCTGGACCTTCAGATGCCGGTGGTACAGAGCATGGCTGCCGCGCTGTCACTGATGCTCATCGTCCGGATCCGCATGTTTTTCGTGAACCGGACGAAGCCGCAGGGGCAGACGGAACGCAAATAATTCCGACCGCGACAGGAAGTGATGGGCATGTCCTATTTTTGGCTGACTCCCGTGGAGTCCGATGATCCGCTGGTGCTTGGCGCCGAACGGCTCCGGATTCCGGGGGGACCTCCTCTGGATGGGTTCCGCCAGCGTCTGGCCGAGCGCTTCCATGCCCGGTTGCTTCCCCTAGTCAAGGCGTCCATTCTTCCTTCCGATCCGGAGGAGGAAGCTGCCCAATGCGGGAACGGAGAGGCGCCGGACTTGAACACGGCGGTCTCCATCGTTTTCGACGGCAGCTCATTCGGCTTGTCGGAATGCGGAAGAGCCTTCGTCGACAGGCTCCCCGGCTCGAAGGAGCAGGAGGACGCTTGTGCGAAGGCGCTAGGAGGCGAAGTCGGGGATTGGAGCGCGGAGGAGCGCGAATGGCTGCTCCGCATGCTCGAATGGGCCCGAATGGGACAACCCACCATGCTGGTGAAGGAGGACTGAAGAATGCGTCTTCAGGATGCGCTTTTGAATTGGCTGCAGATTCATCTGGTTGCAGAAGCCCGGCCGGAGGATCAGGCGGCGAAGGAAACCGTACGGTTCTTCGAGGTCATTCTCCGGGAGGACCACCACCTGTCGGATTTTCAAGTGGATGCCGAGGATGAGACAATGCTTCACGTCCGCTATACGCTGGACGGCAAGACGAAGCGTCAAATGTTCGACAAGGAAACGGCCGGACAGCTACTGGCCGATATCAATGCCGACATCCGGTATCATTGATTCATCATCATATCGGCTCCGGTCTGCCCGTTGGGCGGCCGGGGCTTTTTTGCGTGAATCTGTCCCTGCGGGGGACATATCCTTGTTCACGGAAGGATAAGATACAATATACGTGTGCAAAAGGGACCGGTCCTTACGATTCGGTGGCTGGTATTTTCTGCATATGTTATAATGATTCCAAACCCAATAGGGTTCCCTGCACTTAACCTACACCAAGCGCTGAAGGAGGACCAGAAGGAATGGCAGAAACCGTGACAGCACTGAACGAACAGCTATTCTCGATCCTGCAAAATTCTAGCTTAGTCATCCTGAATACCATGGATGCCGAGACCGGAGCGCCGGGCGTCAACGCCATCTCTTGGGTATATGCCAAGGATCCCGGCACGATTCGGTTTGCCGTGGACGGCCGTTCCCGCATCATCGCGAACGTCAAAGCTCATCCCCGCGTGGCGGTGTCGCTTTTTGCTGCCGGGACGCTGCATGCGATTCATGGCGAAGCGGCGGTGGTGACGGAGGAGCTGGAGAATGTTCCGTTCAAGCTGGCCTGCATCGACATCGGCATCCGCGAGGTGCGGGACGCCATGTTCTACGGCGCCCGCGTTTCCGTAGAGCCGGAAGTGGAGAAGACATACGACAAACGCGCCGCCGACAAGCTCGACGGACAAGTGTTTGAAGCCATGAGAAAAGCCTAACTGCGTGTGCAGATAGGCTTTTCCCATTTTTTGAAGGAAATCCGCGGTTAAGTGAGGAGTTTGTCTTAAAGATTGTTATTTTGGAATTGTTCGGAGCTCGGGTCATCGTTCCGGTGGTCATCCATCGGCTGGATGTCCCGGGGCAGCTGAGGAGCCACCCGTCCGATAATATCGCCCAGCTCCTGGGCGAAGCCGGAGAACGGTTTCCCGTTGCGGATGTCCTCCCGGACCTGTCGAATCCGCTCGCCCAACCCCATATCCGCCGTGACGAATGCGTTGATGCCCGCCGGATCCTTGCGGAATGCTTCCGCCACCGAGTATTTGATGACATTGACCCGGGAACGTTCCAGGGCAGGGTCCACCGTGATCCCGACGATGGCGGTTTTACCGAGTATGACACACTTGGCATCGGTGACCTGGGGGATGCTCTTCGCCAGATCCTCCAGACGGGTCTGGGTATCGGCATTCTGACCTCCCTGAGTTTGGGCGGCCTGCTTCGACTGAAGTCTCTGCTCCGTTCCCCGGGCTTCGTCCGCCTGGTCGTCGTTCCGGCCGCAGCCGGCGGATAGCAGCATGACGGCCAACATGCAACCAGCTATTGGCTTACGCACTTCAACATCGTCCTTTCTGTTGTCCGTGGTACACGATATTTTGTCCATGCAAGCCTTATCTATGTATGGCCGATAGAAACCGACAATCGTGGAGGGGACCCATATGAAAAAGATCTATGTTCTGGATACAAACGTACTGCTGCAGGATCCCAATGCTGTGTTCGCCTTCGAGGACAATGACGTCATCATTCCCGCCATCGTGCTGGAGGAGATGGATACGAAGAAGCGGATGGCGGATGAGATCGGCCGCAACGCCCGCTACGCGTCCCGGCTTCTGGACGGCTTCCGGGCCAAGGGGCGGCTGCAGGACGGCGTCCTCTTGGAGAACGGCGGAACCTTGAAGGTCGAGCTGAACCACCGCAGCTTTACCAAGATGCAGGAAGTATTCGGGGAGATGACCAACGACAACCGGATTCTGGCGGTCGCCCTGAATTATCATATGGAGGAGCAGGGCAAGGAGCATCCCAAGCCTGTGGTCATCGTCAGCAAGGATACGCTGGTCCGGATCAAGGCGGATGTGCTGGGCCTGCCCGCGCAGGATTACATGTCGGACCGGGTCGTCTCCTATTCGGAGATGTATACCGGATGCGTAACCTTAATGGTGCACCCTTCCATCATCGATGAATTCTATTCCTTCCGGTTCCTGAGCGTGAAGAGCTTGAATCTGGGCTACCCCCTCTTCCCGAATGAATTCGTCATCCTTAAAGATGAGATGGGCACCTCGAAGTCGGCGCTCTTGAAGGTGAATGCGGAGGGGCAGAAGCTGGAGCCCCTGTTCCTGAGCAATGATCCCATCTGGGGCATCGGAGCCCGGAATGCACAGCAGCGGATGGCGCTGGAGCTGCTCTTGAACGATGAGATCCCCCTGGTCACCATGACGGGCAAAGCGGGTACGGGCAAGACCCTTCTCGCTGTCGCCGCCGGTCTCATGAAGGTCGAGGACGACCGGAAGTACAAGAAGCTTCTGATCGCCCGTCCGGTCGTCCCCATGGGCAAGGACATCGGCTACTTGCCGGGAGAGAAGGAGGAGAAGCTCCGTCCCTGGATGCAGCCGATCTATGACAACCTGGAGTTCCTATTCGACACTAAGAAGCCGGGAGATATCGACAAGGTGCTGGCCGGATTGGGCAGCATCCAGGTAGAGGCCTTGACGTACATTCGCGGACGGTCCATCCCCGGTCAATTCATCATCATCGATGAAGCTCAGAACCTGTCGCGCCATGAAGTCAAGACCATCGTCTCCCGGGTGGGCGAGGGCAGCAAGATCGTGCTGATGGGGGATCCGGACCAGATTGACCATCCTTACCTGGACGCTTCCAGCAACGGGCTGACCTATGTGGTGGAGCGCTTCAAGGAGGAGAGCATCGCCGGTCACATTATGCTGGAACGGGGCGAACGCTCCAAGCTGGCGCAGCTCGCCGCGGATCTCCTGTAGCTAGCTTATATATCCAGCAAGAATAAACAAGCATCCCATGGACCGCTGCGGCGGGCTAGGGATGCTTGTTTGTTCTTGACGGCTATTATTCTTCCATTAGGTAGCGGATGCCGAAGCCGTAGGCCCTTGCCAGGCCCTCCATAAGCTCCGTCAGGCTGCGGTCAGCTGCTAGTCCGTCCGGCGCATCCGGAGGGCCCCAGGAGGCAATGAGGTGCTCCTCGAGCTGAAGCAGCAGCTGATGGAGTTCGGTGCGTTCTCCGGCGCCCTCCGGGCGGAACAGAACGGTCTGCTCGGCATACAGATAAGAGCGCTCCTGCCGGGAGGTGAAGCCATAATCCGTGAAAGCGGGATAGAGCCGGACGTCCTCCGGCAGGGCGTACAGCTCCAGCTCCTCGGACGGGACCTTATAGTCCGACAGCACCTCCAGCACGGCGTCCCGGTCTCCGGGCTGCTCTAGAACCAGCAGCTCCTTGTCCCGGTCCAGCAGACGGATCCGGGCTGCCAAACCTTTGACAATCTGGGCGTAATACCCCGGTGTCTTGCCTTCGGGAAGGTGCATCAGGATTCCGAGCCTTTTCATCATTCTTTCACCAGCTTCGCCTATAATATCATCCTAAAGTCCTTATTTTTATCTTAGCATAGGTAAAATTATACGCCAAACGCCGCGAAACTTGTGATATGATAAAATGTGGGGGGTTGAATCGAAAGGAGAGTTGATTGTGACAAAGAAAAAGAGCCTGCTCGTGATCCTTTGCATTTTCGGGCTTTCCGCTCTCGTATTCAGCCAATGCCTGGGGACTCCCGGAAAGGGAGGGCAAGGGGAGACGGTCGGCGTTCAGGGAGCCGGGGTGAATCCATCCGGAAGCGATTCCAAAACCGGCAGTCAAACCGTAAGAGCCTCCGTATCCATGGATCCGAAGGAGTTCGAGATCTTCTCCCGGATGTCCAAGCAATATGCGGACCAGCATGAAGGCATTCAGATCCAAGTAGAGAATATACCGGCCAAGGACGCTTACGACAAGTGGAAGAAGGCCGGCCAGATCGGAGAAGCTCCCGATCTGATGCTCCTCGACAATAACTGGGTCCAGGAATTCGCCGCCCTGGGCTTCCTGCAGCCGGTGGGGGACTTCTTCTCCAGCGACCAGCAGAACGGCCGGATCAGCACGCTGATGAACCAAGTGAAGTGGAATGGATACATATGGGGCGTACCCAAGGATGTGGATCCCTACATTATCGTTTGGAACAAAAAAACCGCCGCCCAGCATAAGCTGGAACAGGCGCCGCGCTCTCCGGACGAGCTGCTTCTCTGGAGCAAGTCCTTGCTGAAGCCTGAGGAAGGCAAGTTTGGCATTTATCTGGATCCGCTTGATCCGTACGGGTTCATTGCTCTGACGTCGGCGTTGACGGGAGCCTGGCTGGATGCCGAGAAGCTCTGGAAGGATCCGGCTGCGGCGGAGAAGAAGCTGTCGGCATTTCTGGCTCCACAGGAGGAGTCCTGGGCAGGCAAGGCATACCCGAAGAACTTCCCGGCTGCCTCCTCGGCATGGTCTCCCTGGGAGGAGCTGGCCAAGGGAAACATCGGCGCCATGGTGACCACCGTATCAGCCTTCAAGCAGCAGTCCAAGGATGATCTGGCCATCGCCTCCATTCCCGCGTTCAACAACAACGAACACCCGGTGTGGCTGAAGGGGAGGAGCTTCACGATCTCCTCGCGGACGCCCCATGCGCGCTTGCTTATGAATTGGATCAAGGAGATGACGGTGCCGGAGACGGAGATTAAGTCCTGGAACCAGACGAAGATCCTGCCCGCACAGATTCCGTCCTATAATCTGGCTCCTCTGCGGGGAGACGAGCACATCAATTCCTACGATTGGCTGATCCAGCAGGGCAAGGTATTCCCGCCCGCCGCCGAGCTGCCGAAGAATCTGAACATGCTGGCCTCGGAGCTTCAGAAGCTGTGGAAGGGCGAGAGCAGCGTGAAGCAGCTGATCGAGAATACGGACAAGGGCTGGGTATTCCCCTCCAAGTCCAAATAAACCAAGCAAAAAAGGCGGCCGCTGCCGCTTGAGCCGAAAGCGAACCGGGGTCCAACCCCTAGTTCTGCTTCAGCTTCAAGCTCAGCTTGCCGCCTTTCATCGTCATATCCGTTGCCTCCACACCCTTGATGTATTTACTCGGCATGAAGCCCAGATCGAATTCCTGCTCGAGGGCCCGGTTGGAGGTATCCGGGAGGACGAACCCGTTATAGGTCAGCCGCTCGACATGGAACTGCAGCCGGTTCGGCTCCGATTCTACAGTGTACTTTCCGATGATGGAGACCTGGGTGCCGTTGTCGGTTCCGAAGGCCTTGAAGGAATCGTCCTCGAACCCGAAGGTGATGTTGTGGAAGATCGGATCCTTCGTCCGGAAAAATTCCGTCAGCTTCACATCGGTAATGGTGAAGGTCAAGGTCCGCTTGGCGATGTTGATGTCCAGATTCTCCGCCGTCATGAGCTCGGGCAAGCTCTGCATGGCCGAAGAGATGGAAGTCAGGTAAGAGCGGAACAAGGGGACGCCCTTTTCCTTCCACTCCTGCGTAAACTTATCCAGCTCCGTCTTCAGGGCCGCCGCATTGGCGCTTGCCGCCAAGGCCTCGTCGATCTCCTTCTGGACGGCCAAAGCCTTCTCCCGCTGCTCAATGAAGCGGGCCTTCACTGCTTGAAGCTCCTGCCGCTCGTTCTCCAGCTTCGACTTGGAATCGGTCAGCGCCTGGTAAGAATCGGTATAGGCGTTCAGAGAGTGATGGTCGTTATGCACGATCATGTTGAGGTATTCATAGATGGACAGAGCATCCGATAAAGACTTGGCTGAGAACAACAGCATCCATAATTTGTCCCGGTCGCCCATATAATAGGCACGAAGCACCTTGGCCGCATGTTCCCGTGTCTTGGTCACATCGGCCTGGTTAGCGGCGATCAGCTCTTCCGTCCGGCCGATCTGCTCCCCGACCTGTATCTCTCGGCCGGATAGTCTGGCAATCTCTTGATCCAGCTCCGAGAGGGTCAGACCCTTCTGTAGCAGCTGCTTGATTTCGTCCAGGGTGGTGTCTGCAGAGCCGGGGCTGCTCTGGGACAGCAGAATGGCGGCGCACAGTATGATCAGGATGGTATAACGCAGAGGTTTTCCCATGATTCGCTCCTCTAAATCTCTTTCTCCATTAACTTTATCACAATTCAGAGAAAAAGATGACAAAAAAATGCTTCCCCGGCATAGGGAAGCAAGTGACACCGCTTATTTGGTTGTTTTCGGAGGCATGATCAGCTTCAGGATCTCCGACAGAGGACGGGCATTCTTCGGCTCTTCCTTCTGGAACTTGGGTGACTGGTTCACATCGTTGTAAGCCTGCGCCACCCGGAAGGAGGAGCTATGGCCCTTGCCGTCCTTGCCTTGGTAGGAGAGGGACAGGGATACGTTCTGCTCCCGGATGAATCCCGCGGAATCGACCTTAATCTCAATGGAGCCGGGAGCCTTCACGTCCAGCGTAGCGCTCTGCGCTTTCCATTCCTCCGCCTGGGAGCCGGTGAAGATGCCGGACGATTTCAGAGTATCCGCCAGTTGAGGCCATTTGGCCTTCAAGGCGTCGGTGATTTCCTTGCGGTTCTTATCCGTTATGTCGAGACGGTATGAGACGGCTTTGGTTCCGTCCTTCAAAGCGCCGGCGTCGGATTCCGCGAACCACTTGGGATTCACGTCGGATATAGCCAGCTTGGCGGCATCGGACATGGTCTTGGAGATGTTCTTCAGGCTGTCGGGACTCATGGGGTTGGCTTGGCCGGACAGCTTCGCCAGCTCAGCCATATCTACGGAGTAATATTCCCCGTCCTTATTCAGCATTGGAATGTGCAGGAACAATTTGTTATCCTTGAAGAGAACGGGAAGCTCCAGCGCTGCCGCGGAGCCGGCAGGCGTGCTCTTCAGGTCGGTCTCGAACCGTACGGGGTCCGTCGACGCCGCACCGTTCCATTCCAGCTTGCCCTTCATGAACATAGTCAGGAGGGCAGAGGTCATGGGATTGCTCCCTTCCTTCTGGGAGGGCATCTCCAGATTCAGGTCGGCGTTGCCGGTGAAGGAATAGGACTTCATCTCGGCTTGTTTGGTCAGCGCCTGATCCATCCGCTCTTTGGCATGGTTCTCTTCGGAGCAGCCTGCGGCGGTCAGAGAGGCGGTCATGAGTACGGCGAGCAGCAAGGTGGATTTCCTCTTATGCAGCATAGCGGACAAGCTCTCCTTTGCGTATACAAATCTTCACTTATTATAAACGTTCGGACACCATTTGTCTTTAGTGAAACCTTGCATGGTACTCGGACGGGAACAGGCGGTGAACCGGTTGGACAAAAAAGCGGCGGCAGCCAGCGGAGGGCTGCTGGTGGACAAGATCAAGAGCCGGATGGCAGCGGCACCCGGAGGGGTGCTGCGGTTCCGCGATTATATGGAGATGTGTCTGTATGATCCTGACGGGGGCTATTACACCGGGAATCGGCCGAAGGTGGGAAGGGAGGGGGACTTCTATACCTCGTCCCATATCGGAAGCGTATTCGGGGATGTGATGGCCCGCTATATCGCCCGATTGGCATCGGTACGGCAGGACGAACGCTTTACCGTCACCGAATGGGGGGGCGGCACCGGAAGGCTGGCGAAGCAGATCTTGGATCGGATCCGTCTAGAGAATCCGAGCTTGTATGCGAGATTGGAATACAAGGTGGTGGAACGAAGCCCCCATCATCAAAGCTTGATCCGCGATGCGCTGCAGGGGCATGCTGACCGGACTGAAGTGCTGGAGAACACACCGGCGGGCGGGTATGGAACCGGGCTGGTGTTCTCTAACGAGCTCTTGGATGCTTTCCCGGTCCATCGGATTCGTCAGCGGCCGCAAGGTCTGATGGAGCTCTACGTGGGCTGGGATCCGGAGTCCGGAAGCTTCACCGAGACAGAGCTTCCGTGCGGAGAGCCGTCCGTGCTGGAATATATGGCACAGAGCGGTATTCGGCTGGAGCAGGGGCAGACGGCGGACCTGAATCTGGATGCTGGCCGTTGGATCCGGGAGCAGGCAGCCCGGATGGACGACCGTACGACCCTCGTCACCGTGGATTATGGGGATGTGGCGGAGGAGCTCTTCGCTCCGCACCGGATGGCGGGAACCTTGATGTGCTACAGGGAGCATCAGGCCTACGACAATCCCTACGTATTCGCAGGCGAGCAGGATATGACGGCTCATGTGGATTTCAGCGCCTGCCTCCAGGCAGGCTTGGAGGCGGGGCTTTCCCGGTGGAATCTGACGACGCAGAAGCAGTTTCTGGTGGACAACGGCATTTTGGAGATGCTTCAGGAGCACGGAGGAGCCGATCCGTTCAGCGCCGCGTCCAAACGGAACCGGGCCATCCGCCAGCTTCTTCTTTCGGATTCCATGAGCGAGCTGTTCAAAGTCCTGATTCAGAGCGCATAAAGAAGGCGGATCCCGGAGGATCCGCCTTCTTTATGCGGGGTGCTAGACCGTTAATTCAAAGAATGACCAGTAGGTGAAGCCCGTAAATGCCAAAAGCATGTAACCCCAGAACAGCAATATGTAGGTCCGTTCGGACAGATTCAAGTATCCAAGGATGACGAATACCGCCGTTTGGAACAAGAAGATGAACGCCATCGGAACCATGTCGCCCGCCAATGCCATCAGGCCGATGGCCAAGGTCCAGAAGCCGAGAACGCGAAACATCCGTGCCACGCCGAAACTCCCCCTCTCTGTCGTTCGTTATCGATCATTTTTCTCATCTTATTATACCTATAGACATAGAGAGTGTAAACGCAATACGTGACCAAAATCAAAAATTTTTAAATCATTCTAAATAAAAATTCCAAAATGTGTCATCCAAGACCCTAGGGTCGATGTATGTTTCAAAGAAAAAATGTCAATACCAAATAGTATGAAATAGATTCTATGAACTCTACTATGGGCATATCAATAAGTATTGGGACATTTTCATCCAGAGACTCTTCATTGAAGCCCGTTTATGCCGGCATTACACGCTTAGGAGGTTATACGATGTCAGCAGTCAGACAAGACGCCTGGAGCGAAGAAGACGATTTGATATTGGCGGAGGTTACGCTCCGGCATATCCGTGAGGGCAGCACGCAATTAGCCGCTTTTGAAGAAGTGGGGGAGCGGATCGGAAGAACGGCGGCGGCTTGCGGATTCCGTTGGAACAGCTTCGTCCGAAAAAAATATGAAGCAGCCATCCAAATGTCCAAAGCGCAGCGTCAAAAACGCAGTCAGTTGAAGAAAAACTCCGCCGGTGTACCCACGGCATCCGTGGCCATGCTGGATTTGGCCGAACCGGGCTACTCCCGTCTGGACGCGTTTACCGAAGAATCCGTTTCCATCGATGGGGTCATCCGGTACTTGAGACAGTGGAAGACCACGTTCTCCGAGATGGCTCGACAGATCCGGACGTTGGAGAAGGAGCTTGCGGAAACGAAGCAAGAGTTGGAAGACTTGAAGCGAGAGAATGAAAAGCTCAGCTCAGAGGTCAGTGAGGTCTCTACGGACTACCGAGTGGTGAATGACGACTACAAGGCGCTGATTCAGATCATGGACCGGGCCCGGAAGCTGGCTCTTCTGGTGGAAGAGGACGAGGAGAGCAAATCCCGGTTCAAGATGGATGCCAACGGCAATTTGGAACGAATCGAGTAGCGGGATAAGAGGAAGGGCGGCTCCATAATGGGCCGCCCTTTTGAATATGTCCGGCTCCTTATGAGCCGGCGGATCGGTTTGGAAGAGGGCGGCTCTCATGCTATATTGGAGATAGAGGATGTGATGCCGTGCGAATCGATTGTATCGGAGGGGGCTCCATCGGCTTGCTGCTGGCCTCGAAGCTGGCGGCGGCAGGAGCAACGATCAGAGTGGTAACCCGGTCGGAGGAGCAGGCGAGCCGAATTGCCGGTTCCGGGCTGACGATCCGGGAAGGGGGCCGCCACAATCATACGGAGGCGGATTCCGTATCTATTGCGTCCTATTCCGGCGGGCCCGGGGCGGGTATTCCACGGCCGGATTGGATCCTGCTGGCGGTCAAACAGAAGGATATCACGGACGAGCTGATCCGAAGCCTTTCCATGTGGTGCGGGCCGGGTACGTCCATATGCTGCTTTCAGAACGGGATCGGACATGTGGACAAGCTGCGTGCCGCAGCTGTTGCCGCACCCGTCTATGCAGCCGTGACGACGGAAGGGGCCAGGAGAACAGAGCTTCATGCCGTGGACCACACGGGCAGCGGCAAGACTTGGATCGGCGAGCCTGGCGGTAAGGTCCGAGAGCCGGAACAGCTCCGTTCACTCTTGAGCATCCTGGTTCGGGCAGGATTTGAAGCGGAATTGTCGAATTCCATTGATAGAGAGATATGGAACAAACTGATCATCAATACCGTCATTAATCCAGTCACGGCACTGTTGGGCGTCCCGAACGGGAGGCTGCTGGATTCCACTGATGCTCTGGCGCTGATGCGGTCACTGTTCCAGGAGGCGTCCGGCGTGGCGGAGGTTTTGGGAATCGGGATTGCAGACGACCTGTGGGAGCGCCTCTTGGCAGTATGCCGGGCAACGGAGCGGAATCGATCCTCCATGCTGCAGGATATGGAGGCGGGAAGGCGGACGGAGCTGGAATGGCTCAACGGCAGCCTGCTCCGGGTGGCCGGCCGGCTGGGACTGGATCTTCCGGTTCACGGGGCGGTATACCGTCTGGTACGGTGCAGGGAATCCTGGAATGAGTGCACAGCAGGAACGGAGGGATCAAGCGATGACAGCCCTATTAATGACATGGTATGAGGGGCTGGCGGCGTATCCGTTCGTAACCTTCGGAGGAATTTGGATCGCGGCCTATCTGATCCGCCGGAACAAGAGAACGGCAACGCGGTCGGCCATGGACTTGTCTTTCTTCATCATGATCGGATCTGTTTCCGGTCTGCTTAATGTCTTGACGGGCGGCAAGTGGGGCTTCTGGCTACTGCTCTTCGTCATCCTGACGGCGGCGGGCTTGAAGGGAAGGGAGCTCGAAAACCGTTCGGGCCGGCTGGACCCGGCTGCTCTGTTCAGGTGGATCAGCAGGCCGGGCTTCCTTGTCTTAAGCGTGCTGTACGTCCTTCTGTGGCTGGTGCATCTGGCCACGGAATATACGTTATAACCGTACGCAGACTTAATTTATAATAGAAGGAGCGGATGTCATGCAAGTCCATAATCTGATGGAAGACATTGTGAAGAGCTGCCTGAAGGAGCTGATGAACCACAGAGCCGACCTGGCCGACTGCGGGGAGAGCAGTCAGGCGGATATTATGGCGATCGTGCTGAACGCTCTGCCTCCCCGATATGTCTCAACGGACAAAGGGGAGATGTTCGCCAAAACACAGCTCCGTGCCCAGGTGGAGACGGATGTGTACCGGGAGCTCTCGCTTGCGATCGATAAGGTAATGAAGTATACTAGACCCTCGGACTTCTGAAATGAAGGATATGGGAAAGTCCCTGGGAGAGGGCTTATCTTGCATAAGCTCTCTTTTTTTTGTATAAATATTAAAACTGCCATTCCAGACGGTACGAGAGTGATCGCGCTTACAGCGATTTGTAAATGTTTCCGTCAAAAAATCGTAGATTTTATTAACCAGTGGTTGTATAATTGAAAAAGGTTATATCCGGTAAGAATCTGCAAAAACTATATTTATCGGATTGTTGCAAAATTGTGAAAAACAACCCGATTTCGTGTAAAGATTGTGAAAAATAAGTTTACACACTCTTCAATATGTGTTAAATATAATGACATGGAAAATATTCGTGTTAGTATATCTGACATAAACAAACAAGCGTCCCGGATGGATTTGTATTTAACCGGTGTACAAATGTTCACGAATTAGGGCTAATGGTGTGACGATTGTCACTGCTGTACACTTGTCATGCCTTTACCATAAAAAACAATTCTACATATTTATCAAAGGGAGGGTATTCCATGAACTTCAAGAAAGTTCTCATCACCGCGTTTGCGTTCACCCTTGCGGCGACCGCAGCCGGTTGTGGCAAATCTGACAGCGAAGAAAAGGCTCCGGCCGACACTTCCGCTGCACCGAAAGCGGCTCAAGAAATCAAGATCAACATGAGTGCCGATCCGCCTGCTCTGGACGTATCCAAAGCAACGGCCAACGCTTCCTTCACCATCATCGCGGCGGTGAACGAAGGTCTGTACCGTCTCGACAAGGATCTGAAGGCTACTCCGGGTCTTGCAAAAGAAATGCCCAAGGTTTCGGCCGATGGTCTGACCTACACCATCACCCTGAAGGACAATCTGACCTATGCTGACGGCACTCCGCTGAAAGCTCAGGATTTCGTATACTCTTACCTCCGCACTTTGAATCCGGCTACCAAAGCTCAATACAGCTTCTTCCTGGAGTGGATCAAGGGCGGTAAAGAACTGCACGCCGCTAAGGACCAAGCTGAGTTCGACTCCCTGAAGAAGAACTTCGGCGTCGTAGCCAAGGATGACAAGACCTTGGAGATCACTCTTACCCAACCGAAAGGCTTCTTCACCGAGCTCCTGGCGTTCTGTACCTTCTTCCCGCAAAGTGAAGCTTTCGTAACGAAACAAGGCGAGAAGAACGGCGCAGACGCACCCAACGTTCTGGGCGCAGGTCCGTTCAAGCTCCAAAGCTGGGATCATGAGCAGAAGCTGGTTCTGGTAAAGAACGACAAATATTGGGATGCTGCCAATGTAAAGCTGAGCAAGGTTACCGTAAACGTGGTTAAAGACCCGCAAACCGGTGTGAACCTGTTCGAATCCAAGGAAGCCGACTTGACGCTGCTCCGCGGCGACACTGTCTCCATGTATAACGGCAAGCCGGAATACACCATTAAGAAGGAACTGACCAACTCTTACGTTCAGTTCCAGACTAAGAAGTTCCCGGCCTTCAACAACACCAAGATTCGTCAAGCTCTGTCGATGGCGATCGACCGCAAACCGCTGGTTGACACCATCCTGAAGAACGGCTCCACTCCTTCCACCGGCTTTGTACCGAACGGTACATTGGACGGCAACGGCGGCGACTTCCGTAAAGCAGCAGGCGACACTCAACCGGCGTTCGATGCTGCTAAAGCTAAGACTTTGCTGGCTGAAGGTCTGAAAGAGTTGAACATGACTGCACTGCCTAAGTTCAGTCTGATGGCGGATGATTCCGACGCAGGCAAGAAGACCATCGAGTACATCTTGGCACAATGGAAGCAAAATCTTGGGGTTGAAGCAACAAGCCAGCCGGTTCCGCACGAATTGCGTGTCGACAAGCAGCACAAGCATGACTTCGAAGCTCTGCTTGCTCTGTGGGGTGCTGACTACAACGATCCGATGACCTTCCTTGATATGTGGATTACAGGCGGCGAATTCAATGATAACGATTGGTCCAACGCCGAGTATGACGCCTTGGTGAAGGGCGCCGACAAGGAAAGCGACCGTGCGAAACGCGCTAAGATGCTGGTTGACGCAGAGAAGATTCTGATGAAGGAACTTCCGGTCTCCACACTGTACTTCCGTAACCAAGTTTATGCGAAGCGTACCAACATCGATGGACTCATTCTTCCGCCGTACGGCCAAGAGTGGGAACTGAAATGGACTTCCGTGAAATAAGCAGTTCCAATAATAGAAGATTTGCATGAACATGGAAGAGGCCGTTCCTGATCAGGACGAACGGCCTCTTCTCATGATTACGTAAAAGGAGGTGCCGCATGCTTAAGTATACAATACGGCGTATCATCTACATGTTCATTACATTGTGGCTCATCACGACGTTAACTTTCGTCTTGATGAAATGCTTGCCGGGGGATCCCTTCGGTGAGGCCTCCGCAAAGATGACTGACGCCCAACGTAAAATTTTGATGACCCAATATGGCTTAGATAAACCCATGTGGGAGCAGTATGTGAAGTACATCGGTGACGTGGCAAAAGGTGATTTGGGGGTATCATTCCAATTCCCGGCCCATACGGTCACGGATAAGATCAAGCAAGCATTCCCGGCTTCATTGGAGTTAGGCTTGTGGGCCATTACAATTGCTATTATTATCGGGTTATCGCTTGGAATTATTGCAGCCTTGAACCATAATAAAGCAGCGGATTACGGAGCTATGCTGACGGCGGTTATCGGGGTGTCGATTCCGTCCTTTGTTCTTGGTCCGATTCTGTCGTATTTTGTTGGCGTTAAACTAGGGTGGCTTCCGCCAGGCTTGTGGAACGGTCCTGAACACCGAGTTTTGCCAGCCATTGCCCTGTCTTTCGGCACGATGGCACAGTTGGCCCGTATGATGAGAACCTCCATGCTGGACGTGCTGAACCAAGATTACATCAAGACGGCCAAGGCTAAGGGCTTATCTCGAAGAACGACGGTTTTCCGCCATACGCTTCGGAATGCAATCTTGCCGGTTATCACGATTTTGGGTCCCATATTTGTAAACCTTATCACGGGTACACTGGTTGTCGAACGGATCTTCTCCGTTCCTGGACTCGGCACCCACTTCGTGCAGTCCATTTATTCCAATGACTACACCATGATTGCGGGATTGACCATTTTCTACTCGGCCATTCTTGTAATCGTGATCTTCTTAACGGATATTCTGTACGGATTCATTGATCCCCGGATCCGTTTGGCGAAAGGGAGGAAATAATCGATGGAGATCTTGTCGCCCAAAGACAGATTTAAACCGATCGAGCAGGGCTTGCTCTCACAAGATAAAATCGTGCGCCCTTCCTTAACCTATTGGCAGGATGCGTGGAGACGGCTTAAGAAAAATAAACTGGCGATGTCCGGTTTGATCATATTGATCGTTCTTACGATCATGGCGATTGTCATGCCTTTCTTCTCCTCTTACCAATACGATGTGCAGGATTACAACAATGTAAATTTGAGACCCAATAGTGACCATTGGTTCGGAACCGATGATTTTGGTAGGGATCTGTGGACGCGCGTATGGTGGGGCACCCGGATTTCATTGTTCATCGGTATCGTAGCAGCTATCATTGATCTTGTAGTTGGTGTGATCTACGGAGGCATCTCCGCTTATTACGGCGGACGTGTGGACAACGTTATGCAGCGTTTTGCCGAGATCATCTATTCCATTCCCTATCTGATCATCGCTATTCTCTTGATCATGGTATTGGGAGCGGGCATCAACTCCATCATTATCGCTTATGCCTTAACCGGATGGGTGCCGATGTCCCGTTTGGTCCGCGGTTCCTTGCTCGCCTTGAAGGAGCAGGAGTTCGTCATGGCCGCCCGTTCTCTGGGAGCCAGCGCGTCCCGGATCATCTTCCGCCACTTGATCCCGAACTCTCTCGGCATCATTATTGTACAGATCACATTCGTCGTGCCTTCGGCGATTTTCTTCGAAGCATTCTTGAGCTTCATCGGTCTGGGTGTCAAGCCGCCGCTGGCTTCCTTGGGAACCTTGATGAACGACGGTGCGCTGTCCATGCGACTGCATCCGCACCGGCTGCTGTTCCCGACCGCGGTATTCAGCTTGATCCTGCTCAGCTTCAACATGCTGGGTGACGGCCTGCGGGATGCTCTTGATCCCAAAATGCGTAAGTAAGGAGGGGAAAACATGAGCGAAAACATATTGGAAGTCAAGGATCTCAAGGTTTCTTTCTCCACTTATGCGGGAGAGGTCCAAGCGGTCCGCGGCGTTTCCTTTAGCCTGAAGAAGGGTGAGGTTCTGGCCATCGTGGGTGAATCCGGCTGCGGCAAGTCCGTTACGGCCCAAACCATCATGCGCTTGATCCCCACCCCTCCGAGCGTCATCAAGAAGGGCAGCAGTATTCTGTTCGATGGCAGCAAAGAGATCACGAAGATGTCCAATCGGGAGATGGAGAAGATCCGCGGCTCCGAGATGGGCATGATCTTCCAGGACCCGATGACGTCCTTGAACCCGACGATGACCATCGGCGTTCAGATCGCCGAAACCTTGATCAAGCACCAGAACATGTCCAAAAGCGCAGCTACGGCCCGTGCTGTGGAGCTGCTCGGCTTGGTTGGTATCTCCAATCCGGAAGGTCGGGTGAAGCAGTATCCTCATGAACTGTCCGGCGGTATGCGCCAGCGGGTCATGATCGCCATCGCCCTGGCGTGCAATCCGAAGCTCTTGATCGCCGATGAACCGACGACGGCTCTCGACGTGACGATCCAAGCTCAGATCATTGAGCTCATGAAGAAGCTTCAGGAGAAAACCGGCTCTTCCATTATTCTGATTACCCATGACCTGGGCGTCGTTGCCGATATGGCACAGCGTGTCGTTGTCATGTACGCAGGCAAAGTGGTGGAGCAGGGAACATTGGATGATATATTCTATCATTCGGAGCATCCGTATACATGGGGCCTGCTGCGCTCCGTTCCCCGTCTGGACCAGAATTCCGATGAGGATCTGGTGCCGATTCCGGGTACGCCGCCGGATCTGTTCGCACCGCCCAAAGGCTGTGCGTTCGCGGCCCGCTGTCCATATGCCATGGAAGTATGCATAAGCGAGGACCCCGAGCATACCACGATCTCGTCGAGCCACAGCGCAGCATGCTGGCTCTTGCATCCGGATGCGCCTAAGATTGAGAAGCCTATCGAGGCGGGAGGTCGCAGCCATGTCTGAGCATATCCTGGAAGTCAAGAACCTGAAGAAGCACTTTGACGTCGGCGGCGGCAGGCTTCTGAAGGCGGTTGACGGCATCAACTTTGCCATCAAACGCGGAGAAACCTTCGGCCTCGTCGGCGAGTCCGGCTGTGGCAAGTCTACAGCAGGCCGCACCATTATTCGTCTGTATGAAGCCACCTCCGGCGAGGTGCTCTTCAACGGAGAGAATATCTACAAGCTGAAGGGCGACAGCCTCAAGAAATTCAACCGCAGCATGCAGATGGTATTCCAGGATCCGTATGCATCCTTGAATCCCCGCATGACCATCGAGAATATTATTGGTGAAGGCATTGATATTCACGGCTTGGCATCCGGCAAGGAACGCCGCGAGCGGATCTATAAGCTGCTTCGTGACGTAGGCTTGAACGAAGAGCACGCTGGGCGATTCCCCCATGAATTCTCCGGCGGTCAACGTCAGCGGATCGGGATTGCGCGTGCCTTGGCGATCGAACCCCAATTTATCATTGCGGATGAACCGATCTCCGCCTTGGACGTATCCGTACAGGCCCAAGTGGTGAATCTGTTCAAGAAACTGCAGCGTGAGCGCGGTTTGACTTATTTGTTCATTGCCCATGACCTGGCCATGGTGAAGCACATTTCGGACCGGATCGGCGTCATGTACCTCGGGAAGATGATGGAGGTCACCACCTCCGAGATGCTGTACGCAAAGCCGCTTCATCCGTATACCGAGTCTCTGCTGTCTGCGATTCCGATTCCGGATCCGGAAGTCGAGCGCCAAAGAGAGCGGATCATTCTAGAAGGCGAGGTTCCGAGCCCGCTGAATCCGCCTAGCGGCTGTCCGTTCCGGACGCGCTGCCCGAAAGCGATGAAGCAGTGCGCCGAGTCCATGCCCGAGATGAAAGAAGTCGAGCCGGGACACTTTACCGCTTGCCATTTGTACTAATCCTAACCCGTATATAACGAACACCCCCCATGCCATCGGCATGGGGGGTGTTCGTTATATATGTCACTCGCGGGCCAGTGGACGTTCGTGAATCAGCTTCATCAGCTGACTGATGCGGCCTTGGGAAACGCCCAGCTTCTCCGCCAACCGCTTCTGGCGAATATCGGGCTCTTCCGCCAGTGCCTGCTCCAGTGCGGCGAGCAGCTCCTCCTGCTTCCTACGGCGAACCTTCATGGTTGACGTTTCCTGGGAGATGCTGGCCTTCTGTGGCTGCTCCGTTCGATTAGGAGTCCCGGCATTATTGACAGCGTCCTTCCCGCAGGAGCGGCAGATAAATTGGTTCTTAAAGAAGACCAGATCATCTGTGGTCTGGCAGAACATGCAGCAGGTGGTGCGGTACTTGCGGAGCATCAAGGTATGCTCCTCGACGAAGAATTCCAATGCGTCTTCTTCGCGTATCCCTAACAATTCACGGGTTTCCTTCGGTATGACGACCCTTCCTAGCGGGTCCAAAAGCCGGACGATACCGGTCGTTCTGTTGCTCATCAAACTTCCTCCTTTGTGTTCTCATTCGCATCGCCGCGAGGAGCATAAGCTGCATTCCGAAATGCTTCTTTCCATGGAGACAACGCATCCAACTGTTGGAACAGACGGTCGGCATGATCTATATGAAGGGCTTGAATAACCCGGGAATATTCGATGCTGCCGGATTGCTGGATGAATTCGAGAACCTCCGGACGATGCCGCTCGAAGGTGTCCCGGTCCATGCGTCCGCTGTAATAGTCGGATAGAGCAAGACAATCCTGTTCGGCCGTTTCCAGGGCGAATAAGAGAGGGAGCGTTCGTTTCTTCAGCAGAACGTCACTTTTTTCATCCATGCGGATGGCATCCCGAAGGTCATTATCCAGTTGGGCGATCACTCCGATCAAGGAAGCCAATTGATCCAACTGCTCCTGCTTCGCGGACTCCAGGCCGGGAATGAGGCTATAGCCCATGAGACAGGCGAAGCGGATCAAGGAGCCGGACTTGCGCGATACCATGTCCAGAACATCCTGCTCCGTCTCGGCCGTTCCCTCCAGATCGGTATGTTGTCCGCTGATGGAGAGGGAGAGCAGTTTGGCGGCTTCCGGTAAGACCGAGGGAGGTGCCGATTCCATAAAGACTGCATGAAGCGCGAGGAGTGCGTTCAGGGTCATCTCCGGAGGACAGGCCATCCAGCTCTTCGACGGGTTGTCACGGTCCTGCAGATCGTCGGCGATGTCATACGCAAGCATCATAAGCTCGGTCAGGGCGGCATTGCGGTAGATTTGCCCCGAATCACCGCCCAGCATGAAGTGGGTCTGGAGCGTGAGGGTGGACCATATGGTGGGCTCCGAACATTTGTCGTCGAGGAAGACACCCAATAACCTGCGAAGCTCTTGGTTAGGGACGCATCGGTCCAACAGGACCTTGCATTCGTCGATCACTCGGGGGTCCATGATCCGTTACCTCCTTGCCCGTGCTCCGAATAATATTTGCTCTGGATGAAAGCCTCTAACGCCTGAACCTTGTTCTTCACGCCGAGCTTCCCATAAATACGCTTCTGATAATTGTCCACGGAGCGTTTGCTGACGTGAATGGCGTCTGCGATCTGCTCAATGGTATCTCCGCGTATGAGCAGCTTCATGATGGTGATCTCATCTTCCGTCAGCTCCCCGTGGGGAACCGGCTGGGTACCGGAGTTGTGGTTCAACCGGTCCATGATAGAGGAAGGAAGGACATGATAGTTCTCCAACACGCATTGGATCAGATGGTGGATGGAGGTGTGGTTGGTTCCCTTGGAGATGACGCCGTGAACTTGAAGCTCAACCAGTGTCGAAGCCAGGTCGGAAACATCCACGCCCGTGAAGATGATGATCCGGATGTCCGGGTACCGGGCTTTGAGCTGTTTGGACACATCCGTACCGGTCATATCGGGGAGCTGGTAATCCAGGAATACCAGATCCGGCTTGTACTGTTCGGCCAGCGCCATACACTCTTCACCGGTATAGGCGATACCGGCGATGACGACGCCTTCGATCTGTTCCAGCAGATTCTTGGATGCCTGAGCCATAAGTGGATGGTCTTCCACGACGAGAGCGGTGGTTATTCGGGTCAAGCCAATTGCTCCTTTCGTATCGGGATGGAGGCTTCCAGTTTCATGCCCCGCCCGGGTGCGGAATCGATCCGGTAGGAGCCCCCCATGGATATGATCCGGCTCTTCATTTGTTCCAGACCGATTCCAGGGCCCCCGATTTCTCCGGTGTTCATCGATTGCGGATCGTAACCGATTCCGTCATCCTCATAGTCCAGTACAATTCCGGAGTAGCCGGCACGCAGAGACAGATGCAGCCGGTCGGCTTTGGAATGCTTCTTGGCATTGTTCAGCAGCTCTTGGATGAGCCGGAACAGGTGACGCTTGGTGTCTGGGTGCTCCTGCTCCAAGTGGGAGGCGCCGGAAACGGTGAATTCGATCTCGAACGGCACGGAGATGGATTCCAGGTCGATGAGCTTGCGGACCGTCTGGACCAGACCGATCTCCTTCAGCAGATAGGGGTGGAGCTCGAAACAGCTTTGGCGCAGATTGGTATTGATGATATCGATGTAATCCATCAGGCCGTCCATGGCTTCCAGATCCTCCTTGCGGAAGCTGTACTTCGTCAGCAGGTTCCGGAGCCGTTCCTTCAGGAAGAACAGGTCCTGCATGGTGGTGTCGTGAAGGTCCGTGGCGATCCGGGACCGCTCCTTCTCCTGCAGCTCGAACATCAGCTTGCGGAACCACGCAATCTCCCCGGCCTCGTGCTCCTCCGGCATATGGGAGGCGAATTGCTCCAGCTTGACCGTAAGCTTCCGGATCAGATGGATATTCTCGAGGCTGACGGCCAGATAGGTGATGATCAGCATCAGCCAATGAATTTCCTCGGAGTTCAGCACGGAACGGTTGTGACGCTCAGACAAGATGAGATAACTGGTAAATTCCTCATGCCGCGTAATCTCGTACAAGGTGTGAGTGGAGCTGGCCGGATTCCATTCCTTCACCAGCCGTCCGGCTTCGGATGGGGAGATATCTCCTTCGCAGATGGCTTCGGTATGGTCCGAATACTTGAAGACGATGGCTCCGCCATTCATTTCGAGGGTGTCGATAATGTCCAGCAGGATGATGTCCTTCATCTCCCGGAGACTGGAGATGGTTCTCAGATTCCGGGAGATATTCTTCAAGGCGATCGTCAGCCGGTACTTCCGGGGGAACATGACCGGCTCCAGCTTCGCGGACAGATTCTCAAGAGAGTATAGAATAAAGGTGATGGATGCCAAAAAAATCAGAAAGACGATTCCCAGTCTTTCATTCGAGGAGCTCTCCGAGAACAGCAGCCGGATCATGGCGGTGAAGACCAGACTCGGCACCAGGGAAATCAGGCCGGTAAACAGGATGCGGCGCATGACCATGTCTATGTCATACAGCTTTTTGGCTACGATCAGGTAAGCAAAGGTTAACGGGAGAATGAAGATGAACAAGCTTGTGTAAACCGAATCGACCCATTCCCGGCCGAAGAGCAGCTGGGGGACGAAGGAGAGCAGCAGGATGGGCGCTAAGGAAAAGATCATGGAAAACGTAACGGTCCGAAGGATCAGAGACAAAAAGTCCTTCCGGTTCCGATACCGGTAAGAGGTCGCGATCAGGATGGAGATGTTGGTCAGCATCCCGATGATCGTAATGGACACGGTGACCATAATCATGTTGCTGTACATCGTATAGGCTGTGGATGGGGGCAACAGGAAGATCAGATAGCTCAGGAAGAAGACCCCGGCCGTGAAGTAGGCCCACGGCAGAAAGCGCAAGGGCAGATGGATCTGGCCCTTCTGCTTCAGGAAGATGGAGATGAAGTGGTAGAAAAAAATGGGCAGCATCACCAGCGCCGTCGAGATCAGCAGCTTGCCCAGCATATCCCCCCGGACGGAAGCCGTCAGAGACATGAAGGCGACGCCGATGTCCACGAATACGGCCGACAAGTAGCTCGAGGAGGCGGAATTCCTCGCCTTCTTCAGCAGGAGGTAGGCAATGATGAAGCTTACGGATTCGGCAGCGAAGGCCACCAGATCGATTACGGCGGGAGTGGGATTCTTGGAGGCTTCATAATGCTGCATGCTGCCTTCCCGCATCACCGTAACGGACCTCGTCTGCTCCAGGCTCTTCCAGCGGAGGACCGATGGAAACTCGCCCGGAGGCTTTTCGTTGATGGCCACGATGGTATCTCCGACCTTCAGCAGCGGATAGGCGACGGAATGTCTGCCGTCAATCCGCGAGACTTTCCACTCGTTATGGTCTTCCGCCACATAAATCCAGTTGATAGGATAGGCAAAAGTCAGATAAAGGAACCAGGTCTGTAAGATTAGCAGCATCGATAGAGCGAAAATGGTAAAAAATTTCCGTTTCAAAGAGGTTTCCCCCTTTATTTTCGACATTATTTAGGCTAAAATGAGAATAACTTACAGAAAAGAGAGGTGATAGTATGCAAATGGTAGCCTGGTCTTCCGATCTGCAGCGTGCAGTCCGTATGGCAAAACAAAATGAAGGACTGCTGAACTCAAAAGAGTTCATGAAATCTCTTGGGTTGACTTCCTCCGAAGAGAGCACTCTCGTAAGTGTCTTCAAGAAAAAAATCAGCGACAGCAAGCAAAAAGCTTGGATCTAAGCTCTTTTACACCTTATTTTACCAAAACAAATAGAGATTGTATATGAAGATCTGGTATCTTCATGTGCAATCTCTTTTTGTTATTTTCTGCATAATCATGCAAATAAAACTTGCACGAGAATGCAGCAAAAATGTGCTGAAAACCCATAATATGACAGATAAAATTAGTTTCGAAAGAGAGATTGATAGGAGTTGGATGTTATATGGCAAGTTTTAGTTCCCTATCGGAGGAAGCGCTGATCCATTGTTACAGAATGGCTGTTAAGCTCAAGCTGGAGCCGGATTTTATCCATCTGGTCTCGAAGGAGCTGGAGAAGAGGAAGCTGCATCTGCAGGAGATCTTGGAGACGGACTGCTCGGTATAAGAACCGGGCGGCATATATAGGAGCGCATCGGAATCCGCCGCAGGGCGGATTCTTTTTTTTGGACGCCTAAGCGGTCAGGAGCTTTGGGATCTTTTGACTAAGCGGGGTGGCATGTGTACAATCGGTTATATGCCCGTAGAGTATATAGGGAACTTGGGGAAGGAGGGCTCCGAACGTGATGCTGAAGGAAGCGTACCGTGCCAAGAGCCAGCCGTTGGCGGAGGATTATGTGAAGGACGAACGTACGGCGAAGGAGCGGTTCGATTATTCACCCTGGAAAGCGGAGGATTGGGAAGCGAGAGCGGATTGGGTCTTGAACGGGGGCTATCCCAGGTCCGACCGTGCCGGGATAAGCCGTATTTTGAAGCTATATAATGAAGAGATGGGCAATACCAGTCCTGCTGCGGCTCGTTCGGCGGAGCTTCTGTCGGATGCGGGTACCCTGGTGGTGGCCGGAGGGCAGCAGGCAGGATTGTTCACCGGCCCGCTGCTGGTCATCCATAAGGCAGTGACCATCATCCGGCTGGCCCGGGAGGCATCGGAGAGGCTAAAGCGTCCCGTCGTCCCGGTGTTCTGGATCGCCGGCGAGGATCACGACTTCGACGAGGTGAACCACTGGTATGCGGCCCGGCCGGAGGGCGGCGTGGAGCGCTGGAGGCTGGAGCACCCCACAGGAGTGCGCACCTCCATCAGCCGTCTTGCGGTTCCGTCCTGGGAAGAAGCTCTCACGAAGATGGATGAGTGGCTGCAGCCCAGCGATTTTAAGCCGGAGCTCTTGCAGCATTTGCATCAATACGCAAGGGAATCGGGTACGCTGACCGAGTTTTTTGCACGGATCATGGCTTGGCTCTTCGGCCGTCACGGACTGCTGCTGTTGGATTCGGACGATCCGAGACTCCGCAGGGAGGAGGCTCCCATGTTCTCGCGGCTACTGGAACACCACGAGACTCTGAACAAAAGGTTCCTGGAGGGAGCCGACCGGGTCCGGTCACTCGGATACGCGCCTCAGGCGGATCAGGCGGAAGGCAATGTGAATCTGTTCGTCTATGACGACCGCGGCGAGCGGGTGCTGCTCCAAGCGGCGGATGGCGTCTATACGGACCGGAAGCTGAGCCTCCGGTTAGACGGGGAAACACTCCGGCAGTGGATCGCCCGCGAGCCGGAGCGCTTCAGCAATAACGTGATGACCCGGCCTATCATGCAGGATTACCTTCTCCCGGTGCTGGCCACCGTACTGGGACCCGGAGAGATCGCCTACTGGGCTCTGACCAAGGAGGCGTTCCACGAATTGGGGATGCGGATGCCTATCGTCGCCCCTCGGCTGGAATTTACCCTCGTTGAAGGGGCCATCCGGAAGAATATGGAGAAGTTCGGCCTTGATTTCACCATGGCCGTGGATCACTATGACGCATTCCGGTCCGAGTGGCTGGCAGGGCAAGGACAGCAGGAGATCGAGGAGCTGTTCGCGGATGTCAGAAGACGCTTCGGCGAGCTGTACGCGCCCGTGGTCGAGCGGGTGTCCGGCTTGAACCCGGGGCTGGCCAAGCTGGCGGAGACGAACCGGCAGAAGATCGCGGAGCAGATCGATTTCCTGCAGGCCAAGGCGGCGGATGCCGTGGAGAGCCAGTTCGCCACGGGGCTCCGCCAGCTGGACCGGATCCGTCTCAGCCTGGCGCCGTTGTCGAAGCCGCAGGAAAGAGTGTATAATGTGTTTGCTTATTTGAACAAGTACGGTAGCGCTTGGCTCGATGAACTGATCGACACGCCTTACGCCTACGACGGCGGACACCGTCTGGTTTATCTGTAATCCGGCAGCCGGTAGTTCCGGAAGGGCCGAATATTTGAAGGAGGCACCACACGATGACGGTTAAAGAGCAAAGCATCATCGCCGACCCGGCCCTTGCGCCGGAAGGGCATCTGAAGATTGATTGGGTAGACGCCCATATGCCGGTGTTGAACCGGATCAAGGAGCAATTCCAGAAGGAGCAGCCCTTCAAGGGTCTGAAGGTTGCCATCTCCCTCCACCTGGAAGCCAAGACCGCCTATCTGGCCAAGGTCGTTCAAGCCGGCGGCGCCGACGTGACCATTACGGGCAGCAATCCGCTCTCCACCCAGGACGACGTCTGTGCGGCCCTCGTAGAGGACGGCATCCGGGTCTATGCCAAGTACAATCCCACGCCGGAGGAGTACAAGGCGCTCCTGATCAAGACGCTGGAGGAAAAGCCGGATCTGATCATCGATGACGGCGGCGACCTGGTGACGATTCTCCACGGCGAGCGTCAGGATCTGCTGGCGCAGGTACGCGGCGGCGCGGAGGAGACGACCACCGGTATTTTGCGGCTCAAGTCGCTGGAGAAGGAAGGCAAGCTGCAGTTCCCGATGGTGGCCGTCAATGATGCGCTGTGCAAATATTTGTTCGACAACCGGTACGGCACCGGACAATCCGTGTGGGACGGCATCAACCGCACCACGAACCTGGTCGTTGCGGGCAAGACGGTCGTCGTCGTCGGCTACGGCTGGTGCGGCAAAGGGGTGGCGATGCGCGCCAAGGGCCTCGGAGCCAAGGTCATCGTGACCGAAATCGACCCGATCAAGGCGATCGAAGCGTACATGGACGGCTTCGAGGTCATGCCGATGATCGAAGCGGCCAAGCACGGCGACTTCTTCGTGACGGTCACCGGCAACCGCGATGTCATCCGGGGCGAGCATTATGCGGTGATGAAGGATGGCGCCATTCTCTCCAATGCCGGCCACTTCGATGTGGAAGTGAACAAGCCGGAGCTGGAAGCGCTGGCCCAATCCGTCCGGACCGTCCGCCGCAATATTGAAGAGTATAAGCTGAAGGACGGCCGCAGCATCTACCTGCTGGCGGAGGGACGTCTGGTGAACCTGGCTGCAGGCGACGGCCATCCGGCGGAAATTATGGATATGACCTTCGCACTTCAAGCCCTGTCTCTGAAGTATGTGAACGACCGGTATGAAGCCATCGGCAAACAAGTCGTAGATGTGCCTCATGAGCTGGATGAGCAGGTTGCACGCTATAAGCTGGCGTCCATGGGCATCGCCATCGATTCCTTAACGAATGAGCAAAAAGCCTATCTGGAGGGCTGGGCCGAGCATTAATCTGCGCCGACCCGACACCAAAAAGGGATGTTCCCACGCGGGGGAGCATCCCTTTTTGTTTTAACGAATCGATTAGAAATCCAACAGCAGGTCTTGAAGCTTCCGCTTCGGCACATGGTGGACTCCGTCGGCGTCGCGCCAATATTTCACATCCCCCGAGTCGCCGATCTCCTCCAGCACGACCCTCTCCTTGGGCTTGCCCAATGCGATGACGACGAGAATCTCGTATCGATCCGGAATGCGCAGATCTTCGGCCAGCCCCTTCTTGTCCACGGCTCCGAACATACAGCCGCCCAATCCCTTCTCGCAGGCTCCCAGCAGGATGCTTTGGCAGGCGATGCCGTGGTCCCAGGAGTAATGGGAGCTGATCTCCTTGTCTCCCAGCATGATGATGTAGGCGGCGGGACGTTCGCCTTCCTCCGGACCGTGCCAATCCTTCAGGTACCCGGCCCAGCGCAGGCGGGGAAAAATCAGTCCGTTGCGCTCTTCTCCGCAAGACAGGATATACTTCAGCGCCTGGAGGTTCCCGCCGCTGGAAGACAGCCTTGCCAGGTCCACCAGCTCTTCCAGCGTTCCCCGGTCCACGGGCACATGCTGCTCGAACCTCCGGTACGTGCGGTTGCTGCGGATCAAATCGTAAATCATGAAGCATCGCTCCTTCCATGCTATGTTTCTCCATTATAAATTCAATCGGTCCTGTGATGAACCGACGGTTGTGTGAACCAGACTGCCCTGCGGATTCTGGCTTCTGCAACATCCCGGCCCCGATTCACGTCGATAAGGGCAGGCAGACCGCAGAAGTCCGGACGTGGATGAAGGAACAGCACCTGCCGGCTGCCTAATGATGATGAGGGGGATATGGTATGGGGGGTACAGAGAGAAAGGTCGCTTGGGGCCGCAGACTGATGCCGGTGCTCTTGGCGGTGCTGCTGTTGGCCGCAGGCTGCTCGGCTGCCAACGATGAGGCGAAATCCGGTGAGGCTGCGGATGCCGTTGCGCCTCAGGCCGGGGCGGCAGCTGCGAAGTCTGAAGTGGCGGGAGCATCGTCCACATCGGCGGATGCCAAGGGGCAAGCCTCGGGAGCGGCGCAGACGCAAGAGAAGCTGCTCGCCGGGGCCGCTGCGCCCGGCATGACGCCGTTGGCCGGCGCGGCGGATGCGGAGGGGCTGAACCGGAAGCTGATCTATAAGGCGAACCTGACGATGAAGGTGAAGGACTACACCAAGGCGCAGGCCGACATCCGGGATCTGACGTCCCAAGCCGGAGGCTACGTGCTTCAATTCACGGAGAACAGCTCCACGAAGGAGCAGGGCGGGCACTTCGTTCTTAAGATTCCTTCCAGCGGATTCTCCTCCTTCCTGAAGGAGCTGGAGAAGATTCCCCACACCAGCCCCCAGCGCAACATGCAGACGCAGGACGTCTCCGAGGAGTATGTGGATCTCGAGGCTCGTCTCAAAGCAAAGCAGGTGCTGGAGGCCCGCTATCTGGAGTTTATGCAGAAGGCGTCCAAGACGGATGAGCTGGTGGCCTTCACCAATGAGCTGGGCAAGATCCAGGAGGAGATCGAACGGATCAAGGGCCGCATGCGTTACATTGACCAGAATGTGGCCTTTAGCACCGTGGAGATCCGGCTCTATCAGCCGGATGGGGTGCTGGCCGAGACACCGGATGAAGGGGATGGCGGCGTGTTGGACCGGGCGGGACATGCGATGGCCGTCAGCCTGCGCTTTTTGTCCACCTTTGCCCAAGGCCTCTTCGTAACGGTGGCAGCAGTGCTGCCGGTTGGGGCTGTAGCTGTGCTGATCGGCATTCCCGTCTGGATGGGTCTCCGCAGAGCGAGAACGAAGCGGGAGAAGCTTCAGGAAGCGGAAAAAACGCGGCGTCTGGAGTACAACCGCCGGCTTGCAGGGGAGGCTCGGGACCGCCAGGATTCCGGCGAGTCCGACAGCGAAAGACAGGGAATCGGGGAGTAAACCGGGGAATCGGATGGTTTTTCCGCGAAGTTTCTAACAAATCCGACAAAAATGAGAGAAAGAATTTTGAAAATCCTGCTAAGCTTAGCAGGATTTTTTGTTTGGGTGGAGAATTCATATAAATTAGTGGTGGAAAGTGGGGCGAAGTGGAGGAAAGGGGGAGAGGGCATCGTGTTTATGGGGGAATACCAGCACACGATCGATGAGAAAGGCCGGATGATCATACCGGCTAAGTTTCGGGAAGCCCTCGGACCCAACTTCGTCGTTACCCGCGGACTGGACCAATGTTTGTTCGTCTACCCCATGGAGGAGTGGGCGGTTCTGGAGCAGAAGCTCAAGACTCTTCCTCTTATGAAGGCGGATGCCCGCGCATTCACCCGGTTTTTTTTCTCCGGGGCGACGGAATGCGAGCTGGACAAACAGGGAAGGGTAAATATACCGAACACGCTGGTAGACCATGCCAAGCTGACCAAGGATTGTGTGGTGCTGGGCGTCTCGAACCGGGTGGAGATCTGGAGCAAGGAGGTTTGGGAATCGTACTTCCAAGCCTCGGAGGAATCGTTTAATGAAATCGCCGAGAAATTGGTCGATTTTAACTTTTAGATGTATTTTCAGGGATGCAGGGGCGGAAGAACAGAGCGGGCAGAAGACCCGGCGGCTTCCGTTCCCGGCATGCCGGCCAACGCACGTGCGCCCTGAGGGAGCCGGAGGCGGAATGGCTCGAGCAAGACCATGATCGTTAAGGGAGGATGCAAGCCGGTGTTTCATCACGTGACGGTTTTAAAAGAAGAAGCGGTCGAGGGTCTGGACATTAAGCCGGATGGAATCTATGTAGACTGCACCTTGGGCGGAGCCGGACACAGTGAACGGATCGCATCCCGGCTGGGACCGGAAGGCCGTTTGATCGGATTGGATCAAGATGATGTGGCGCTGGCTGCTGCCAAGGATCGTTTGGCTCCCTATGGAGATAAAGTTACGCTTGTGAAGACCAACTTCCGCTATCTGGAGCGGGTGCTCCGCGAGCAAGGGGTTCCGGTGAATCCGGAGGGGATTCCCCAGGTGGACGGCATTCTCTTCGATCTTGGAGTGTCATCCCCGCAGCTGGATGAAGCTGAGCGGGGCTTCAGCTACCACCAGGATGCCCCGCTCGACATGCGGATGGATCAGGCCGGAATGCTGACGGCAAGAGAAATCGTAAATGAATGGGACGAAGCGGAGATCGCCAAGATCCTCTTCGAATACGGCGAAGAGAAATTCGCCCGCAGAATCGCCGCCGTCATCGCGAAGACACGGGAGAAGACTCCCATTGAAACGACGGGCCAGCTTGCCGAGCTGGTGAAGGAAGGGATTCCCGCTGCGGCCAGAAGATCGGGCGGCCATCCGGCGAAGAAGAGCTTCCAAGCCATCCGAATCGCAGTGAACGACGAGCTGGGCGTGTTCGAGGATGCTCTTGAGCAAGCCATCCGCTGTGCGAAGCCCGGCGGCCGGATCTCGGTCATCACCTTCCATTCCTTGGAGGACCGGATCTGCAAGATGACCTTTGCCAAATATGTGGAGACGTGTACATGTCCGCCTGATTTTCCGATGTGTGTATGCAAGAAGAAGTCCCTCCTCCGGCTGGTGAACCGTAAGCCCATCGTGCCGGGAGAGGAAGAGCTGGAGAGCAATCAACGGGCTCGATCGTCCAAATTGAGAATTGCCGAGAAACTGCCCATAGAAGGAGATGAAAGATAGTGGCGTCCTATGTACATGGAAATTTGGCGGTGGAGGAGAGACAAGCCCACGCCCCGCGTGTTAAAATCAAGGAGACCCGCAAGGTCGTCTACAAGGCAAGCCGTCTTCCGGTGCAGGAGAAGCTTCTGTATCTCTTCACGGTGCTCCTGTGTGTGGTGGTAGCCGGCACCATCGTTTGGCGGTATGCCCAGATCTATCAGATCAACACCCGGATTCACGAGGTGGAGAAACAGATCACCAAGCTGGAGTCGGAGAACAGCGCCCTGAAGGAGAAGATCTCCAAGATGTCCGATCCGGAGCGTCTTCGCACTGAGATGTCGAAGAACGGCTTGAACGATACGAAGGACAAGGATTCCGTGTGGGTGCCTGCGGGAGCCAAGGGCGGAAACATCGGCGTGGCGTTGAAGCCGTAAGACCAACTACATATGCTTGAAGCAGGGTGAAAACATGGAGAAGAAAGTGCGAAGCCGGACGCTGGCCGCCGGCCTGTTTTTTACCCTTTTTTTTCTTGGACTGATTGTTCGGATCTATTGGGTGCAGGTGGCGGAGAAGACTTGGCTCATGGAGCGGGCGGAGCAGAATTGGCAGGAGTCGGAGACGGTTCCGGCCAAGCGGGGGATCATATCCGACCGTAATGGCAAAGTGCTGGCGGAGGATGGAACGGCTTTCATCGTGAAGCTCAGTCCGGTGCAGCTCCACGCCAAGGGGCTGGAGCGGGACGCGGCCAAAGGCCTGGCGGCTATCCTGGCTGCTCCGGGAGATGCGGCGGAGGTATCCAGGCTGGAGAACAAGTTCTACGAGATGGCTACCCGGAAGAAGAAGGACTCCGATGAATATCTGATCGAGGTGGAGGTCCAGACCGAAGGGTATAAGATCGACGCCGAGGCCAAAGCCCAGATCGACGAGCTGATCAAGGAATTGAAGGCAAAGATCGTGCTGAAGAATGAGCAGGATGGAACCAAAACCAAGCTGGATACGAGGCAGGTCGGCATCACGCTGTATGAGACGGAGAAGCGTTATTATCCGTACAACCGGCTGGCGTCCCATGTCCTGGGTTTTGTGGATAAGTGGGGCAAGCCCAGCGGTTACGGTCTGGAATCCTCCTTGGACGAGCTTCTGAAGGGTACCTCCGGCAAGCTGGAACGGGAGCGGGATCTGAAGGGAGTGGAGATTCCCAATGGCAAGCTCTCCTATACGGCCCCCGTCAATGGCAAGAATGTCACATTGACTCTCGACCAGCAGATCCAATATTATGTCGAGAACGCAATCCGCAAAGTGTATGACAAATGGAAGCCGCGCGGCGTAACCGCCATCGCAGCCGACCCCAAGACCATGGAAATTTTGGCCATGGCCAACATGCCGGATTATAATCCGAACCGTTATTGGGATTCGAAGGACATCTCCGTATTCCGGAATAATGCCATCTCATATACCTACGAGCCAGGGTCCACCTTCAAGGTCGTCACACTGGCGGGATCCATGCAGGAGAAGCTATTCAATCCGAATGATACGTACCAGTCCGGCAGCATCCGGGTAGGCGACGCCACACTGCACGACCACAACGTCGTCGGCTGGGGCCGCATCTCCTATATGGAAGGGCTGCTTCGTTCCAGTAACGTGGCGTTCGTCAAGCTCGGGGTGGAAAAGCTGGGGCAGGAGAAGCTCAGGCAGTACATCAAGGACTTCGGCTTCGGCGAGAAAACCGGCGTCGACCTGCCGGGTGAGCTGGGCGGCGTCGTTCAGATGAAATACGCTTCCGAGTTCGGCACCTCCACTTACGGTCAAGGCTTGACGGTCACCGCGATCCAGCAGCTGTCGTCCTACGGCGTGATTGCCAACGGCGGCAAGCTGATGAAGCCATACATCGTCAAGGAGATCGCCGACGCGGATACGAACGAGACCATTCAGACCGGCAAGCCGGAGGTGATCCGACAGGTCATCTCCGAGGAAACCGCCAAGCAGGCGTCTCTGGCTTTGGAGCAGGTTATCGCCAATCAAGAGATGGGAACCGGACGCAGAGCCTTTATCGAGGGTTACCGGGCGGCGGGAAAAACAGGTACGGCCAACATCGTCTTGCCCGGTGAGAAGGGCTACTCCTCGAACCAGTGGCTGATCTCTTTTGCCGGCTTCGCGCCGGTAGAGGATCCGAAGATCGTCGTCGTGCTCATCGCCGATGTGCCTGATCTGGGAGGGGATTACCATAAAGGGGGCGAGGTGGTGGCGCCCGCCTTCAAGGAGATCGTCTCCCAGACCTTAAGCTATATGGGCGTCCATTCCATGGCGACGGCCGCCCAGAAATCCCGCTTCGATCAAGCGCCGGATGTGCCGGAGGTGACGGGGCTGGCGGTATCCGCCGCCAAAACCACCCTCTCTCAGAAGGGGCTGAAGGCCGAGGTCATCGGCAATGGAACGGACGTGTTGAAGCAGATTCCGGGGCCGGGCACCCGGGTGTCCGAGTCGCAGCGGGTGTACTTGATGACCCAAGAGGAGGAAACGGCCAATGTACCGAATCTGGCCGGCAAATCCCTCCGGGATGCCCTGGAGATCTGCGATCTGCTGGGCATCAAGTGCAAGACGGACGGAGAAGGATATGTGGTCAGCCAGGTTCTGTCGGGAGATGAAGCTTCCCGGGAGCTGGCGCTGATCCTGAAGCCGGCCGAGGAGGCGGAGAAGGTGCTGGAGCAGGCGGCATCCGCCGCCAAGGACGTGAAGAATACGGCCAAGCCGCCCGCCGCCGCCAGTCCGACACCGAAGAAGGCGTCCGCTTCGCCCAGCAAGCCGCCGACTGCTTCGCCGACGCCAAGTCCGACGAAGGCTCAACCCAGCCCGTCCAAAAAGCCTTAACGTTATAGCCATACGTCCTGAACGATCCCGCAGGAGCTTGTTCTAACCCCTGTTTGTCCCGAATAGTCATGGATAAGAATGATTCTGACTATGAAGCTAAGGGGAGAGCGCTCGTGCGGGTTTCCAATGTTACCATACGTCGCCGTATTTGGTACGCCATGCTGGGAGGGACGGTGCTGTTCGCAGCCCTCCTGCTGCGGTTGGCGTACGTGCAGTTGTGGATGGGGCCGGGACTGGCCGAGAAAGCGGAGGACAACTGGCGGAGAACCGTCCCCTTCGAGCCCAAGCGCGGGGAGGTCTGGGACCGCAACGGGGTGAAGCTGACCTATAACGTATCCACCCCTACGGTCATGGCCATACCCGCCCAGGTGAAGAATCCGGAGGATACGTCCCGGCAGCTGGCGCAAATTCTGGGAGTACCCGCAGAGGGCATCCTTCAGGATATTACGAAGAAGTCGCTGATCGAGCGGGTACAGCCGGGCGGGCGGAAGATAACCGCCGAGAAGGCGGAGGAGATCAAGAAGCTGAACCTGCCGGGGATCCGGGTGGCGGAGGACAGCAAGCGCTATTATCCTTTCGGCAGCTTGGCCTCCCATATCCTTGGTTTTACCGGCATCGACAACCAAGGCTTGACCGGCGTGGAGGCGTCCTACAACAATCTGTTGAAGGGTATCCGCGGAGGCGTCAGCTTTCTCTCCACCGCCAGAGGCGGCACAATGCCGGGCTCGACCGACCAATATCAAGCGCCCCAAGACGGACTGAATTTGCAGCTGACACTCGACCACTATATACAATCCGTGATGGAGCGGGAAATGGACCAGGCCATGGTTCAGCATCAGCCGGACCGGATCATCGGAATCGCCATGGATCCCAACAGCGGGGAGATTCTCGCCATGGCCAGCCGGCCGACCTATGATCCGGGACAATTCCGGGAGTACCCCTCTGAAGTCTACAACCGGAATCTTCCCATCTGGATGACCTATGAGCCAGGCTCCACCTTCAAGATCATCACGCTGGCCGCCGCTCTGCAGGAGGGCAAGGTGGATCTGAATGCGGCGTTCCATGATCCGGGGGCCATCGAGGTGGCCGGTGCGCGTCTGCGGTGCTGGAAGCGGGGCGGACATGGCTCCGAGACATTCCAGCAGGTGGTGGAGAACTCCTGCAACCCGGGGTTTGTGGTGATGGGCCAGAACTTGGGCAAGGACAAATTGTTCGAATACATCTCGAAGTTCGGCTTCGGCAAAAAAACCGGAATTGACTTGAACGGCGAAGAAAACGGCATTATGTTCAAGCCGGAGCGGGTAGGGCCGGTGGAGCTGGCGACCACAGCCTTCGGTCAAGGCGTCTCGGTCACTCCGATCCAGCAGATTGCAGCGGTATCCGCCGCCGTTAACGGCGGCAAGCTTTTCAAGCCTCATGTCACCAAGGGATGGTATCATCCGGTAACGGGCGAGATGGTGGATACCACGGAGCCTGAACTGATCCGTCAGGTCATCACGCCTGAGACCTCCAAGCAGGTGCGTGAATCCCTGGAGAAGGTCGTGGCGCTCGGAACCGGGCGGAATGCCTTCGTCGACGGCTACCGGGTAGGAGGCAAGACCGGTACGGCCCAGAAGGTCGTCAACGGGCGTTACTCCTCCAGCGAGCATATTGTTTCCTTCGTCGGCTTCGCGCCGGCGGACGATCCGAAGATTGTGGTCTACATTGCCGTCGACAACCCAAAGGGCATACAATTCGGCGGGTTGATCGCTGCGCCTATCGTCAAGAACATCATGGCCGATTCGCTGCGGTATATGAAGGTGGAGCCCCGCAAGGATCAGATCCAGAAGGAATACAAGTATCCCGATATCCCCGATGTGGAAGTGCCGGACATGGTGGGCATGAGCATTCAGGATATCTACGAGGATGTGCGGTCCGATCTGGTGCTGGCCAAAGCGGGAACGGGGTCGTACGTGGCAAGCCAGCTCCCGGCTCCGGGCACCCGGGTCCCACAGGGCTCCACGGTCCGGATCTATCTAAGCGATAAACAAACGGATAAGTAGGAAAATCCATGTATCTTTTGTCTATACTAGGGGAATAAGGAGAGGATGCAGCATGAACCTGAAAGAGCTTGCCGGTCTGTTCGCCGTTTCTGCCATCATCGGTGATGGAAATGTGGAGATTACGGGAATTCAATCGGATTCGCGCCAGGCAGGGCCTGGGGATTTGTTCATCTGCGTAAGGGGCTTCAAGGTGGACGGTCACCGGTTCGCGGACAAAGCCGTGGAGCAGGGGGCTGTGGCGCTGGTGGTAGAGGAGCGTCTGCCGCTGGATGTGCCGATGCTGGTAGTGAAGGACGCCCGCTTCGCCATGTCGGTCATCGCCAATCACTTCTACGGGTATCCGAGCCATGACATGAAGGTTATCGGAGTGACGGGCACCAACGGGAAGACGACCACCACCTATATGTTGGAGAAAATCCTGAACGACTGCGGCTTCCGCACCGGGCTCATGGGAACGGTCCGCATGCGGATCGGCGACGAGATATTCCCGACCGAGAATACGACCCAGGAGGCACTGGATCTTCAGCGTAACTTCCGCCGGATGGCCGATGTCGGCACGCAGTATTGCATCATGGAAGTGTCCAGCCATGCGCTGGATCTGGGGCGCGTTAAGTCCACACGGTTCCGTTCCGCCTTGTTCACGAATCTGACCCAGGATCATCTGGATTACCATAAGACCATGGAGGAATACCGGGCCGCCAAGGGGCTGTTCTTCTCCCGGCTGGGCAACGGCATTGCGTCTTCGCCGGAGGAGAGAAGCTACGCCTTGTTGAACGCGGATGATCCGGCCAGCGTCTATTACGCGAAGCAATCGGCTGTGGAAACCTTAACCTACGGCATCGAGAATGACGCGGACGTCCGCGCGGCCGATATCCGGATCACCGCCAAGGGTACCCGGTTCCGATTGACTGCGTATGCGGGCGAAACCGACGTGCATTTGAAGCTCGTGGGCAAATTTAATGTCTACAATGCTCTGGGGGCCGTTGCAGTAGCCCTTTTGGAGGGTGTATCCTTAGAGCAGGTCAAAGAAAGCTTGGAAGCCATGCCTCCTGTAGAAGGGCGGATGGAAACGGTGGACGAAGGTCAGGATTTCCTGGTGCTGGTCGACTATGCCCACACGCCGGATGGCTTGGAGAATGCGCTTGCCGCCGTCAAAGAGGTGGCCGAAGGACGGGTCATCACCGTGTTCGGCTGCGGGGGGGACCGGGACCGGACCAAGCGTCCGAAGATGGGCCGTATTGCCGCGCTGTACAGCGACTACGTCTTCATCACCTCGGATAATCCGCGTTCGGAGGATCCGGAAGCCATCCTGTCCGATATCGAGCCCGGCGTGACCGATGCGGGCTTGACCCGCGAACGGTATGCGATGATTGCGGACCGGCGGACCGCCATCCAAAAGGCTATTGAAATGGCAAGCCCCAAGGATGTAGTATTGATTGCGGGAAAAGGCCATGAGACCTATCAATTGGTGAAGGGCGCCACGCTTCATTTTGATGACCGGGAAGAAGCAAGAATCGCGCTAAGGAGTCGGAACGAGTGATGAATCGGAAGCTGGATGAGATCGCCCGGATGTCGGGCGGCAGTGTGCCGGAGCTGTTCGGCGAAGTGGAGGTCCGCGGGGTGGCCTGCGACCTGAAGAATGTAAGAACCGGCTGTTTGTATATTCCGCGGGTAACGGAGGGCGGAGACGGCCATTATGCCGCCGAGGAGGCGATCCGCAAGGGGGCGGCCGCCATGCTCTGGCAGAACGGGCATCCGTCCCCTTATCCCGGTCATATTCCGGCGGTGCGCGTGGACGACTTGGCCGCAGCCGTAGTGGAGCTTGCGCGGGCATACCGCAAGGAGCTGCCGGTGCGGACGGTGGTTGTCGCAGGAAGCGACGGAAAGACGACGACCAAGGATATGCTGGCCACGCTGTTGACCTCCACCTACAAGGTCCACCAATACGGGGCGGATACCCGCAGCCCGATGGTGGATTTGGCGTATTCGATCCTGGAGATGGATGAAGAGACGCAGATGGCCGTATTCGAGCTTCCATGGAACGGGGAGACCGGCATCGGGGAGCAGAGCCGTCTCTTGGCACCTGAGATTGGGGTCATCACCAACGTGGGGGAAGCGAACCTGCAGTTTCTGGCAACGCGACGGGAGATTGCCCAAGAGGCTGTGAAGGTGCTGGAGGGCTTGATACCGGGAGGTCTTCTGATCTATAACGGCGAGGAGCCCCTATTGGAAGAGGCGCTGGCCGAAGCCGTGCATCCCGAAGGGCTGTTAACGTACCGGTTCGGCTCCGAGGGACACCTCGACATGCATCCGATCGCCATCATGAATGAGCCCGAGGGCACCTCGTTCAAGACCAATCTTCCTATGATGACGTATTATAAGATTCCATTATTGGGACTTCATAACATTATGAATGCTATGGCGGCCCTTGCCGCTTCCAAGTATCTGGGCGTCCTGGATCAGGACGCGTCCGACGGCTTCCGACGGCTCGACCGGTGCTACGCCCGGCTGACACCGATGAGGACCCGGTTCGGGGCCGTCATCTTGAACGATGCCATGAGCGCGAGTCCCACCTCTATGAAGGCGGCGATCGAGCTCTTGAAGGATCTTCCCGGCTATCAGCGGAAGATCGTCGTCCTGGGCGACATGGTGGACCTGGGGCCGGATGAGGTCCGGTACCACAAGGAGATCGGAGCGATGCTGACCGCGCCCGAGATCTACAAAGTATTCGCTTACGGAACCTTAGCCAAGCATATTGCGTCTGAAGCCAGTAAAGGGCTGCCTTCGGGGAGAGTCCGCTGGTTCCACGAGAAGGCGGAGCTCATCGATGCCGTTGCGGCGGAAGCGCGGGAGCGGGATGCGATCTTGGTCAAGGGCTCCCGGATGATGGGCTTGGATGAGCTCGTGGATATTCTGACGGGTGTATGAACGGGCAAGCGAATCGGACGGATTGAGATTGGGGTCGCGTTGGTCCGGACTTGCGTCCGGAAGACGCTGATCCTCGCAGGGGGCTAAGGTTGTGATCGATATCAAGGAAATTTTATTCCCGATGGGCGTGGCGTTTCTTTTCGCCCTGTTGGCGGGACCGCTGCTCATTCCCGTGCTTCGGAGAATGAAGTTCGGCCAGCAGATCCGCAAGGAAGGCCCGCAGGGCCATCAGAAAAAAGCAGGCACCCCCACCATGGGCGGCGTGATCATTTTGCTGGCGTTGGCGGTAGCCACCCTGCGCTTCGCAGACAAGAACACGGAGCTGGTCATTCTCCTGGTGGCTACATTAGGCTACGGGCTGGTCGGCTTCCTGGATGACTACATCAAGATCGTATTCAAGCGCTCGCTGGGCCTGAATGCCAAGCAGAAGCTGCTGGGGCAGCTGCTGGTCTCGGGCGTCGTCTGCTATCTCTTGTATGATATCGGACATTCCACGGATCTGTCCGTTCCGCTGACGGATTGGTCGATTCCGCTGGGCTGGCTGTATTATCCCTTCGTGATCATCATGATGCTGGGCATGTCCAACGCGGTGAATTTCACCGACGGGCTGGACGGATTACTCTCCGGGACCAGCGCGGTGGCATTCGGGGCTTATATCATCATCGCCATGAAGGTGCATGATCCGGAATCCGCCATACTGGCGGCTGCCATGGTAGGCGCCGTTCTGGGCTTCCTGGTGTTCAATGCCCATCCCGCCAAGGTATTCATGGGAGATACGGGCTCCTTGGGCATCGGCGGCGGTCTGGCGGCCGTAGCCATTCTGACCAAGGCGGAGCTATTGATCCTGATCATAGGCGGCGTATTCGTCTTCGAGCTGTTGTCCGTCGTGATTCAGGTGGCCTCCTTCAAGACGAGAGGAAAACGCGTCTTTAAGATGAGCCCGATCCATCATCATTTCGAATTGTCCGGTTGGTCCGAGTGGCGGGTCGTCATCACCTTCTGGGCTGTCGGACTGCTGTTGGCCGGTCTCGGACTATATATTAACGAGGTGTTCTAACGAATGAGGGCTCCAAACTGGTACAAGGATAAGCAGGTTGTGATTTTGGGGCTCGCACGAAGCGGCGTGGCCGTGGCGAAGCTGTTCCAGGAATGCGGTGCGGCGGTTACCGTCAATGATCAAAAGAAGCGTGAAGAATGCCCTGAGGCCGACGAATTGGAGGCTCTGGGTATTTCTGTTGTTTGCGGCGGACATCCGCCGGAGCTCATCCATGAAGAGGTGGCGCTGGTCGTCAAGAACCCCGGCATCCCCTACAAGGCGGAGCCGGTGGCTCGAGCGGCTTCCTTCGGCATCGAGATCGTGACGGAGGTGGAGGTGGCATCGCATATCTCCCAGGCTCCGATGATCGGCATTACGGGCTCCAACGGCAAGACCACCACCACCACATGGATCGGCCGTATGCTGGAGCAGGCGGGCATGAAGCCCATCGTGGCCGGGAACATCGGCCGGGCGCTCTGCGATGCCGCCATGGAGGCAGACGCAGACAACTGGCTTGTGGTGGAGCTGTCCAGCTTCCAATTGAAGGGCACCACGGACTTCCGTCCGCGCGTCGCCTGTTTGCTGAACGTGTATGAGACCCACCTGGACTACCATGGGACCATGGAGGATTATGCCGGTTCCAAAGCCAAGCTGTTCGCCAGCCAAGAGGCCGGCGATATTGCCGTGCTGAATTGGGACGACGCCTATTGCCGTTCACTCATTCCCTCCCTGCATGCGAAAGTGGTTCCCTTTTCCATGAAGGAGGAGCTGGAGTCGGGAGTCTATCTGTCGCTTCTGCCTGCCGCCGCAGCGGATGGTTCCACGGTGGAGAAGCGTCATATCGTATGGAAGCAAGAAGGGCGCGGGCCGGTGGCGGTCCTTCCGACGGAGGAGCTCGGCATTCCGGGCGAGTTCAACGTGGAGAACGCCCTTGCTGCCGTGGCGGCTGCCCTCTCGGCCGGCGCTTCCGTCGAAGCGGTGGCCCGGGCGCTGCGGGAGTTCCGCGGCGTCGAGCATCGTCTCGAGTATGTGCGGGAGAAGGACGGCGTGGTTTATTACAACAATTCCAAGGCAACGAATCCGGCGGCCACCATCAAGGCGCTGGAGGCCTTCGAGCAGCCTATTGTCCTGGTGGCAGGCGGTTTGGACCGGGGAATGGAATACACGGACCTGCTTCCTTACTTCCGGGAGCGGGTCAAGGCTGTGGTCGCCCTGGGCGAAACGCGGCAAAAAATCGCCCGGGTGGCGGAGGAGGCCGGATTGAGCTTAGTCAAAACCGTCGATACTGCTAACAATCCTGCAGCAGCCGTTGCGGAGGCCGTGGAAGCGGCCCATGCTTTTGCTGAAGCGGGAGACGTGGTGCTGTTATCGCCGGCCTGTGCCAGTTGGGACATGTTTGCATCCTATGAGGTCCGGGGTAGCATGTTTAAAGAGTCCGTGCATAACCTTTAAGAGAGGGAACAAGCCCCGCTTGTCCCTCTAACGAATGCTTGAAGAGGTGACGGGCATGGGTAAAACTCGATCTTCTCCGGATCTGATCCTGCTGATCTGCACGCTTTCGCTCCTGACCATCGGTGTGATTATGGTCTACAGCGCCAGCGCGGTGCTCTCCTATCATGATTTCGGAGACTGGTACTATTATTTGAAGCGTCAGCTGCTGTTCGCCGTACTGGGCATTCTCACCATGACCGCCGTGATGAACGTCGAATATTCCGTCTGGAAGAAATTCGCGAAGATCGCGCTTATCATCGGGTTCACTCTGCTGGTGCTGGTGCTCATTCCCGGCATCGGGGTGGTCCGCGGCGGGGCGAGAAGCTGGCTCGGCATCAGCTCCTTCGGCATTCAGCCTTCGGAGTTCATGAAGATGTGCATGATCCTGTTTCTGTCGAAGATGCTGTCGGAGGATCAAGGCAAGATCACCCATTTCACCAAGGGGCTGCTTCCGCCGCTCGGGGTTATGGGCCTGGCCTTCGGCCTGATCATGCTGCAGCCCGACCTGGGTACCGGAGCGGTTCTGTGCGGAGCATCGCTCCTGATCATCTACGCCGCAGGCGCAAGAACGGCCCATCTGGCCGGACTCGGCATGATCGGGGTGGCGGGCTTGGTCGGGATGATCGCCGCTGCACCGTACCGGCTGAAGCGGATCACCGGCTTTCTGGATCCGTGGTCGGATCCGCTAGGAACCGGCTACCAGATCATCCAATCCCTGTATGCCATCGGCCCAGGCGGTCTGGTGGGTATGGGACTCGGAGCCAGCCGCCAGAAGTACAGCTATTTGCCCGAGCCGCAGACGGACTTCATCTTCGCCATCATCAGCGAGGAGCTGGGCTTCATCGGGGGAGGCTTGGTGCTGGTGCTGTTCGCCCTCCTGATCTGGAGAGGCATGCGCACCGCCATCATGGCGCCTGATTCGTTCAGCAGTCTGCTGGCCACCGGCATTACGGGCATGATCGCGGTCCAGGTCATTATCAACATCGGTGTCGTCATCGGCATGTTCCCGGTCACGGGGATCACTCTGCCCCTGATCAGCTACGGCGGCTCCTCGCTGACGCTGATGCTGGCGTCCATCGGCATCCTGCTCAACATATCCCGTTATTCGAGGTGAATCCTCATATGTCCAAAATCGTATTCACCGGAGGCGGTTCGGCGGGTCATGTGACGCCGAACCTTGCTCTTATTGGGGAACTTCGCTCGTCCGGCTGGGACGTGGATTATATCGGCTCCGCCGACGGCATCGAGAAGGGCATCATCGCCGAAACAGGCGTGCGCTTCCATGCCATCTCGTCCGGCAAGCTCCGCCGTTATTTCGATCTGAAGAATCTGAAGGATCCCTTCAAGGTAGCCAAAGGGGTCTGGGACGCCTATCGGGTGCTCTCCAAGGTGAAGCCGGACGTGGTCTTCTCCAAGGGGGGCTTCGTGTCCGTTCCCGTCGTAGCCGCCGCCAAGCTGAAGGGGATTCCGGTCATCGTCCATGAGTCCGACATCACCCCGGGGCTGGCCAACAAGCTGTCCGCTCCCATGGCCCGCAGGGTCTGCGTGACGTTCCCGGAAACGGCGCGGCATATCAAGGGCGACAAAGCCCTGTGCACCGGCGTCCCTGTCCGTCCCGAGCTGTTCCACGGTCGTGCGGACAAAGCCCGGCTGGAGCTGGACTTCGTCCGCTCCCGGCCGGTTCTGCTGGTGATGGGAGGAAGCCTGGGGGCCAAGGCCATCAACCTGGCGGTCCGGCAAGCTCTGCCGGAGCTTCTGGCCCAGTTCCAGATCATCCATATCTGCGGGAAGAATAATCTGGACCCCGCATTGGAGGGGACCCGGGGCTACCGGCAGTTCGAATATGTCTCCGCCGGGCTGCCGGATCTATTGGCGTTGGCGGATGTGGTGGTGTCCCGGGCGGGTGCGACCTCCATCTTCGAATTTTTGGCGCTCCGCAAGCCTATGCTCCTCATCCCGCTCAGCCGCCAGGCCAGCCGGGGTGACCAGATTTTGAATGCGCGCTCCTTTGCGGCCCGGGGCTTCGCCGAGGTGGTGGAGGAGGAGGAGCTGAACGCGTCGGTTCTGGCGGAACGCGTCGCTACTCTCTACTCGCAGCGGGACCGCTATGCCGAGAAGATGGGTTCGGAGCCGGCGGGACGGGATGCGGTGGACCGCATTGTGGCGCTGATCCGGGAAGCGGCCGGAACCGGACGGACTTAGTTTGAAGCAATGAATGGGCATTTGTCACACTCTCGGGTCTTTTACATAAAATACACTATAACCGTGACAGACACCCGGCAGAAGCGAGAAAAACGGAGAAATCTCCAGAAATCCGGAGAATTTCCGAATGCTTCTTGCGAACCGGTGCGTTCTGTGAAGGAGGTTTGCTACCCATGCAGAAGTTGGTGAACGAGCTGAAGGCGGCAGATGTGGGGGAATTGCTGCTGAATGAGTCCATGGCTCCCTATACGACATGGAAGATCGGAGGTCCGGCCGATGTGATGATCGTGCCGTCCTCGAAGGAGAAGCTGTCGGAGACCGTCCGGATTCTGAACGAGTCCGGCACTCCCTGGCTCCTTCTGGGTAGGGGCTCGAATCTGCTCGTAACCGACAAGGGATGGAGGGGGGCCGTCATTCGGCTGGGGCCGGCCTTCGAGAAGGTCCGGTTCGAAGGTCCCGTCATCCATGCCGGAGCCGGCCATTCCTTCATCAAGCTGTCGGTTCTGGCCGGCAAGGAAGGACTGACGGGACTGGAGTTCGCTTCAGGCATTCCGGGCAGCGTGGGTGGCGCCGTCTACATGAACGCCGGGGCACACGGGTCAGATGTGTCACGCATTATTAAGCAGGCTGAAGTGTTGCTCGGTTCGGGTGAGAGGGTCATCATGGAGAAGGGCGATCTGGAATATGCCTACCGCCATTCCGTGCTGCACCACACTCCCGGAATCGTGATGGAAGCGGTGTTCGAGCTGACGTATGGCGACCGCAAAGAAATCGCAGCCGCCATGGCAGCATACAAGGACCGCAGGCTGCGGACGCAGCCCCTGCAGCTGCCTTGCGCCGGAAGCACCTTCCGCAATCCGCCGGGGCAATTTGCCGCCAAGCTGATTGAGGAAGCGGGCTTGAAGGGCAAGCGCATCGGGGGAGCGGAGGTTTCCGGCCTGCACGCCAATTTCATCATCAATACCGGGCAAGCGAAGGCTCAAGATGTGCTTGATCTGATCGCTCATATCCAATCTTCCGTGAAGGACCGCTTCGGTGTGGAGCTGGTGCCGGAAGTGATGACGGTCGGGGAGCGCTAACCGCTGCAGGACCCGGTCCCGGGGCTTGCACGGCAAGCTTTCAGGAGGTGGAACTTTGGAGAAGTTGGTCATCGAAGGCGGCAGGCCTCTATCGGGAACGATCCGGATCCAGGGAGCCAAAAACGCCGCACTGCCGATCTTGGCGGCGTGCATCATGGCCGAAGGAACGCACCGGATTCAGAATGTGCCGGATTTGCTCGATATTCATGTCATGCTGAACATTTTAAGGTCACTCGGATGCCAAGCGGAGCTTGTAGACGGTACTGTAACCATCGATACGGCTCCGATGCATTCGGCGCACATCCCGGAGCATCTGATGCGTCAGATGCGCTCCTCCATCTTCCTGATGGGGCCGCTCCTGGCCCGGTTCGGCGAGGTCCATGTCTACCAGCCGGGCGGCTGCGCCATCGGGGAACGCAAGATCAATCTTCATCTTCTGGGGCTGGAGGCTCTCGGGGCCGAAGTCCAGGAGCAGGGGAATCAAATCGTATGCCGCTCCGGCGGGCTTATCGGCAACGACATCGTGCTCGACTTCCCCAGCGTCGGCGCAACGGAGAACATCATGATGGCGGCGGCCAGGGCCGATGGCATCACCATGATCCACAACGCGGCCCGTGAGCCCGAGATCCAGGATCTCCAGAACTTCCTGAATGCCATGGGGGCGGAGATATACGGAGCCGGAACGGATACCATCACCGTAAAAGGCGTCAAGAGGCTTCAACCCGTCACCTACAGCGTGATTCCCGACCGGATCGTAACCGGAACGATCATGATCGCCGCCGCCGTAACACGGGGCAGCGTCACCTTGGAAAATACGAACCCCTCCCATCTCACATCCGCCATACACGCACTACGACGCGCCGGTGTTCAAATCACCATCGACGGTGATATAATGAACGTAAGCTGCCACACCAGACCGAAGGCTGTGGAACGGATCGTCACATCCCCCCATCCGGCATTTCCTACGGACCTGCAATCCCAAATCATGGTTCTACTCTCTTTGGCAGACGGACTCAGCATCATCAAAGAAACGATCTTCGAAGGACGCTTCAAGCATGTGGATGAACTGGCCCGCATGGGCGCAGACATCCGTGTCGACCAGACCAATGCCTATATCCGCGGCGTTCCGCGCCTGTATGGCGCCACCGTGGAAGCGACCGATCTCCGGGCAGGGGCCGCTCTCGTGCTTGCGGGCTTGGCTGCGCGCGGCATTACGGTCGTGGAGCAGATTCATCACATTGACCGCGGATATGATAGAATAGAAGAAATGCTCGGCCGCTTAGGCGCCAATATCAGCCGGATCGATACCGCTGCCAACGCTCCCGTCTGGGGCGGCGGAGCAGCCGACAAGCTCGTATCGGAGGCATAAGGCCATCCAACCAGAAGAGTCTTCCGAGAGGCCCGTATCCCTTCCCGCCCGGCGGGGAGGGATGCAGTGCGTTAGGAGACCGATTCACAACCCACCCGGACTGCCGGGAAGATGAGGTGTTAGGCTTGTCCGTTGAAACCACTGTGCCCGCCATTAAGCCTTCTCCTTCGAAGCCGAAGAGGGGAGGAGGCAAGCTTCTGGGCCTCGTGATCGTTTTTTTTATAACGGTCTTCATTATTCTGTTCTTCCAATCGTCCATCAGCAAGATCAGCGAGATTCGGGTCGAAGGCAATGAGCTCGTGCCGGCGGAGGAGATCATCGCTGCCTCCGGTGTGGAGCCGGGTGACCATTTCTTCACCACAAGCACCCACAGGGCCCGTGACAAGGTGAAGCTCCATCCGTTCCTGGAGAGCGTCGAGATCAGCAAGAGCTTCCCGGGAATGGTGAAGATTCAGGTCAAGGAATACCGGAGGGTGGCCTTCCAGCTGGCGGCGGACGGCACGAAGGAAGTGCTTCTGGCGGACGGCAGCGCGCTGCCCGTAGCCGGACAAGCCGCCCATGTGCCACTGGACATGCCCATCCTGTCCAACTGGAATGCTGACGATCCGATGAAAAAAGCGCTCTGCGCCGCGTTGGCCCAAGTGCCGGCGCACCTGCTGTCCGACATCTCGGAGATCAAGCCGGAGCCGTCCGTAGCCTATCCGGACAAGATTAAGCTCTATACCCGTTCCAGGTACGAGGTGTATACGACCATCGAATATTTGCCCGGGAATGTGGAATATTTGGGCTATATGACCGCAGAGCTGATGGAACGAGGCAAGACTACGGGAGTGATCACCATGCTGGAGCAGATCCGCCACGCGCCGTTCGAGTCGGACAAGTCTCAGGAGCCGAAGACCCAGCCTACGAAGGCTCCGGTGAAGGACCAGCCGGCAGGGCAGCCCCGAAACACGAATAAGCCGGCCAACGGCTGAAGTCTCCACGGGATAAGTTACGGGAGTTTCCATATAATCTCGTAAAAAGGACTACTAATCGTTTGGAAATAATGTTAAAATTATAATTATGGAGTTTCATAGAGAACCTTCTCCCACCGGGAATATTTGCCAAGCAAAAAAAATGTAGAAAAAAGAGGGAATAACGCGCTTCTGTTGAATACTTACAGAGGTGTTCAAGGTATTTCATCCGAAAGGCCGCAATCATGATTACGAAACAGGAGGTGCCACCGGTTGAGCAGCAATGACGTCATTGTGAGTCTGGACATCGGTACATCCAAAGTGCGAGTTATTATTGGCGAAGTGACCAACGGCGCCATTAATATAGTTGGAGTGGGATCCGCAGAATCCGAAGGCATTCGCAAAGGAGCCATCGTGGATATCGACCAGACTGTCCAATCCATCCGACAGGCGGTTGACCATGCGGAGCGTATGGTAGGCATTCAGATTTCAGACGTGTTCGTCGGTATTTCCGGAAGCCATATTGCACTTCAATCCAGCCACGGAGTTGTAGCCGTATCCAATGAGGATCGCGAAATCGGAGATGAAGACATCGACCGTGTGCTCCAAGCCGCGCGAGTGATCGCGCTGCCCCCCGAGAGAGAAATTATCGGCGTGGTGCCGAAGCAGTTTTTGGTTGACGGCCTCGAAGGCATCCAGGATCCGCGCGGGATGATCGGCGTCCGGCTCGAAGTCGAAGCCACCATCATCACGGGGACCAAGACGGCCATACATAACTTGAAACGCGTGGTGGACAAGGCCGGTCTGCATATTACGGGATTGACGCTCATGTCATTGGCCGCTGGCCAATTGACATTGTCCAAGGACGAGAAGTCTATCGGCACCGTTCTGGTGGATATCGGAGCGGGAGCCACAACCATCGCCGTCTTCGAGGAGGGGAATCTGGCTGCCACCTCCACCATTCCGATCGGCGGCGATTTCGTCACCAACGATATCTCCATCGGACTTCATACCCAGACCGAGCATGCTGAGAAGATGAAGCTGAAGTTCGGCTGCGCCTCCATCGAGGATGCCGCGCCGGAACAAGTGTTCAAGGTACCCCGGATCGGCAGCAATGTGGACAAGGAGTTCTCCCAAGTGGATCTGGCCAGCATCATCGAGCCCCGCGTGGAAGAGATCTTCCATCTGATCCGCAGTGAGGTTCACCGCATGGGCTTCGGCAATGCGGCAGGCGGGTATGTCCTAACGGGAGGCAGCGTGAATATGCCGGGCGTGCTGGCCGTTGCCAAACGGGAGCTGGACACCTCCGTTCGCATCGCTTCCCCCGAATTCATCGGCGTAAGGGATCCTTCCTATACGAGCGGTGTAGGAATCATCAATTATGCAGCCAAGACCGTTAAGATTCGACCATCCGGCAATTACCGCAAGTCCGCCTCCAAGGCGGTGGCGGCCACCTCCGAGAAAACCGGCTTCTTCGAGAAGATCAAGAACTGGTTGAGCGAATTGATCTAATCTTGTACGGCTGCTGCCGGCAGAGCAATACGGAACACAAGGACCTAGTGAGGGGGACATATACGCATGTTGGAATTTGATATCGACCACGACCAGCTTGCCACGATCAAGGTTATCGGCGTGGGCGGCGGCGGAAGCAATGCGGTCAACCGGATGATTGAATCCGGTATCCAGGGCGTTGAATTTATTACGGTGAATACCGATGCGCAGGCGTTGAACCTTGCCAAATCCGAGACGAAGCTGAAGATCGGGGAGAAGCTGACCCGGGGCTTGGGCGCAGGTGCGAATCCGGATGTGGGCAAGAAGGCGGCCGAGGAATCCCGGGAGATGCTGATCCAGCAGCTGAAGGGCTCGGACCTGGTGTTCGTCACCGCCGGTATGGGCGGCGGCACCGGTACCGGAGCGGCTCCGGTCATCGCGGAGATCGCCAAGGAATGCGGCGCGCTGACCGTAGGCGTCGTAACCCGCCCGTTCACCTTCGAAGGGCGCAAGCGCGCCATGCAGGCGGAGCAGGGGATCGCCGCACTGAAGGAAAAGGTAGACACGCTGATCGTCATTCCGAATGACCGGCTGCTCGAGATCATCGATAAGAAGACGCCGATGGTGGAGGCGTTCCGCGTGGCGGACAACGTGCTTCTCCAAGGTGTGCAGGGCATATCCGACTTGATCATGGTACCGGGTCTCATCAACCTGGACTTCGCCGACGTGAAGACCATCATGTCCGAGCGCGGCTCCGCTCTGATGGGGATCGGAACCGGCACCGGCGAGAACCGTGCCGCAGACGCGGCACGCAAGGCAATCCAGAGCCCGCTGTTGGAGACCTCCATCGAGGGTGCCCGCGGCGTCATCATGAACATTACGGGCGGCATCAACATGAGCCTGTACGAGGTCAACGAAGCGGCGGAGATTGTCATCGCGGCATCCGACCCGGAAGTGAACGTCATCTTCGGTGCTATCATCGACGAGAACCTGAAGGAAGAGATCAAGGTTACCGTTATCGCCACCGGCTTCGAACACAAGGCCGGAAGCTCCATCCCGCAGCGCAGACCGTCCGCACAACCGCAGCAGCAGCATCAAGAGCCTGCGGATAACCGGACCTCGGGCATCCGTCCCTTCGGCACCCAGCCGGCGGGAGATCAATTGGATATCCCGACCTTCCTGCGCAACCGTCCGAGAAACTAAGCTCCAGCCTACACAAAGCTCCGCCAGCGGTGCATCCGCGGCGGAGCTTTTCTGTTTGTCTGTTCGACAAAAAAACTGGCTGACAGGCAACACGTTTAGACAGACAATAGAGGTTTCGGGGCGTATACTGAGTTCATGCGTCCAACCTTGACGGCCCGGCATCCACATTATCGAGAAGAACGGGGGGACGTGCGGCAAGCGATGATCTACGCGGACTTGATGTTTCTGGTCAACTTTCTGGTGGACGGGGCTCTGCTCCTGGCTACCGCCTGGACGAGAAAGCTGAAGGTCCGGCCGTGGCGGATCGCCTCGGCAGCGGCTCTCGGCTCCTTGTATGTGATGGCGCTGCTGGTGCCCGAGTGGGCAGGGCTGTTCAGCTTCGCCGCCAAGCTGTTGGTATCCATTCTCATGATGCTGATTGCATTCGGCTTCGGCCGGGTCCAAGCCTTCCTACGGAATCTGGCGGCCTTCTATCTCATCGCCTTCGCAGTGGCCGGCGGAATCTTCGGGATCTATTATTATTTCCTGCCGTCCGGTCAATTGGCCTCGGAGCTGTGGACCGGGATCTTCAGCTGGACCATTGGCTACGGCCTTATTTTCGGAGCGTTCTTGTTTATGATCTGGTTCTACTTTCAAGTGTTCCACGGCTCCAAGCAAAAAGAAGCCATCGCAGCGCATATGGCGGAGGTCCAGGTTCGGGTCGGCGAGACCGGAGTCAGCTGCACGGGGCTGGTGGATACGGGCAATCAGCTGTATGACCCGCTCACCAAGACGCCCGTCATGATCATGGAGGCGGCCTTGTGGAAGGAAGTGCTGCCCGAGCGATGGCTGAAGAAGATCCAGACCTCGGATGCGGATCAGATCGTGTCGGCTATGGGCGGCGAGGATTTCATCTGGCAGGACCGGCTCCGTATCGTACCCTACCGGGGCGTCAACCGGGGCACGCAATTTATGCTGGCGATCAAGCCGGATGCTGTCCGGGTGAAGCTTCCGGATAAGGAATGGGAGACGGGCAAGGTGCTGATCGGCTTTGACGGAGGGACCTTATCGTCGGACGGTTCGTATCATGCCATAATCCATCCTATGCTCCTGCAGGACTAAATAGTAGGTCTGACCACGAGAAACACGAACAGCTTTCGGGAGGTACCTGGCATGCTCGTAAAATGGCGGCTGACGCTGCAAATCTATTACTACAAGCTCCTCATGTTGCTGCGGCTCAAAAGCGACGAGATCTACTATATCGGAGGCAGCGAGGCCCTTCCGCCTCCTCTCACGAGGGAGGAAGAGGAATTCCTGCTGTCGAAGCTCTCGTCCGGCGACTCCGCGATCCGGGCCATGCTCATCGAGCGCAATCTCCGGTTGGTCGTCTACATCGCCCGCAAATTCGAGAATACGGGCATCAACATCGAGGACCTGGTTTCGATCGGTGCCATCGGCCTGATCAAAGCGGTGAACACCTTCGATCCCGAGAAAAAAATCAAGCTGGCCACCTATGCATCCCGCTGCATCGAGAACGAGATTCTCATGTATCTGCGTCGCAATAGCAAGATCCGGACCGAGGTTTCCTTCGACGAGCCTCTGAACATCGATTGGGACGGCAACGAGCTCCTTCTGTCGGATGTGCTGGGAACGGAAAATGACACGATCTACCGCAATATCGAGGAGCAGGTGGACCGGAAGCTGCTGCACAAGGCGCTCGACAAGCTTACGGAACGGGAGCGGGTCATTATGGAGCTCCGCTTCGGGCTGACGGACGGAGAGGAGAAGACCCAGAAGGACGTGGCGGATATGCTGGGTATCTCGCAGAGCTACATCTCCCGTCTGGAGAAGCGGATCATCAAGCGTCTCCGCAAGGAATTCAATAAGATGGTTTAAACAGAAGCGCCCATTCCATCCGGAAGGGCGCTGTTTTTTATGGACACAGACCGTGTCAGCCCGCGGTGGGATCATCTGCAGCCAACCGGCCAACGCATAAAAAAGCCACCGGAGGAGATAATGTACAGTAATGTTGCTCCTTGGGAGGTAATCACGGTGACCCGAAACAAAGTCGAGATTTGCGGCGTCGATACGGCCAAGCTGCCCGTTCTGACCAATGCGGAAATGCGCGAGCTGTTCGTCCAGCTGCAGGAAAAAAACGACCGTTCCGCCAGAGAAAAGCTGGTAAACGGCAATCTTCGCCTGGTGCTGTCCGTCATCCAGCGCTTTAACAACAGAGGCGAGTTCGTCGACGATTTGTTCCAGGTGGGCTGCATTGGCTTGATGAAGGCCATTGATAATTTTGACCTCGGCCAGAACGTGAAGTTTTCCACCTACGCCGTACCGATGATCATCGGGGAAATCAGAAGGTACTTGCGGGACAACAACCCCATCCGGGTCTCCCGTTCGCTGCGCGACATCGCCTACAAAGCCCTGCAGGTTCGCGACAGTCTGACGAATAAAAATTCACGGGAGCCCACCATCTTCGAAATCTCGGAGGCGCTCAATGTGCCTAAGGAGGACGTGGTCTTCGCGCTGGACGCCATTCAGGACCCCGTATCCCTGTTCGAGCCCATCTACCACGACGGCGGGGACCCGATCTACGTGATGGACCAGATCAGCGACGACAAGAACAAGGACGTATCCTGGATCGAGGGCATTGCCCTCCGGGAGGGCATGCGGAAGCTGAATGACCGGGAGAAGATGATCCTCTCCATGCGGTTCTTCGAGGGCAAGACGCAGATGGAAGTGGCGGACGAAATCGGCATTTCCCAAGCCCAGGTCTCCCGTCTGGAGAAATCGGCGATTTCCCAGATGCAGAAGCATGTGAAATCATAAGTTTCCCCATATCGGAACCCGGGCGGCGGCCCCGGGTTCTTTTTTTGCGGCAAGGGACATTTTGGGCGCCTGATTCATATAATGGGTAGTAATACATGGCCGTGCTGCGGCCTGACCCATCCTGAAGGAATCGTGGTGATGTACGGCGATGAAGATTTCGGATTTTCAATCCAAGGATGTCATCAATATCGTCGACGGCAAAAAGCTGGGACAGATCAGCGATCTGGAGCTGGATTTGCGTCAGGGGCGCATCGAGTCCATCGTCGTTCCGGCCGGAGGAAGGATCTTCGGGTTCTGGGGGGGAGGAACCGATGTGGTCATTCCCTGGCGGAACATCGTGAAGATCGGGATGGACGTGGTGCTGGTGAAGCTGGACGATACCCGGGCTTACCGGGAGGAGAACGAAGGCGAGCGGGACCGTGACCGCGTGCGTGAACGGGAGTATGCCCGCAATGATTACCGGGACCGGTGAAGGGTTCCGGTATTTTTTTGTTCCGCTGTCCCGCACGATTTGCCGCTTTTTGTGCTATGATGAAGAATATTTTCCATACGATATCAGAGGAGGCAGCGGCTGATGGAGCCTTTCATTCGCAAACAACGGGACGGAGCGCCCGAATTATATGTGCTGGATGCATGGATGAACGCCTTCCAGGGACTGACGGCGGGCTTCACGGGCCGCAATGGAGGGGTGAGTCGTGCCCCGTATCATACGCTGAATCTGGGGCTTCACGTGGATGACGATCCTGCAGCGGTGGTGGAGAACCGCCGGCTGCTAGCGGAGGAGGTCGGAATTCCGCTGGACCGCTGGACGTACGGCGAGCAGGTGCACGGCTGTGAGGTTCAAGTGGTGGATCGAACACAGAGCGGCCGGGGAACCCTCTCCCGGGAGGATGCGTTCCAGGCCAAGGATGCCTTCATCACGGCGGATCAAGGGATTGTGATGGCCGGATTGTTCGCGGATTGCGTTCCGCTTTACTTCGTGGATCCGGTGAAGCGAGCGGCGGGCTTGGCCCATGCAGGCTGGAAAGGGACGGTGCTCCGGGTGGCGGAGGGGACGGTCCGTGCCATGACGGACCGGTTCGGCACCGACCCGAAGGATCTGTATGCCGCCATCGGACCCTCTGTCGGCCCCTGCTGCTACGAGGTGGATGACCGGATCATCGATCGGGTCCGGACGGAAGCCGGCAAGGAGGGAGAGCCCTACTTCAGCCCGGCGGCGGAAGCGGGCAAATATAGGCTCAACTTGAAAGAAATCAACCGACAAATTATGATAGAAGCAGGAATTTTGCCTAATCGTATCGAAATGACTACGTTGTGCACCGGCTGCAGCCTTTCATCCTTCTTTTCCCACCGTGCCGAGAACGGGCGGACCGGGAGAATGGCGGCTTGGATCGGTTGGAAACAGGAGCCGACGGTGACGTAAGAAGTTCGCGGTTCGGCTCGGCCGGACTCGAAGCTTCGATAACGCTGTCCCGGATGGACAGAAGGGCATCGTTATTCCAGGAGAGGTGAACGGGTTTGACGCTGGAGAGCAGATTGGAAGGAATCCGCGCCCGGATCGAAGCGGCTTGCCGGCGGTCTGGACGGAAGCCGGAAGACATCACGATTATCGCCGTAACGAAATACACCACCTTGGAGGTGGCGGAGGAAGCGCTGGCGGCGGGACTTACACATATCGGCGAGAACCGGTGGCAGGATGTGAAGCCCAAGTGGGAGGCCATCGGAGACAGGGCGGTTTGGCATTTTATCGGAAGTCTTCAGACGAACAAGGTGAAGGATGTCATCGGCAAGTTCGATTACATCCACTCGGTGGACAGGCTTGCCTTAGCCGAGGAGCTGGAGAAGAAGGCAGCGGCAAGAGAGCTGTCCGTGAACGTATTCCTGCAGGTCAACGTATCGGGAGAGGAATCCAAGCACGGGATGGAGCCCGAGGAGCTGGAGGAGTTCGTCGGCCGGATGGGAGAGTTCCCCCATCTTCGGATGGCGGGACTTATGACGATGGCGCCTTACGACGCCGACAGCGAAGCGGCACGGCCCGTCTTCCGGAAGCTCCGGGAACTCCGTGACGGGATCAATGCGAAGGGGCTCCTGCCTTATGAGATCAAGGACTTGTCCATGGGCATGTCCGGGGATTTTGAGACTGCGATTGAAGAAGGAGCGACGTACATACGACTGGGAACCGTTCTCGTCAGCGGCTAAGGCTGACATGAAAACCGGAAAAAGGAGGCATCATAATTATGGGTGTCATGAACCGCATTATGAATTTCATCGGGCTTCAAGAAGAGGAAGAGGTCATCGAGCGCGAGCGAGTATTAGAGCCGGCGGAAGAAGTTGAAACCGGACCGGCGGATATCCGTAAGAATAAGGGGAATATCGTAAGCATCCATTCCCAGAAGAATATGAAGGTCATCATCTGCGAGCCGCGCCAATACGATGAGACTCAGGAGATTCAGGAGATTGCGGACCATCTGCGCTCCCGCCGGTCCGTCGTAGTTAACCTGCACAAGGCGCGTCCGGACCAAGGCCTCCGCATAGTGGACTTCTTGAGCGGAACGGTATATGCTTTAAATGGAACGATCTCCCGGGTCGGACCGAACATATTCCTATGCACCCCCGACACGGTGGATATCCAAGGCGGAATCAGCGATTTTACGGTGTCGGAGGAATAACAACCAACCGAGGTGAAGATGTTGATCGACGGAATTATTGACTACATTCAGACTATTTACTACTTCATGATTATTGCGTATGTCTTTATGTCCTGGCTGCCTAATGTCAGGGAGAGCTTCGTCGGAGAGCTGCTCGGCAAGCTGGTCGAGCCGTATCTCTATCCGTTCCGCAAGCTCATTCCTCCGATCGGCGGCATGCTCGACATCTCTCCTATCGTGGCCCTGATTGCGCTTACCTTTGTGGCCGAAGGCGTGAAGTGGGTATTGAATTTGATCCTTAAGCCTTTCGGTTTTTAACGGAGGGCTTTTCTCATGGACAAGGAATTTTACTCCCACTTCCAAGACGACGAAAAAGCATTTGTGGACAAGGCCTGGGATTGGATCCGCCGCGCGGAGGACCACAGCATGAAGCGGACGGATTTCCTGGATCCCCGGCAGTGCCACATCATCACCACCCTGGCCAACCGGGCGGAGGTCCGGTTGCGGCTGGACGGAGGTCATCCGGACGCGGAGCGGAAACGGGCCGTGATCACCCCCGACTATCGGGATCCCGAGGAGGAGGACATCGGCATCCGGGTGCTCTCCGTCACCTCGCCCGACGGGAAGCTGGCGGAGCTGGAGCACGGAGATTTCCTGGGCGCCATCCTGGGGCTCGGCATCAAGCGGGATAAGGTCGGTGATGTGCACATCCACAGCGGCGGCTGCCACATCCTGGTGGCGGCGGAAATCGCCGATTATTTCACCATGAATCTGAACCAGGTCCACCGCGTCAGTGTGAGCACTGAGCTTCTGCCCCCGGACAAGCTGATCCTCTCCTCATTGAAGCTGGAGGAGATGACGCTGTCCGTGGCTTCGCTGCGGATGGACGGAATCGTCAGCGATGTCTGGAGGCTCTCCCGGGCGAAGGTGCTGGTTCCCATCAAGGCGGGCCGGTGCCGGTTGAACTGGAAGGTGGAGGAGGACCCCAGCGCTCCTCTGAAGGACGGGGATGTCGTGTCTCTCCAAGGTTTCGGCCGGTTCAAGGTACTGGAGGTCGAAGGAATGACCAAAAAGGGACGGATGAGGGTCCGAATAGGCAAATATGTGTAGAATTCGAGGCTTCCGGAAGGAATTCCGGACCTTTTGTCGAATAGATGGGGATATCAGGAACTCATTGTGGAGGTGCAGCAATGCCATTAACGCCGCTCGACATACATAACAAGGAATTCCGGCGTTCCATGCGCGGGTATAACGAGGATGAAGTCAACGAATTTCTGGACCAGGTCATTAAGGATTACGAGGCGCTGATCCGGGAGAACAAGGATCTTCATAATCAGATCCAGTCCCTTCAGGAGCGTCTGGACCACTTCACTAATATTGAAGAGACGCTGTCCAAGACCATCATCGTCGCCCAAGAAGCAGCCGATGAAGTGAAGGGCAATTCGAAGAAGGAAGCTCAATTGATTATCCGCGAGGCCGAGAAGAATGCGGACCGGATCATCAACGAGTCGCTGGTGAAGTCCGGCAAGATTGCGCTGGAGATTGAGGAGCTGAAGAAGCAGGCTTCCATCTACCGGACCCGCTTCCGGACGCTTCTTGAAGCTCAGCTTGAGCTTCTGAAGTCCGATAGCTGGGACACGCTGGAGGGACGCAGCGAGCAAGAGCGCAAGTCCATTGACTCTGCTCTCTAGAATTGGTATAATACACTATCTCATACTGCAACAACGATGACTGGAACAAGTACGACGGTCCCTTCGGACTCAGCGAGTTAGGGAGTGGTGGAAGCCTAACGTCCGGACCCGGCGGAATATCCTCCAGGAGTATCTCCTGAACGCGGTTCGCCGCCAGTATGGAGCATCGGCTGATCCCGTTACCGATCGTTCGAGTGAAGACGCATGGCCCATCGGGATCGTGTGCTTTATGAGGGTGGTACCGCGAGAAGATTGAACCTCTCGTCCCTTAGGGGACGGGAGGTTTTTGCTGTTTTCAAGAAGAAGCCCGTGCAGATCAAGGGCCAACCGAAGAAGAGGAGTGCGAGGATAACATGGATTACGGCAAAACGCTCAATTTACCCCAGACGGACTTCCCCATGCGGGGCAACCTGCCTCAGGCAGAGCCCAAGGTTCAAGCCTGGTGGGAAGAGATCGACATCTATGGCAAGGTGCAGGCGAAGAACAAAGGCAAGCCCAAGTTCATTCTGCATGACGGCCCTCCGTATGCTAACGGTGACATTCACATCGGCCACGCGCTGAACAAGATTCTGAAGGACATCATCGTCCGCTACAAGTCCATGACCGGCTTCGATGCTCCGTATGTGCCCGGATGGGACACACACGGACTTCCGATCGAGCAGGCCATCACCAACAGCGGCAAGGTGGACCGGAAGCAAATGGGCGTGCCGGAATTCCGCGAATACTGCAAAGCGTACGCTCTGGAATGGGTCGACCGCCAGAGAACTCAGTTCAAGCGTCTCGCGGTCCGCGGCGACTGGAGCAACCCGTACATCACGCTCCAGCCGGAGTATGAGGCGGCCCAGATCCGCGTGTTCGGTGAGATGGTGCGCAAAGGGTATATCTATAAGGGCTTGAAGCCGGTCTATTGGTCTCCGTCCTCGGAGAGTGCCTTGGCGGAAGCAGAGATCGAGTATCAGGAGAAGACCTCCCCGTCCATCTATGTCGCCTTCCAGGTGAAGGACGGCAAGGGCAAGCTGCCGGAAGATGCGGCCATCGTCATCTGGACGACCACGCCGTGGACGCTGCCGGCCAACCTGGGCATCAGCCTGCATCCGGACTTCGATTATGTCCTGGTCGAAGCCGACGGGCGCAAGTTCGTATTGGCCGAGGGCCTGCTGGCTGCTGCCTCCAAGGAAATCGGCTGGAGCGAGTTCAAGGTGGCCGAGAAGTTCAAGGGCTCCGATCTGGAGCATGTGGTGTGCCGCCATCCGTTCTATGACCGGGATTCCCTGGTCATGACCGGCGAGCACGTGACGCTGGAAGCGGGCACCGGCTGCGTTCATACCGCTCCCGGACACGGGGAGGACGACTTCGCCATCGGCCAACGGTATGGGTTGGGCGTGCTGTCCCCGGTGGACGACCAAGGCAAGTTCACCTCCGAAGCGCCGGGCTTCGAAGGCGTCTATTACGAGAAAGCGAACGGCCCGATCCTGGAGATGCTGGAGCAGTCCGGCCATCTGCTGAAGAAGGGGACCATTACGCACCAATATCCCCACGACTGGCGGACGAAGAAGCCGGTCATGTACCGGGCCACCGAGCAGTGGTTCGCCTCCGTGGATAAATTCCGCCAGGAGATGCTGGACGAGATCAAGAAGATCAACTGGACTCCGGTATGGGGCGAGATCCGGCTGCACAACATGATCGCAGACCGGGGAGACTGGTGTATCTCCCGGCAGCGCGCCTGGGGTGTGCCGATTCCGATCTTCTACTGCCGCGCCTGCAACCACCCGCATGTGAACGAGGCGACGATTGACCAAGTCGCGACTATTTTTGCCAAGGAAGGGTCTAACGCCTGGTTCATCAAGGATGAGAAGGACCTCCTGCCGGCCGGCTCCGTCTGTCCGAAGTGCGGTCATGGAGATTTCCGCAAGGAGAAGGACATCATGGATGTCTGGTTCGATTCCGGTTCCAGCCATGCGGCGGTGCTCGAGCAGCGTCCCGAGCTCCAATGGCCGGCGGACCTGTACCTGGAGGGCTCGGACCAATACCGGGGCTGGTACAACTCCTCCCTGATCACAGGCACGGCCGTCAAGGGCCAAGCGCCGTACAAGGGCATTCTAAGCCACGGCTTCACACTGGACGGCGAAGGACGCAAGATGTCCAAGTCGCTCGGCAACACCATCGATCCGAACAAGGTCTGCGAGAAGCTGGGTGCGGATATTCTGCGCCTGTGGGTGGCTTCCACCGACTATCAGGCCGACCAGCGCATCTCGGACAACATCCTGAACCAGACCTCCGAGGTGTACCGGAAGATCCGCAACACCCTGCGCTTCCTGCTGGGCAACCTGACGGGCTTCAATCCCTCTACGGACCGGGTGGCCTTCAGCGCGATGAACGAGCTGGACCGTTACACCATGATCCGGATGCACCGGATGATCGACAAGGTGCGCTCCGCCTACGAAAAATACGAGTTCCACTATGTATATCAGGCCGTTCACCACTTCTGCGCCGTGGAGATGAGCGCCTTCTACCTGGATATCGCCAAGGACCGCCTCTATGCCAGCGCACCGGAGGAGGCGAAGCGCAAAGCCGCCCAAACGGTATTGTACGATTCCTTGCTGGCGATCACGAAGCTGATCACTCCCGTGCTGCCGCATACAGCGGATGAGATCTGGAAGCTGATCCCGGGAGCAAGCGAGCTGTCGGTTCAGCTGTCCGAGATGCCGGAAGCAGACACCTCCTTGTTCGATGAAGCGTTCGAGGAGCTGTGGGAGAAGCGGATCGAGCTCCGCGACGAGGTGTTCAAAGCTCTGGAGGACGCGCGGAACAAAAAGGTCATCGGCAACTCCCTGGGAGCTAAGGTTCTTCTCTATCCGGAGGCGGAAGCCGCGAAGATCTTGGAGGGAACGCCGGAGCTGGATCAGCTCTTGATCGTATCCCAGGCAGAGCTTGTATCGGGTCAGCCTGCACCGGCAGAAGCTATGGAGCTGCGAGGCTTGAAGGTGCTGGTCGTTCCGGCGGACGGCGAGAAGTGCGAGCGCTGCTGGATCGTCACTCCGGAGGTCGGTACGGTGGAGGAGCATCCATCTCTCTGCTGCCGCTGCAGCAGTGTCGTCGGACCGGCGGCCGCCGCAGAATAACAATCCGCACAACGAAGAGACCGGGAGAACCCCGCGGACGAGAGGAGTCCGCCACGGGTTTTCCCGGCATGTGTGTGAAGATGACCGGCTTCAGGTCAGGTAACCCTCCTCTTCGTCATAGTGAATCTCCGGCTCGAAGAGGGGTTCGCCTTCCTTCTTGTCCATGTATTCCTTGTACTGCTTGTTCCGCACCACGGTAACCTGCTGCCCGTACATATCCGTGGCCAAGAAGCTCTCGAAGGCTTCCACGTAGCCATCGTTCTCGTCGGCCTCGATCTCCATATCGTTGTAATCGGTGATCTGAGGGTCCTCGGCCATGGCCGGAGAATTAGAGGTGCCCCAGCTCTCGACGATCTGCCAGGCATCCTCGCCGTCGAACTGGTTGAAGTCATGGCGCTCGTCCAAGCTGGTCCGTCCGAATGGAGGCGCCAGAAAATCCTCCTCGGCGGGGCGTTTCTCGGAAACCGTCTGGTTGGGGGCATGTTCCACGCAGAATTCTGCTGTCGGCAAAGCCTCCATCCGCGGGGCGGGAATGGGATTGCCGCAGGCTTTGCAGATGCCGTAAGTGCCGGCCTCGATGTCGGACAGGGCCCGGTTCACGTCGGTCAGGTGATGCTCGGCGTTCTCCGCCAGCGCAATGTCCTTGGCCCGCTCGAACATCTCCGTGCCCAGATCCGCCGGATGATTGTCATAGGCGGAGAGTTCTCCGGTTTCACGGAGCATCGAGTCGGTCAATCCGAAATTGGCATGATCGTCCATGCGTTGCTCCAATAATGCCTTTTCTTCCAATAGCCGCTTGCGGAGCCTCTTGATCTGCTTGGAAGTCACTTTGATGGCCATAAGATATGATCGCTCCCTTCAGATTGCCTTGCTTCTATTGTGCCTTGGTTCGGGTTTTTCTCGCCCGGAAATTGTTTGAACAAGCAGCCTTGGCATTATCTTCTCTAGCCTTATAAGGAGGTCAGCTCCCTTGTTGTATTTCCTGATCGCATTCCTTGCGCTGGTGCTGGACCAGCTGAGCAAGTGGTACATCGTCCACCGGATGGACCTGGGTGAATCCCGTCCGGTGCTCGGCACCTTCTTCCAGATCACCTCCCACCGGAATACCGGTGCGGCCTTCAGTATTCTGGAGGGCCAACGCTGGTTCTTCCTGACCGTGACCTCCATTGTGGCCATCGGCATCGTCTGGTATCTGCGCCGGATGATCCGGTCGAAAAAGCGGCTGCTGTCCGTCGCGCTCAGCCTCGTTCTGGGCGGAGCTTTGGGCAATTTCATCGACCGGGCTCTGTTCGGCGAAGTGGTAGATTTCCTGCAGTTCTGGTTCCGCTTCCCGTTCTTCGGCACCGATGTGGATTACATCTTCCCGATCTTCAATATTGCAGACTCCGCCATCGTGATAGGGGTGGGACTTATTTTCTTGGACACCTTAATCGAGTGGAGAAATGAAAAACGGGGGGAACGGGAATGATCCGCAAGCATCTGCAACATCCTGCCGCGGAGGCTGGAGGCGACTTGTCCGATGAGGTGGAAGCCCTGGAAGAGGAATGGGTGGACGAATCGGAGGATGAGATCGTGCTGACCGTGGAGACCGAGTTCGCCGGTCAGCGTATCGACAAATACTTGAGTGATTCCATGGACACGGTCGTCTCGCGCACGCAGGTTCAAGGATGGATCAAGGACGGCTGGGTCTCCTTGAACGGCGGTCCGGTCAAGGCCAACCATAAGCTGGAGGAAGGGGAACGGATAACAGTCCGAATCCCGAAGCCGGTGGAGGTGGAGATCGAACCGGAAAACCTGCAGCTTGAAGTGGTGTACGAGGATTCCGATGTGATCGTGGTGAACAAGCCCCGGGGACTGGTAGTGCATCCCGCGGCTGGACATTATACCGGCACGCTGGTCAATGGTCTGTTGTTCCACTGCACGGACCTGTCGGGTATCAACGGCAAGCTCCGACCCGGGATCGTGCACCGGATCGACAAGGACACCTCCGGCCTGCTGATGGCCGCCAAGAACGACAACGCGCACCGCAGTCTGGCGGCCCAGCTCAAGGAACATTCGGTGACCCGGAGATATATTGCGGTTGTCCACGGGGTGGTTCAGCACGAGCTGGGCACCATCGACGCGCCGATCGGCCGGGATCCCCACGACCGCAAGCTCTACACCGTAACGGATAAGAACAGCAAGCATGCCGTAACCCATTTTACCGTATTGGAGCGGTTGAAGGAGCATACCCTGCTGGAGCTGAAGCTGGAAACCGGCAGAACTCATCAGATTCGGGTGCATATGAAATACATCGGCTACCCTCTGGTAGGAGACCCTGCTTATGGGAAGAGCCGCGACCGGGAAATGAAGGGACAGGCGCTGCATGCGGCCGTACTGGGCTTCCAGCATCCTTCGACCGGAGAGTATCAGGAGTTCTCGGCTCCTATTCCGGCGGATATCGAGGAGCTGCTGGCCCGCCTCCGGATGGTGTGAATCAGGTCGGACCTGACACATAGTGCAAAGGTTTGGACGAAGCGTCCATGGTTTTCCTGCCGTTAATTGTCTAGTTTAGTAAGTAAATGATAAGGATATGAGGAGGCACCTTTCCATGGCCAAAATCAATCAAAATTATAAACAGCTTCAAGGCAGCTATCTGTTTGCCGAAGTGGCCCGCCGCAGAACCAAGTTCATGAGCGAAAATCCGAACGCCCAGATCATCAGCCTGGGGATCGGCGACGTTACTCGCCCGCTGCCGGAGGCCGTCTTGTCCGGTCTTCACGAAGCGGTCGACGAGATGGCTGAAGCCGGCTCCTTCCGGGGCTACGGCCCGGAGCAGGGCTATGATTTCCTGCTGAACGCCATCATCGAGAACGACTATAAAGCCCGGGGCATCGACCTGAAGACCAATGAAGTCTTCGTCAGCGACGGCTCTAAGTGCGACGTAGGCAACATCCAGGAGATCTTCAGCCTGGACAGCGTAGTGGCGGTAACTGATCCGGTATATCCTGTGTACGTGGATACCAACGTCATGGCAGGCCGCAGCGGCGAGTATGTGAAGGACCTGAACCGGTATTCCAACATCGTCTATCTGCCCTGCAACGCGGAGAACAACTTCATCCCGTCCCTGCCGGACAAGAAGGTGGACCTGATCTACCTGTGCTACCCGAACAACCCGACAGGCATGACCCTGAGCAAGGAAGAGCTGAAGAAGTGGGTGGATTTCGCCAAGGCGAATAAGTGCATCATTCTGTACGATTCCGCCTATGAAGCTTATATCCAGGAAAAAGACGTGCCGCGGAGCATCTATGAGATCGAAGGCGCCAAGGAAGTCGCCATTGAGTTCCGCAGCTTCTCCAAGACCGCCGGCTTCACCGGCGTACGCTGTGCGTACACCGTCGTGCCGAAGGAGGTCCTGGCTTACGACGAGGAAGGCAACGCCGTACCGGTCAACGACTTGTGGAACCGCCGTCAGACCACCAAGTTCAACGGCTGCTCCTACATCACCCAGAAGGGTGCTGCTGCCGTCTACACTCCGGAAGGCAAGGCACAGATCGCCAAGCTGGTCGATTACTATATGGCCAATGCCAAGATCATCCGCGAAGGCATTGCCGGCCTGGGCATCCAGGTATTCGGCGGCGTCAACGCTCCTTATATCTGGCTCAAAACGCCGAACAACATGGGCTCCTGGGAGTTCTTCGATAAGCTTCTGAACGAAGCGAATATCGTAGGTACTCCGGGCGTCGGCTTCGGCCAGAGCGGCCAAGGCTACTTCCGTCTGACTGCCTTCGGCAGCCGCGAGAACACGGAGAAGGCTGTGGAGCGCATCAAGAATCTGCAGTTCTAAACCACATACTGGCCTCTGGCCCCTGTTGGGGGATCGGAGGCCTTTTTATTTGGTGGAATAATCCGGATCCCGAACAATTGTTTTTGAGAGCTGTGGAAAAGCATGGTAAAATGGGCATAACGCGACTCTGCAGCGGGAAGGGCCTGATGGCCGGAAGAAGCAGTTGGAATCCAGGAGGCGATCGAAATGAGCGGCAGTGCACAAACCCCACAGCCCCCGTATTACGCGGTGATATTCACCTCTCAGCGGACGGAGGGAGACAACGGATATGGCAAAATGGCCGATCGGATGGTTGAGTTGGCCTCCCGTCAGAAGGGCTTCCTGGGTGTGGAGAGCGCCCGGGACGAGCAGTTGGGGATCACCGTATCCTATTGGGATTCCCTGGAGTCCATCCGAGCGTGGAAGGAGAATGCCGCCCATCGTACCGCCCAAGACCGCGGTAAGGCGGAATGGTACAAGAGCTTCGCTCTTCGGGTCTGTAAAGTGGAGCGGGATGACTTTTTCGAGATCTAATAGATAAATAGAGCAGCTTGTTCAACATCAGACGGTCGACACGTTTCCTGTTGGAAACGTGTTTTTGATTCCCGGAGAGAAGGCGGAGAAGTTGGGTATGAATGCGCATAAGAAGGAAGGGCTGCGTGCGCTCGCAGCTTTATACGGACCGAAAGCGCTGAAGGTCGCATTGCCGATCCTGGCGGTAACGGTCGTGTATTTCCAGGGGCGTTCGGAATTTGAGGGGCTGCATCCCTCTGCAGCCATGATGCTGGTGTCCCGTGTGCCGGCTTGGCAGCTGGCGGCTCTGGTCCTTTTAGGAATGGTTGCCGTATTGGCGATGGCCGGTTATGATGCCATATTCCGGATGGGGCAGAGGTCTACAGGAACTCAGATGAATTGGAAGCCGCTACTCCGGGCCTCTTGGATTGCGAATACAACGAACAACGTGATGGGTTTCGGCGGTTTTACGGGAGCCGGTATCCGGATGCTTTATTACAAACGATCGGGCATTCCGCTGGGGCAGCAGCTTCAGCTGTTGTTTCTCCTTTCCATGTCTTCCCTGGTCGGCTTATCGTTCTTATGCACATTATCCATAACCGGTCTGCTGCCGGTTGGAAGTTTGATGAACGAATACCCGTGGCTTACCGCCGGGGTCTGGCTCCTGTCCTTTTACTGGCCGGTCTATCTGATCTTGTTCTCGGGCATGCCCCTGCCTTTTGGAGGATGGCTTCGCAAGCAGGGGACGATCTCGTTCCGGCTGGCCGCCGGCGCCGGACTGGTCTCCCTTGCGGAGTGGCTGTTGGCGGGCGTGACGTTTTATGCATCGGTTTCCATAGTGGGCTTGGAATTGAGCTTGCCGGTGGTTCTGGGCCTGTTCGTCTTATCTGCAGCTGCAGGTATCCTGAGCCTGGCTCCGGGAGGGGCCGGGACCCTGGATCTGGTGCTTATGGTGGCCTTAAGCGTGAACGGAGCCCATCCGGATCATGCCCTGGCCGCCCTCTTGCTCTTTCGGGTCTGTTATTATGCCATCCCATGGATCTTCGGATTATTCCTGGCCGCCCGGGATTGGATGCCGAGAGGAGAAGTTCTTCTCGGACGCACTCAGGATCTGTGGAGCAAGACGAATCTAGGATGGCAGAGAGTATGGATGTGGCCCGGCCAATTGGCCATGCTGGGAGACATCGGGATCTGGGCCTTATCCTCCTTGGTGCTGTTCTCCGGATTGGTCCTCTTGGTCTCGGCCGCCACTCCCGGAATCCTGGACCGAATGCTGCTGCTTCATCATTGGGTGACCCCCCTGACGATGAAATTCTCGCATCAAATCACCGTCATCATGGGATTGCTGCTCATCACCCTCTCCAGAGGCATCTGGCACAAGCTCCGAAGGGCTTACACCCTGACCTTGGTCATGCTGGGGATCGGCGCTTTCTTCTCCATTCTGAAGGGCTTGGACGTGGAGGAAGCCCTGTTCCTAAGTGCCGTGGCCTTGCTGCTTTATATCTCCCGGTCGCGCTTTTACCGCAGGAGGTGGAGCTACAGCCGGTGGTCCGTCGTGTATTGGATCCTTCTTACGGCATGCGTAGCCGGAGCCTTTTATTTACTGGGAGATCTGTTGAATCCAACGCCGGGTCATTGGTTGGGACGGCATAAGTGGGCCGCCGCCTTCTTCTTGAAGGACCGGGAGCTGCTGCGCAGCGCCGTTGTCGGATTCGCAGGAACCTGGGTGATTCTGACCTTCTGGATCTGGCTCAGCCCCAAGGGAACTCCCCATTCACCGCCGAACCAAGAGGATTATGAGCGGTTGTCCGAACTTCTGGCTAGATATCCCGGAAACCCGTTGACCCACCTGCTGTATCTGGGGGATAAGAGCTTCTTCTGGTCTCACGCCGGGGATGTGCTCATCCCATACGGACGGTACCGGAACAGTCTGATTGTCTTAGGAGACCCGATCGGCAATCCATATGGGTTGAAGGAGGCCCTGCGGGAATTTAGGACCTTCGCGGATCAATGGGCGATGAATCCCGTCTTGTACCAGATCAGCGCACGGTATTTGACCTTGTATCATGAGTTCGGATACCGCTTCTTCAAGCTGGGCGAGGAGGGCTTCGTCTCCTTGCAGGAGTTCACCTTAACGGGAAGAAGCAAAGCGGATCTTCGAGCGGTGCGGAACCGATACGAACGGGAAGGGTATGTCCTGGACATGGTGGAGCCGCCGTTCACAGAGTCCCTCAAGGAGTCGCTGCGATCCATCTCGGAACAGTGGTTGGGAGAACGGAGGGAAAAGGGGTTTTCTCTGGGCTGGTTCGAGCCTGACTATATGGAGAGAGCTCCCGTTGCCGTCATACGAACGGCGGAGGGAAATGCCGTCGCCTTTGCTACCATCATGCCTGGCTATGACGGATCTACCGCCTCGGTGGATCTGGTCCGCTTCCAGCCGGATGCAGGCAATGGTATTATGGACTATCTGTATATGAAGCTGTTCGAATGGGCCAAGGGCCAAGGGTTCACACGATTTAATCTCGGCATGGCCCCGCTGTCCAGCGTCGGCGAGTTTCCTTATGCCTTTCGCGAGGAACGGCTGGCGGGTTGGGTGTTCCGGAACGTCAACGCATGGTACCGCTTCAAGGGGATACGCAAGTACAAAGAGAAGTTCGAGCCGGTCTGGGAGACCCGGTACTTGGCCTATCCGCAAGGCAGCTCTCTGGTAACCGTCATGCTCAACATCTCTCTTCTGATCGGCAGAGTAAGGGGCAAGAGACGCAAAGCCACTCTGACAAGATCCGGCGGCAGGTCGATATGAGGTGCTGGGAGACCGTACTTTGGCTCCTGCTGATGCTGCCATTCGGAGCCGCCGCTGTGCGGCGCACCGCTCCCCAGAGGATGATCCATCCTCTCCTGTGGGTCTGGAGGGGAGGTCTCCTCGCGGCGATGCTGCTGCAAGCGGTCCTCGAAGGATGGAGATGGCAGGTCGGCGGACTCTACCTGGCAGCGATCCTGGGTCTTGCGCAAGGCTTGCGCCGCCGGACCATTCATGGTCCCAAAGCACGTGCATATCCGGGATCATGGGCATACCGGGTGATTCTTCCAGTGGTTCTGTTGTCCGCCACCTCTGCGTTCCTCCTGCCTGTACCCCGATTGGAGAAGCCTGAGGGGCCTTATGCCGTAGGAACAGAGACCTTCTGGTGGAAGGACGAGCAGCGCCCCGAAGGAGACGGCAGTCGTCCGAGGGAGCTGGCGGTACAGATCTGGTATCCCGCCATTCATCGCTCCTCCGATCACGAAGCTCCATATATTCCAGGTATACAACAGTTGGCCCGAATGCTCTGGAAGGAGAAGAGGGCTCCCGTATTTCTCTCTGCGTACCTTCATCACACAAAAACATTCTCCTACGAAGGGGCCACGCTGCCCGAGTCGGGCCGGTTCCCCGTCGTGCTGCTGTCTCATGGGTGGCCCGGGTTCCGTTTCACCTATCATTACCTGGTGACCGGACTAGCCAGCCAAGGCTATGTGGTGGCTTCCATCGATCATACGGGTGGTGCCGCGGCGGCGGTTTTTCCGGACGGGCACGTGGTCCTGCAGGACCCGTCGCCGAAGGAAGAGGACCTCCCGGCTTGGAATCGGCTGGTGGATGAGATATGGTCCGAGGACGACAGATTTGTCCTGAACCGGCTGATGGAGCTGGATAACGGAGCACCCGGCAGCCGCTTTTACCACAGACTGGATACCGGACGAACTGCAGTGATCGGGCATTCCTTCGGCGGGGACAATGCTTTGGCCGTTATGGGCAAAGACAGCCGGTTCAAGGCGGGGATCAGCCTGGACGGCGCCTTCTACGGAGCCGGTCCGGTCAGCTTAAGACCGGGGCAATCCTTCCTATGGCTGTGCACGGCGGAATCGGCCCGCAGGCTGGGGCTCCCCGATGGAAATGCCGAAGCGCTGACCAGGGCGGGAATTTCAGTTTCTTCGTTTCAATCGGAAATTCGAAAGTTGGAGAGAAGGCGCGACGAGGTCCTGAAGGGAGGAGGCGAGATGCAGATTGTGCCGGGTGCCGTACATTCGAGCTTCTCGGACGTGACGCTGTTCTCTCCTGTCATCCGTTGGGTCAAGCATGCTCCGCAGCCGCAGCGCATGCACCGTGAAATTCTTCAGGCCGTCACGGAGGAGCTGACACGAAGGCTCGGGTCCGGCGGAGTTTTCACTTATAATCAAACCTCCCCAAGCCAAAGAGGACCAGACATGCGATAATTCATTCCAGAAGCAGGAAATTAGCGCGGAGGAGAGATTACATGACTTATTGCATCCGTCCGATGAAGGTGCCCGGGGACTATGAAGGTGTTGCCCGGGTATTGAGCAGCTGGCAGGCGGATCCCGTCCGGCCTGAGGTTCTGGTCGAAGAGGACCGGAAGATTCCCGAGAAGGGAAATCTATGGAATGATAACGGCAAGCTGGGAGGACACGACCGCCGGAGGTGGGTGGCAGTCTCCGAAGAGAGCGGGGAGATCGTGGGATTCGGAGGCGTGTTCCGGGCGCCGTGGAATGCGCCGGGAGAGCTGTGGCATTCCGTCATCGTGCTGCCGGAGCACCGGCACCAGGGAATCGGGCGCACCTTGTACGGCTGTATCGAGCAGTGGGCTACTGAGATCGGCGCCTCCCGCTTGGTTCAGCAGGTGAAGGAAAATGATCCGGAGGCCATCCGGTTTGCGGAGAATCGCAGCTTCACCGAGGAGCGTCGGATGTTCGAATCCAAGCTGGATCTTACGGCCTATCAGCCGGACCCGGACTTGGAGGGGATCCTAGACGGATTGGAGAATGTAGGCATCAGTTTCTTCACTCTGGCTGACATCCCCGGTGAGGAGAGTGAGCGCAAGCTCTATGAGCTCTGTAAGAAGACCCATCCGGATATACCGGGGTATGACGGAAGCTTCCCCGATTTTCCACGATGGCGGGAATGGACCTTGGAGGGGCCGGGGGTCTCCCCTGACAATGCCCTGATCGCCGCGGACGGCGACCGATTCGTCGGCTTGGTGCATCTCGTGTGGAACGAAGAAAGCCGCAGCATGTACCATGAGTACACCTGCACGGACCGGGAATACCGGGGACGCCGCATCGCGCTGGCGCTTAAGCTTCTGGGTATCCGGACCGCCATCCGCCAGGGAGCCCGGCACCTTAGGACCCACAACGATTCCATGAATGCCCCCATGCTTCGGATCAACCGCGATGTGATCGGCTTCGTGGCGGAGCCCGGGCTTTGCCGGATGGTGAAGGATCTGGAGGGGATTTTGTCAGAAAAGACCTGAAACAGGGTTGACACATCCTGCCTCACGTGGGATAATTCTTTTAACCAAATAGCACCTTTAACGGACAGTCCCGTGAGACTGACAAGGTGATCGACCCTCTCCACCGATACTCGCTGAGTATTCCAGGCGGAGAATTGAAGTACAGACTTTTAACCGCAGCTGATGGCTGCAGGCCGAAGGTCTGTGCTTCCGCAGGCTACCCTGCGCAGGAACCCTTGTCCACCCGGGCAAGGGTTTCTTTTTTTTACCTGGATACCGAAAAGTTCCACCCCCATCAGGGCACATTAGGAGGAAAAGGGACATGCAGATGCAGGAAGAGCACGTGCTGCTGGACGAAACCGCCATCCGGCGGGCACTGACCCGGATTGCGCATGAGATTCTGGAGCGGAATAAAGGGGTCGACAATTGTATCCTGATCGGAATACGGACCCGAGGCATCTATCTGGCCAGGCGTATCGCCGAACGGATCCATGAGATCGAGGGCGTGCCGGTTCCCGTCGGAGAGGTGGATGTGACCTCCTATCGGGACGACCGGAAGGAAACCCGGGGCGTCGCTGCGCAAGACGAACCGCTGATCATCGAAGGCAAGAAGGTAGTGCTCTTCGACGACGTGCTCTTTACCGGCAGAACGGTGCGGGCGGCAATGGACGCCCTGATGGACTGCGGCCGGCCGGAGATGATCCAGCTGGCGGTACTGGTGGACCGGGGGCACCGGGAGCTTCCGATCCGTCCGGATTATGTAGGGAAGAACGTACCGACGTCCAGACTGGAATCCGTGGAAGTCAAGCTCGAAGAAGTGGACGGCATCGACCAAGTGATCATCCTAAGGAGGCAGCAATCATGATACAAGTGAGCACCGACAAGCACCTGCTTGGCTTAAAGGGCGTCTCTTCCGAAGAGATCCACGGGATCCTGAACCGGGCGGCCTGGTGGGAGCAATATCCCGCCAAGGTTACCTCTTCCCTGCAAGGCAAGTTCGTGGCCAACATGTTCTTCGAGAACAGCACCCGGACCCGATTCTCCTTCGAGATGGCCCAGAAGCGGCTGGGGGCGCAAGTCCTGAACTTCGCTGCAGCGGTATCCAGCGTCCAGAAGGGCGAATCGATCTACGATACGGTTCGGACCTTGGAATCCATGGGCATCGATGCGGGTATCGTGCGGCTGAAGCCGAACGGCGTGCTGCAGCAGCTTGCTGAGAAGGTGAAGATTCCCTTGATTAACGCCGGAGACGGCAACAACGAGCATCCAACCCAGGCTCTCCTGGACTTCTATACGATGAAGAAGCAATTCGGCGAGCTCCGAGGCCTGACGGTCTCCATCATCGGCGATATCAAGCACAGCCGGGTGGCCCGGTCCAACCTGTGGGGCTTGCAAACGGTAGGAGCCAAGGTGAGATTCTGCGCTCCCTCCAATATGCAGGCGCCTGAGCTGGCCGAATATGCGCCTTATGTGACTATGGAGGAAGCGCTCCAAGCCGATGTGGTTATGATGCTCCGGGTTCAGCTGGAACGGCATGAGGACGGGCTGTTCAAGTCCTCCGAGGAATACCGGGAGCAATACGGCCTGACCGTAGAGCGGGCCTCCCGCATGCCGAAGCACGCCATCATCATGCATCCGGCGCCGGTGAACCGGAACGTAGAAATTGACGATGAGCTGGTCGAGTGCGATCGCTCCAAGATTTTCAGCCAAATGTCCAATGGTGTGCCGATCCGCATGGCGGTTATCGAGCGGGCCTTGAGTTAATACATCACATTAGTGGAGGTAGTACGATGGGAACATGGATCTTGAACGGAAGCATGTCCGCCGGTGACAACGAGCGGAAGCCGGTGCATATTCTGGTCGAGGACGGCATCATCAAGAAAATCGCGGACGCCTCCAACGGAGGATGGCCGGACAACACCGACGGTCATGAAATCGTGGACGCCAAGGGCTGCCTGGTCTCCGCCGGATTTATCGACATGCATGTTCACCTCCGGGAGCCGGGGTTCGAGCATAAGGAAACCATCGCAACCGGAACCCGATCGGCGGCAAGAGGCGGTTTCACCACCATCGCCTGCATGCCGAACACGCGGCCGGTCATTGATACGCCGGAGACGATCAAGCTGATCCTGGATAAAGCACAGACGGAAGGCTGCGGCGTCCGGGTGCTGCCCTACGGCGGCATTACCAAGCAGGAGCTGGGCCGGGAGCTGACGGACTTCACCGCCTTGAAGGAAGCCGGCGCCATCGGCTTCACCGATGATGGGGTAGGCGTGCAGAGTGCTCAGATGATGAAGGACGCCATGGCAAGAGCCAAGGAAGTGGGACTGCCGATCGTGGCCCACTGCGAGGACAATACGCTGGTGGAGGGCGCCGCCGTATCCGAGGGAGCCTTCGCCCGGAAGCACGGTCTGAAGGGTATCCCGAATGAGTCGGAAGCCATTCACGTGGGACGCGACATCCTGCTGTCCGAAGCCACCGGCTGCCATTACCACGTCTGCCACGTCAGCACCGAGCAGTCCGTCCGCTTGATCCGCCAGGCCAAGGCCATCGGCATCCGCGTGACCGCCGAGGTCTGCCCCCATCACTTGATCCTCTCCGACGAGGACATTCCGGACAGCATGGACGCCAACTGGAAGATGAACCCGCCGCTGCGGACGCTCCGTGATGTTCAGGCCGTGATCGAAGGGCTGGAGGACGGCACCCTGGATATGATCGTCACGGATCACGCGCCGCACAGTCCGGAGGAGAAAGCCAAGGGCATGCAGCTGGCCCCCTTCGGCATCGTCGGCTTCGAGACCGCCTTCCCGCTCTTGTACAGCAAGTTCGTCGAGACCGGGCGCTGGACGCTGGAATTCCTTCTGTCCCGAATGACCGAGAAGCCGGCGGAGGTATTCGGTCTGGCCCAAGGCCGGCTGGAGGAAGGGCGTCCGGCGGACCTGACCCTGGTGGACCTGGAATCCGAGAAGGCGGTGGACCCGGAGGAATTCCTGTCCAAGAGCCGCAACACCCCGTTCACGGGCTGGAGCCTGAAGGGCTGGCCGGTTCTGACCCTGGTGGCGGGCCGCAAGGTGTGGCAGGATGCCGGCTTTGAGGGCTGACGGCAGACCTCATGGAGCGACGGGCTTTAACGCGTCAATCCTTTACTAGAGCTTAATCCTAGAATGACCCCATAGAGGCAAGAAGATAGACCCTGTACTTAATTGACTGAAAAAAAGGAGCGATACAAGCATGCAGGCACAGGCAAGATTGCTTTTGGAAGACGGCACGCTGTTCACAGGCAAAGCGTTCGGCGCCGATGGCGAGTCCACAGGTGAGGTTGTCTTCAATACCGGAATCACAGGCTATCAAGAGGTTCTCTCGGACCCTTCCTATTGCGGACAAATCGTCACCATGACGTACCCGCTCATCGGCAACTACGGAATCATCCGGGACGACTTCGAGTCCATGCGTCCGTTCATCCACGGCTTCGTCGTGCGCCAGCATGAGGACACTCCCAGCAACTGGCGCGCCCAGTACACTCTGGACAGCCTGCTGAAGGAATATGGCATTGTGGGCATAAGCGGCATCGATACCCGGATGCTGACCCGTATTCTCCGCCATCACGGCACCATGAAGGGCATTCTGACCACCTCCAACGCACCCATCGAAGAGCTGAAGGAGCGTCTGAACGGCTCCTCCCTGCTTCGCGATCAAGTGGACCGGGTGTCCACAAAGAGCGTATTCGGCTGCCCCGGCACCAAGGAGCGTGTCGTCGTCGTCGACTTCGGCTCCAAGAGCGGCATCATCCGGGACCTGACCAAGCGCGGCTGCGACGTGGTTGTCGTGCCGCACACCGCAACGGCCGAACAGATCCGCCGATTGTGCCCGGACGGCGTACTTCTCTCCAACGGCCCCGGGGACCCCAAGGATGTGCCCCACGCGGCCGAGATGATCGCGGAGCTGTTAGGCGAGCTGCCGATCTTCGGCATCTGCCTGGGCCACCAGCTGTTCGCACTGGCTTCAGGTGCCGACACGGAGAAGCTGAAGTTCGGTCACCGCGGCGGCAACCATCCAGTCAAGGATCTGAAGAGCGGCCGCTGCTACATCACCTCCCAGAACCACGGCTATACGGTCCGCGAGGATTCCGTCGCCGGCACGGAGCTGGAAGTGACCCACATCAACAACAACGACAAGACCATCGAGGGTCTGCGTCATAAGCAGTACCCCGCCTTCTCGGTCCAGTACCATCCGGAAGCGGCGCCGGGGCCTTTTGACTCCAGCTACTTGTTCGACGAGTTCCTGGATATGATCCGCGACTTTAAGGCATCCAAGCCTTATCTTCCGCAGCAGTCCGTGATGCTGGCCGCAAGCCAAGCGAAGCAATCCGCCACCGCACCGAAAGGAGAGTTCCAATATGCCCAAAAATAACTCGCTCAAGAAAATTCTCGTGATCGGCTCCGGTCCCATTGTCATCGGTCAAGCGGCGGAATTCGACTATGCCGGCACCCAGGCCTGCCAGGCTCTGAAGGAAGAGGGGATGGAGGTGGTCCTGATCAACTCCAACCCGGCCACCATCATGACCGACACCAACATGGCCGACAAGGTCTACATCGAACCCATCACGCTGGAGTTCGTCACCAATATTATCCGCACCGAGAAGCCGGATGGCCTGCTGCCGACCCTGGGCGGACAGACCGGCTTGAACATGGCCGTGGCACTGGCCAAGGCCGGCGTCCTGGAGCGCGAGAATGTGAAGCTCCTCGGCACCCAGCTGACCGCCATCGAGAAGGCGGAGGACCGGGATCTGTTCCGCGATCTGATGCGGGAGCTGGAGCAGCCGGTTCCGGACAGCGCCATCGTCACGACCGTGAAGGAAGCGGTGGACTTCGCCAACGAGATCGGCTACCCGATCATCATCCGTCCGGCTTACACCCTGGGCGGCACCGGCGGCGGCATCTGCGCGAATGAAGAGGAGCTCATCGAGATCGTCAGCTCCGGCATCCGCTACAGCCCCATCGGCCAATGTCTGGTGGAGAAGAGCATCGCCGGCATGAAGGAAGTCGAGTACGAGGTCATGCGCGACGCCAACGACAACTGTATCGTCGTGTGCAACATGGAGAACTTCGATCCGGTCGGCGTCCATACCGGCGACTCCATCGTCGTAGCGCCGAGCCAGACCCTGTCGGACCGCGAGTACCAGATGCTCCGCTCCGCCTCGCTCAAGATCATCCGTGCGCTGAACATCGAAGGCGGCTGCAACGTGCAATTCGCTCTCGATCCGCACAGCTTCCAATATTACGTCATTGAGGTTAACCCGCGTGTTAGCCGTTCCTCGGCCCTGGCCTCCAAGGCCACCGGCTACCCGATTGCCAAGATGGCAGCCAAGATTGCCATCGGCTATACCCTCGACGAGCTGGTGAACCCGGTTACGGGCCAAACCTACGCCTGCTTCGAGCCGACTCTGGACTACATCGTATCGAAGATTCCGCGCTGGCCCTTCGATAAGTTCACGGCGGCCAACCGGAAGCTGGGCACCCAGATGAAGGCCACCGGTGAAGTCATGGCCATCGGCCGGACCTTCGAGGAGTCCATGCACAAGGCGATCCGTTCCCTGGAGATCGGCGTGCACCGCCTGTTCCTGAAGGGTACCGATGCGCTGGAGAACGAAGCGTTGGAGCAGCGTCTGCGCCGCCCCGACGACGAGCGCATGTTCCTGATCGCCGAAGCGTACCGCAGAGGCTATACGCTGGAGCAGATCCAGGAGCTGACCAAGATCGACTGGTGGTTCCTGCACAAGCTGCAGAATATGATCCGCTTCGAGGAGCAGATCGCTCAGCCCGAGCTCACCCCGGAGCTCCTGCTGGAGACCAAGCGCATGGGCTTCACTGACCGCGCCATTGCCGAGATCCGCACCGCTGCGGGACTCTCCACCTATACCAAGGAAGCGGACATCCGCACGCTTCGCCTGAACCTGAACCTGAAGCCGGTGTACAAGATGGTTGACACCTGCGCCGCTGAGTTCGAGGCTACCACGCCGTATTATTACTCCACCTATGAGACGGAGGACGAGGTGACCGAGAGCGCCAAGGAGAAGGTCATTGTGCTGGGCTCCGGTCCGATCCGGATCGGCCAAGGCATCGAGTTCGACTACTCCACGGTGCATGCCGTATGGGCGATCCAGGAAGCCGGCTATGAGGCTGTCATCATCAACAATAACCCGGAGACCGTCTCTACGGACTTCAATACCTCGGACCGTCTGTACTTCGAGCCGCTGTTCTTCGAGGATGTCATGAACGTCATCGAGCGCGAGAAGCCCATCGGGGTCATCGTGCAGTTCGGCGGGCAGACCGCCATCAACCTGGCCGCTCCGCTGTCCAAAGCCGGCGTTCGCATCCTGGGCTCCGACCTGGAGAGCATCGACACGGCCGAGGACCGCAAGAAGTTCGAAGCGCTGCTCCGCTCCTTGAACATCGCCCAGCCTCCGGGCGGCACCGTTACCTCCGTGGACGATGCGGTGGGTGTGGCCTCCCAGTTCGGCTATCCGGTGCTGGTCCGTCCGTCTTACGTCCTGGGCGGCCGCGCCATGGAGATCGTCTATTCGGATAAAGAGCTGCTGAGCTATATGGAATACGCTGTGAAGATCAACCCGGAGCATCCGGTTCTGATCGACCGCTACATGCTGGGCAAGGAAGTGGAGGTCGACGCCATCTGCGACGGGGAGACCGTACTGATCCCGGGCATCATGGAGCATGTGGAGCGCGCTGGCGTCCACTCCGGCGACTCCATCGCGGTGTATCCGCCGCAATCTCTGTCCGACGCACTGAAGCAGGAGATCGTGGACATTACCATCCGCATCGCCAAAGGCTTGAACGTGGTCGGTCTGGTCAACATCCAGTTCGTCATCTATAAGGAGCAGGTGTACGTCATCGAGGTGAATCCGCGGTCCTCCCGTACGGTGCCGTTCCTCTCCAAGGTTACCAAGATTCCGATGGCCAATGTGGCCACCCGGGTCATCATGGGGCAGAAGCTGGCTGAGCTGGGCTACTCGGAAGGCCTGTGGCCGGAGGACGAATTCGTCTCCGTCAAGGTGCCGGTGTTCTCCTTCGCCAAGCTGCGCCGCGTCGACACCACCCTGGGGCCGGAAATGAAATCCACCGGCGAAGTCATGGGCCGGGATATCAACTTCGCGAAGGCGCTATACAAGGGCCTGGTTGGCTCGGGCATGAAAATTCCTCCGACCGGCGCACTCATCGTGACCGTCGCCGACAAGGATAAGCCGGAAGCCATCGACATCGTCCGCGGCTTCTACAAGATGGGCTACGAGATCGTGGCTACCGGCGGCACCGCCCAAGCCTTCGAGGATGCGGGCATCCGCGTGAAGCGGGTCAACAAGCTGTCCGAGGGTTCCCCGAACATTCTGGATCTGATCCGCAACGGCGAAGCCCACTTCGTGGTCAACACCTTGACCAAGGGCAAGACGCCGGAGCGCGACGGCTTCCGGATCCGCCGTGAAGCGGTGGAGAACGGCGTCGTCTGTATGACCTCCCTGGATACGGTCCGCGCACTGCTGCATACGCTGGAAGCGATCAACTTCTCCTCCAGCCCTATGCCAGCCAACGCGGTTCTGAGCTAAGGAGGCGCCGGAATGGCCGGAATCACACGTACGGATATGGCGGGCCGCATCATGGTGGCCCTGGATTTCCCGGACGCGGAGCAGGCCCGGGGGCTGTTGGAGGCTCTCCGGGGGATCCCGTGTTATATGAAGGTGGGCATGCAGCTGTTCTACGCCGCGGGTCCGGACTTCGTCCGCGGCCTGAAGGACCAGGGGTACAAGGTATTCCTGGACCTGAAGCTGCATGACATCCCCAACACGGTAGCCGGCGGAGCGGAGAGCATCGCCCGCTTGGGCGTGGACATGTTCAACGTCCACGCGGCTGCCGGGCGCGCCGCCATGCTGGCCGCGCGCGAGGGGGTGGAGCGTGCCGCAGGCCGGAGCGGCGGCACGCTGGCAAGGCCCATGCTCATCGCCGTCACCCAGCTGACCAGTACCGGTCAGGCTATGATGAACGATGAGCTCGGTATTCCCGGCACCGTCGAGGATACGGTGCTCCGGTACGCCGGCCTGGCGAAGTCGGCCGGGCTGGACGGTGTCGTAGCCTCCCCGCTGGAGGTCACGGCCATCAAGTCCGCGCTCGGCGCGGGCTTCGCCACGGTGACGCCGGGCATCCGCCCCGCCGGAGCCGAGCAGGGGGATCAGACCCGCGTGATGACGCCGCGGGATGCTTTTGCCCAGGGGACGGACTATGTGGTGATCGGACGGCCCATTACGGCGGCTGCCGACCCCCGTACCGCCCTGGAATCCATACTCGAGGAGCTGAATGCGTAAGATGAGCAAGCTGGATCAATTGGCCGGACAGGTGGCCGAAGCGCTGCTTAAGATCGAAGCGGTAGCACTCCGTCCGGAGCAGCCGTTCACCTGGACCTCCGGCATCATCTCGCCGATCTATTGCGACAACCGGCTGACCATGTCGTTCCCGGAGATCCGCAATCTGATCGCAGAGGGCTTCGCCGCTCTGGTGCGCGAGCTTCACCCGGATGCCGAGGTGATCGCGGGCACGGCAACGGCGGGCATCCCCCATGCCGCCTGGGTGGCGGACAAGCTGAATCTGCCCATGATCTACATCCGCGACAAGGCTAAGGGCCACGGCAAGCAGAACCAGATCGAGGGAATTCTGAAGCCTGGTGCCAAGACCGTGGTTATCGAGGACCTGATCTCCACCGGCGGAAGCTCCCTGAAGGCAGCGCTGGCCGTGAACGAAGCCGGCGGACATGCCCTGGGCGTGCTGGCTATCTTCACCTACCAGCTGGAGCAGGCGGAGGCCGCGTTCCGCGAGCGGAATATGCCCTTGCACACGCTGTCCAACTATTCCGCGCTCATCGAGACGGCCGTCAAGCTGGGCCGTATCCGCGAGCAGGACGTGGAGCTCCTCCAGTCCTGGCGGAAGGACCCGCTGGCGTTCGGCAAATAAGCATCTGTTTCTAGGAAAGCCTGTCACCGTGGATGGTGGCGGGCTTTTTATTTTTATTGGTCGATCGGGCAAGCCTTTGGCGCAGGCCAGCAGTTTACTGCTCGCATACGGCTTGCTTGTTGTTGGGTGCGGTAGTGGTTGCAGTAGCGATCGCGCTTGCGTTCGTTTACGCGTTCGCTTTTGCGATACCTGTGACGCTCGCAACCTTCTTCTAACGGTTCTGAGCGGTGCTATTTTACCTGTCGAGGCAGGTCTGGATGGCTAACGGTTCTGTAGAGCGCTATTGGCTTAATAAGCGGGATCAGACCATCCTCATCCCATATATAAGCGCTGTAGCATCCGTTAGTAGGTGAATATGCCTCCAAACGGGCAAATAGCGCTTCTGGCAACCGTTACCTATTCCTCGACGGGTTCATACCCGATATGGGGACCTCCGGCTCTGATAGGGGGAGTTCTAGGGGCATCTTGCGTCTTCGACCAGATTTTGCCGCTGCTTGTCTTCCCAAAGCTGACATGGCGCCGTTATAATGGAGGGGTCGGATGATTTCCTTACAATGGCTATCTACGAAATCATGCATATTCATCCAGAAGGAGAAGGTAACATGTCAACCATACAGATCATGGCGGACAGCACCTGCGACTTGACCCCGGAGCTGATCGAAGCGAATGGGATCCGGATCATTCCGCTTTATGTGGTGTTCGACGATCGCACCTACCGGGACGGAAGAGACCTTACGACCGGGCAGCTGTACGACCGGGTGGCGGAGCTGGGCTCCTTGCCCCGGACCTCTGCGCCGTCACCGGCGGATTTTGTCGAGGTGTTCCAGCCCGCGGTTGCAAGCGGCTGTTCCGTCGTTTATATCAGCATCTCATCGGAATTATCGTCTACGTACCAGAATGCCTGCATCGCCGCAGCGGAATTCCCGGAGGGCGCCGTCCAGGTGGTCGACTCCCGTAATCTCTCCACAGGCATCGGCTTGACGGTTCTGAAGGCCGCCGATTATGTGCGCCAAGGCATGACGTCCGCCGTGGAGCTGGCCGCCCGGCTTCGGGAAGACACTGCCCGGGTGGAGGCGGAGTTCGTCATCGATACCTTGGATTATCTGCACAAGGGTGGAAGGTGCAGCGGCACTCAATTGTTCATCGGGAGTCTGCTCCGCATCCATCCGGTGATCAAGGTGACGGACGGCCGGATGATCGTGGCAGAGAAGCTTCGCGGCCGGATGGATAAGGCGGCCGCCGGTCTGCTTGACCGGGCGCTGGAGCATCGGGACCGGATCGACCGGACCCGGGTGTTCGTCACCCACTCCATGGCCCCGGATACGGCGCAATGGCTGAAGGAGCGGCTGGAGCAGGAGCTCGGCTCCGCGAATGTTATCGTCACCGATGCAGGCTGCGTAATCTCCAGCCACTGCGGACCGGGGACCGTGGGGATCCTGCTGATGATGAAGCAGTAAGCCCGTCACTCCGGAACAGAAGAAGCCTCCCCCTACTCATCAGATGGTGAGTAGGGGGAGGCTTCTTCCATGAGAAACGATCACGACGGAATCTTCAGCATGTTCTTCCTATATTCCCCGCAAGCCAGACAAGTCTTCACATCCAAGCAAGTGGGGTGAAGCGGGCCGGTGAAGCGGCCGCAATAAATCGGCGTCTTAAAATCGTGGTTCGAAGAGATCCGGACACAGTGCTCGCATCCGCCGATAAGCTCCATGGTGAGGGTGTGCTTCTCTTTCTTCAATTCCAACATTTCATCCATCAGCTGTTGCTCGGTCATTCCAGTGGCTCCCCCTGTCGGTGTAATCGGTCGCTGCCCTTAGGGGCGCTGTCCGCAGCACCGTAAGGGTAACCCGGCTATCTTGGCACTGGTTAGTGCTTTAGACCCGTGGCTTTGCGCCCTGAACCTTTCGGCTCAGGTTGCCTTTTTCCTGAACGATCCATCAATATAGTTCAAGAATAGCATCCGATTTCCTGCTATACATGAGTCTTAACTCCCACTTTTTGTCGAATCATTCCAAAAATAGCTTAACCAACTGCCAATCCTGCAGAAAAAGGGGATACAAATTGGGACGTCTCCGGACCGCAAGCGGATGATATGTCACGGCAACGGTCTGACTGCCGATCTCATGAAGCTTCCCGCGCAGACCCTTTACCTCCGCCTCTGTATCCCCGCAATAAGCGCGAAGCGCCACATTCCCCATACAGAACAGCAATTTGGGCTTCCGTGCGGCCAATTGATCCTCGAGATACGGCAGGCAGGAGGCTCTTGCCGTTTCTTTATCATAAGCGCGGACAGGCCGGCACTTCAGCAGATAAGTGACGAACAGGTCCGACTGCCGGAAGCCGGTTTCGTGCGCGGCTTGCTGCAGCGTTTGCCGGGTTCCGCACACAAAGGCCTCGCCCTCCGGAGTCTCTCTGGCCCCGGGGTTGTCCAGCAGGATGTATACCGGTGCCTCCGGATTGCCCTCTCCCCAGATGATTCTCTTCCGCTGTGCGGCCAGCGCGCAGCGGACACAGCCTTCGGCCGCAGCCGGGACCAACGCTTCCGGCCAGACGGAGGGTACGAACGGTTCCATACGGATTCCTCCTCTTGTTTTTTTCTACTATTCCCCATTGAAGAAAAATCTTTGGACATTCTTGTAACTTAATTCCAGCTGGATACGTCTATTAATCGTATAGGAGACAGATAGAGGGAGAGTGAACGGATGGGGATATGGCCCAGCTTCCCAAAAAAAACGCCCGCCGCCCGTGCGGACGGAGCCGCCCCAGGAGCTGAACCGTCAGAAACGGAGCCTCTGTTGACAGTTAGCGGGGTCGAACGCGGCTTCCAAACCGCCGGCCGACGCATTCAGGTGTTGAAGGGCATCGATATGACCCTACACCCTAACAGCCTGGTCATGCTGCGGGGAAGATCCGGCTCCGGCAAGACGACGCTGCTGAATCTGATCGGAGGGCTCGATCAGCCTGACCGCGGAACCATATGGTTCAAGGGCCATCCGTTCCATGAATGGACGGATGAGCAGAGGACGGAGATCCGCCGCAGGGAGATCGGCTTTATTTTTCAATCCTATGCCTTGCTGCCGCTCTTGTCCGCTTATGAGAACGTCGAGCTCTCCTTGCGGATGGCCGGGGTGCCGAGGAACCAATGGAAGGAGCGGGTCCGCCATTGTCTCAGTCTCGTCGGATTGTCCGGACGGATGCATCACCGTCCCTTCGAGCTGTCCGGCGGCGAGCAGCAGCGGGTGGCCATCGCCAAAGCGATTGCCCACCGCCCGTCGCTGCTGCTGGCGGATGAGCCGACGGCCGAGCTGGATTCGCAGATGGGCGCCCAGGTCATGGGCGTCTTCCGGGACATCGTCCGGGAGGAGCGGGTTACCATCTGCATGACGACACACGATCCTACGATAATGGAGGTTGCGGACCATGTCTATGAAATGGCGGACGGGCGGTTCCAAGGGATCGCCTAAGCCGAAGGTGCTGCTGGCCGGGATGGTGGGGCTGGTGCTCTTGGCCGGCTTGACCGGCTGCGGCTTGCTGCCCCAGGAGGAGGCGGAGGAGGCATTGCCCACCATCAATCCCCCGAAACTGTCCAAGAAGCCGGAGTACCCGGTCCGGAAGGATACGCTCTTCAGCAAGGTCCGAGGCTCGGGGAAGCTGATGTCCATGAAGGAGGAGGACGTTTACTTCCTGGAGGAGAACAAGCGGATCAAGGAGATCTATGTCAAGACCGGTGACCGGGTGGAAGCCGGACAGCTGGTGGCGGAGCTGGATGTCACGGATCTGGAGAGCCAGCTCCGCCAGAAGAAGCTGGAGAGCCGCAGCGAAGAACTGAAGATGATCGAGCTCCTGCGGAACCCGGGGGACAAGAGTGCGGCCGAGCTGGAGCAGGCGAAGATCAGCTTCGAGCTGAAGCGGGAGGAGCTGGTCAAGCTGGAGGAATCCATCTCCCGTTCGAAGATCTCCGCTACCTTCTCCGGCGAGGTCGTTGCCGTGTACAAGAAAAAGGGAGATATGAGCAAGGCCTACGAGGGTGTGGCGACGGTGGCGGACTTAAGCCAGCTGACCGTGGCGGCCTCCGTCAGCCAGGAGGATCTGAAGAAGGTGGCCGTCGGCATGGAGGTCAACGTGGATATCAACTCCGCGGGCCAGTATAAGGGGACGGTCAAGCAGCTGCCGAATCCGAATAAGACCGCAGGGGGCAACAATCCCGGCGGTTATTACGGCGGATTTGACGGCTCCGGGCAGCAGCGGCAGCCGGAGACTCCGGATCAGTTCCTGCAGGTGGAGCTGGAGAAGCTTCCCGAGAAGGCGTCCAGGGGAACTCCGCTCAGCGTGGAAGTCATCGTCCAGAAGAAGGAGAACGCTCTGGTGATCCCTGCGGCGGCACTGCGGAGCATGTCGGGCCGCAATTACGTCCAAGTCGTGGACGACAAAGGGGTCAAGCGCGAAGTCGACGTGGAGATCGGCATGCAGACCTCCACGGATGTAGAGATTGTGAAGGGGCTCGCATCCGGACAGAAAGTCGTAGGTCGATGAGCGATGGCGATGCTCCGGTTTATCTTACATAAAATGTGGAATACCCGCTGGCTTACGGTGAGCGCCCTGGCGGGCTTGATCGTCGCTGTAGCCTTTGCGACCAGCATTCCGATGTATGCCGACGGCGCACTGAAGCGGGTGGTGGCCCGCACGCTGACGGAGAGAAGCGAGGGGCTGCCGGCTGGCTCGCTGATTCTCCGGTATCAGGCGGCGGGGTCGGACCGGGCGAAGCCGGAGGAGGTTAAGGAGCTGGACCGGTTTATTCGGGACGAGGTGCCCGATGAGATCGGCTTGCCCTATACCGCAGCATCCTGGGTGATGTCCATCCGGGGAAGCCAAGTCACCCCCGTCGACCCGTCGAAGAGCGATCCGGGCAAGCGGCGCCAGATGTCCTTATCCGCCATGCAAGGTCTGGAGGAGAAGGTGGAGATGACGGCCGGACATCCCTTTGCTTCCTCGGCCGGCAGCGGAACCCTTGAGGTGATGGTGCTGGAGGAGGCCATGTTCCGCAATGATCTTCACATCGGGGACGAATTCAACTATCCCGTCAGCGGAGGGCAGGGCATTGCCCCTCTGAAGCTGAAGGTGGTCGGAGCCTTCAAGCCCCTTCAGGATACGGATCCGTATTGGTTCCAAGGCATGGAAGGGCTTCTCGGCACCTTTATGGTCCATGAGAAGGTTTTCCAGGAGGAACTGATCGGACGGAAAGCGATCCCCCTGAATCTGGCCAACTGGTACTATGCCTTTGATCTAAGCGAGATTCAGACAGGAATGATCGCCCCGCTCGAGAAGAAGCTGAAGCGCCTCGACATCACCTTGTACCAGAAGCTGAAGAATACCAAGGTGGATGTGTCGTTTCTGGACCTGCTGAATGAATTTAAGCGCATGAGCCTTCAATTGCAGATTCTGCTCTTCACATTAGCCGCTCCCATGCTGGGCATGGTCATGTATTACATCGTCATGAACGCCCGGCAGGCGTTGGAGCGACAGCGGAGTGACATTGCCGTCATCCGGTCGAGAGGGGGCAGTACCTGGCAGATCATCCGGATGTACCTCCTGGAGAGCTTGCTGCTGGGGGGGATCGCTATGGCGCTTGGTCCCTCGATCGGCTGGGTGATGGCCAAAAGCATCGGGTCCGCCAACGGATTCCTGACCTTCGTCGACCGCAAGTCCATCCCCGTCGGCTTCCATGGGGAGACCCTGTTGTACGGCTTGGCCGCGGTGCTGTTGGCCATAGGCGCCACCTTGGTGCCGGCGGTGCGTTATGCCCGCTCCTCGATCGTGGGGCTAAAGCAGCAATTGGCCCGGGCTGACCGATCTCCCTTCTGGCAGCGCTGGTTTCTGGATGTGGCCCTGCTAGCGGCGGCTGCCTACGGCTGGGTGCTGTTCCGGGAACGGAAGCTGCTGGCCGAACAGACGGGACTGGGAACCGACCAGCTGCAGGTACACCCCTTGCTGTTCTTCGTGCCGGCCCTGACGATCTTTGCACTCGGACTTCTGTTCCTGAGGGTATTCCCGCTGCTCTTGAAGCTGGTGAACCGTCTCGGCCGCCCGTTCTTCCCGGTATCTATCTATCTGACGCTGGCGCAATTATCCCGCTCCTCGAAATCCTATTATCCGCTGATGCTGTTATTGACCCTGACGTTAGGGTTAGGAGTGTACAATGCCTCGGCTGCCCGGACCATCGATCTGAATTCCACGGAGCGCACCATGTACCGGTTCGGAAGTGACGTGATCATCAGCACCGTATGGGAAAATGTCTCCGACGACCTGCCCGCCCAAACGCCCAGCCAGGGACAAGGACAAGGACAAGGACAAGGACAAGGGCAAGGAGCTGGCCAAGGAGGAGCCGGTGGAGGAGCCGGTACCGGCGGAACGCCTGGCGGCGGGACTCCCGCAGCGGACGCCCCTTCCCGGGTCCGGTATGTGGAGCCGCCCTTCGAGAACTTCAAGCAGCTCCCGGGCGTCGAGCATGCGGCCCGTGTGCTGCAGACCAAAGCGAATCTGACCGCCTCCGGCAAGTCCTTCGGCGTGGCGATGCTGAACGGCATCGACAATGTGGATTTTGCCAAGGTGGGATGGTTCCGCAAGGACCTGTTCCCGGCCCATCCGTACCAGTATCTGAATTTGTTGGGCTCCTACGAGCAGGCGGCGCTGGTCTCCAAGTCCTTCGCCGAGAAGAACCAGCTGAAGCCGGGAGATCTGTTCAACGTCTCCGTGAATCAGACCAGCCTGGAGCTGGTCATCGTCGGGCTGCTTCCCTATTGGCCTAGCCAGTACCCGGACGAACGGCCCTTCGTCATCGCGAACCTGGAGTACATCTACGACCAAGCCGGTATCCTGCCTTATGACGTATGGATCAAGATGAAGCCGGGCGCCAAGACCGTGCCGCTTCTGGAGAAGCTGGAGAGCTCCAAGATCGAGGTCCAGGCGGTGAAGGATGTCCGGATCGAGCTGGCGGGGGAGAACAAGCATCCTACCCGCGGGGGAGTGTTCGGAATCCTGAGTCTGGGCTTCCTCGTATCCGTCTTCATCTCGCTGATCGGGTATCTGCTGTACTGGTTCTTCCAGCTGTCGAGCCGGGTAGTCCAATTCGGCGTGTTGAGGGCCATGGGACTGAAGCGGAGGCAGCTGACAGGAATGCTGCTTCTGGAGCAGCTGTTCACCGCAGGACTATCCATCGGTCTGGGAATCGTCATCGGCAAGGTGACCAGCACGCTGTACCTGCCGTATCTCCAGACGGCGGAGGATGTGAGCAAGCAGGTGCCTCCATTCCGGGTGGTGTTCGAGGCGAAGGACACGATGCAGCTGTACGGTGTGACACTCGTCATGATGGCCACCGGTGCGGTGCTGCTGCTCCTTCATATCCGACGGCTCCGGGTTCATCAAGCCGTCAAGCTGGGAGAGGAGCGCTAAGCCATGATCCAATGTGACGGATTGGTCAAAATCTACAAAACGGATGACATCGAAGTGGTGGCCCTCCAGGGGCTGAATATCCGGGTGGAGCCCGGAGAGATGATGGCCATCATCGGCAACAGCGGCAGCGGTAAATCCACCCTGCTGAACATTCTGGGGGGATTGGACCGGCCCTCGGCCGGGCAGGTCCGTGTCGGGGAATGGGATTTGCTCAAGATCTCCGACGAGCAGCTGGTCGAATACAAGCGCAAAACGGTCGGCTTCATCTGGCAGAACAACGCCCGTAACCTCCTGCCCTACCTCTCCGCTCTCGAGAATGTGGAGATGCCCATGATGCTCTCGGGGAAGGTGGACCGGGCCTATGCCAAGCAGCTGCTGGAATGGGTGGGCTTGAAGGACCGGATGCGGAATAAACTGCAGCAGCTCTCCGGCGGTGAGCAGCAGCGGGTGGCCATTGCCATCTCACTGGCGAATCGACCCTCGCTGCTGCTGGCCGACGAGCCGACGGGATCTGTGGATACGGAGACCTCCGACCGGATCATGGGCATATTCCGGCAGCTGAACCGGGAGCTCTCTCTGACCATCGTCATCGTCACCCATGATATGTCGCTGGCCAGTAAGGTGGACCGGGTGGTGGCAATCCGGGACGGGATGACCAGCACCGAATTCGTCAAGCGCAATCCCAGCCTTGATCTTACTGCTGCAGGATCAGGGTCGGGAAGCATCAAGGACGCCCACGAGGAGTATGTGGTGCTGGACCGTGCGGGGCGGCTGCAGGTCCCCCGCGGGTATTTGGAAGCGCTGGGGATCTCGGGCAAGGCCTCCATGGAGTTTGAGGGGGACCGGATCGTCATCCGCGCTCCGAAGCAGATTGGAGCCGAGCAAGACCATTAAGGGGATTGACCATACGAAGGGAGACCTAGAGAGATGAAGAGGAAGATCATACCGGTGGCTTTGACGTTGACCATGCTGGTTCCAACGACGATGGCCTGTACGAAGAGCGATTCCGAAGACGATAAGAGCGAGCGGGTGCTCCGTGTCGCCACTTCCATGGATTACGGGGATGAAGGGGAATATTTCCGGCAGCAGTTCACGGAGATCTTCGAGTTCGCCAATCCCAACATTAAGATTGAGTACATCCCCACCTCGGACAATCGTATGAGGATGGGGATCGGGCTGAAGGAAGGGGAGAAGATGCAGGACCCCTTCGTCAAGCTGAAGGAGATTATGGCGGGGGAGAACCCACCGGATGTGGTCATGTTCAATCTGACGGAGATGAGGGAGCTGGTGGAGGAGAACCTTCTGGAGCCGTTGGATGCGCGGATCTCCAAGGAGAAATTCGACACCTCGGATATCGTGCCGGCGGTTATGGACGGTTTGAAGAGCGCCAGCACCGACGGGAAGCTCTATGCGCTGTCCCCGACCTTCTCCTCTTCCGCGTTAATCTACAACCGCAAGATGTTCGATCAGGCTGGGGTTCCGTACCCGACCGACAACATGACCTGGGATCAGGTCTTTGATCTGGCCCGAAGAGTCAGCACCGGGGAAGGCGACAAGCGGGTGTACGGCTTCAACTTTTTCTCCCAAGGGTATGCGGATTTCATGAGCGCCTCCCAAATCTACGCCGGTCCGTTGGGGCTTCAGACCTTCGATGAGAAGGGGGAGAAGCTGCTGGTGGATTCCGATCAGTGGGAGAAGGTATGGGCGACGCTGATCCAGCTGGAGAAGGATAAGGTGATTCCCGGACAGCCGGATTACAATAATCCGGAAAGCATGAAGCTCAGGCAGCCGTCGGAGGATAATCCCTTCGCTTATCATGACTTTTTGTCCGGACGTCTGGCCATGTCCATCATGCAGTACGGCGAGCTGAGCCAGATTGACAATGCGAACAAGAATGCAGCCAATTACAAGAACTTCACTCCCGTCGAGTATAACGCCGTCACCATGCCGAGCCATCCGGAGCAGCCTGGGGTGGTCGCGAACATCGGCCTGAACGGAGTGATGGGCATCAATGCCAAAGCAGGCAACGCGGCGGACGCCTGGAAATTCCTGAAATTCATCAACGGCGAAGACTGGGCCCGTGCCAAGGGCAAGAACAATTACCAGATGGTCTCCCGCAAGAAATACATTAAGCCCAAGGAAGGCTCCGACTTGCATATGGAAGCTTTCTTGAATGTGAAGCCCCTCTTGGATAATCCGAATGAGATGTACAAGATTTACCGGGAAAAGCCGTACATCTTCCAAGTGTATGATCTCGGCCGCACGGAGTATATGGACGCAGTGAAGGGGAACAAGTCCATCCGCGAGGCATTGAAGTCTTGGCAAACCAAGGGTGACGTGATGCTGCAGCAGATGAAGGACAACCCGAATATGAACGGCGGCAATGTCATGGCTGTTCCGGCAGCGGGGTAAGGGACTAAGGACTTCGAATAACGCTACCGCCGGCCCTTCACGGGGCCGGTTCTTCTTTTCCGGGACGGATTGGATTATAATGGGGGTAGTCTGGAGTCCTGCCATACGGAATGCCAAAGGAGAGAACCCATCGATGGAACCGATAGCTGAACAAGAACTGAACTATTTGCTGCAAACCATTAAGCCCTGGTTCGACCGGGATCAAGCCTTCCTGTGCGATGTGGCCCGCTCGGATCTGAGCGCACGCTTGGCCATAGCTTCGGCCCTGCTCTCATCCGGCAAAGAGAAGGAAGGGCGCGTCCTCTTGGAGAGCGTAGCCACAGCGGAGAAATCCGGTGATCCGGACCAGGAGGCTGCGAGAATCCGGGGCTGCATGGAGCTGGCGGACCTGCTGATGGAAGAGTTGAAGTATGATCAAGCGGAGAATATGCTCTGGATCGCCCGGAATGAGTATGCGAATGTGCCGGAGCTGGAGTTTCTGCGGGAGGAGATATCGCTCTTGATCGCCCAATGCCGTTTCGGACAAGGCTTCATCCTGGAAGCCATCGAACGGGCGGAGGAGATTCTGCATAAGCTGAGAAGCATGAACGCCGGGCAGGAGCAGCTGGCCAAGATTTATCAGCACTTGGGCTGGTTCCACCTGCACAAGAGCGATGTGGCGAACGCTTTGCTCCACCTCCGCAAAGCCATGGAGCTGGCGCCTGTCTTGGACCGCGCGCTGGTGGATGCGGGGATGGAAGCCGAGAAGAACAACGATTATGAAAAAGCGGTGGAATATTATTTTGACGCCATCGGGTACGAGTCCTGACTTTCCCTAATATACTGTAGGGGAAAGGGGAGATGGGGATGGAAGATCGCATTCACAGCAGGGTGGTTAAAGCCGCGGCGGTGCGGCTGTTGGAGCAGCGGGGTGTGACGTTGGATGCGATTGCGGACATCGTCTATGAGCTGCAGGTTCCTTACCATCCGAATCTCTCGAAGGAAGTTTGTCTCGACAGCGTATTGCGGGTATTGGAAAAGCGCGAGCTCCAGCACGCCATTCTGGTGGGCGTGGAGCTGGACGTGCTGGCCGAGAGGAAGCTCCTGTCGGAGCCGCTTCAGACCATCGTCGAATCGGACGAAGGCTTGTTCGGCTGCGACGAAACGCTTGCTCTGGGAGCCGTCCTCGGTTACGGCAGCATCGCCGTGACCACCTTCGGTTATCTGGACAAGAACAAGATCGGCATCATCCGAAATTTGGATACCAAGAACGGAGGCAAGGTGCACACCTTCCTGGACGATCTGGTTGCCAGCATTGCCGCGTCGGCGGCCAGCCGGATCGCTCACCGTCTTCGGGACTCGGAGGACGGACAGGAGCACCGGAGACTTCCTCCGCCTATGCTGGGCAAGGAGCAGACAGGCTGAACAATTTCCGTACGGAAAAAACGCGGTCCTTAACAGGTATGAAGCTTCTCCCGGCCGGAGAAGCTTTTTTGTGTGGAGGAAATAAAAACGCGCATTCGGTAAAAAATAAGATCACCGAACCGAGGGAAGGAGCAACCGAAGGATGGATTGGGTTTATTGGGCAAAGCTTTATGAGAGCAAATTCCAAGCCGGCTGTTTGGCCAAGCGGATGGAGGAGGATTGGTGGATCTATGGGTACGAGTGCCCCCAATCCGTCGAAGTGTACCGTTCGAAGAAAGGGCGGTTCGGGGTCCGTTACAGGATGGTCGACTGACCGGCCGCGTCACGGACCGCTCCCCCAAAAAAACTTTCTAGAAAAAAACCTTGACTGGACAACAGGGCTTCTGGTATATTTACTTTTGTCGCTGTAAGCGGCAATGGATACTAACGACGCGGGGTGGAGCAGCCCGGTAGCTCGTCGGGCTCATAACCCGAAGGCCGCAGGTTCAAATCCTGCCCCCGCAATATTTTTTTTTTGCCCGGGCCCTTAGCTCAGTTGGTTAGAGCGGTCGGCTCATAACCGATTGGTCGGGGGTTCGAGTCCCTCAGGGCCCATATCAGCTGGTCCAGACAACACGGACAAGCCCATCCATGCGGGGATGGCGGAATCGGCAGACGCACAGGACTTAAAATCCTGGGGTGGGTGACCACCGTGTGGGTTCAAGTCCCACTCTCCGCACTCTTTGATTGTAGCCCCTTCGTGGGAACTCATATGAAGCGATTGACCAAGAAGTCCTGTGTGGCGATGAGCCGCATGGGACTTCTTTTTTTTGTACGTCCTCGTTTTTTGTGGGAAATCTTAAAACTGTTGTATATCTGTCAATTCCGCCCAGTCTTATAATGAAAATAGAAAGGACACCAATCTTTGGGGGGATGAACGTGCATCGAAGCAAGAAGAGATTCCTTCTCGGTCCTGCAGCATTCGTATTGGGGTGTACCACGATCCTGGCGGCATGCTCGTCGGACGATGCGGACGAAGCCGCAAGCAGTGCATCCGTATCGCCGAAGGCATCGGTCCAGCCTGTGGACCATGCGCAGCAGGCGAAGAAAAAGTTCGATCCGCCGGTCACGATTACCACGGCCATCATTGAGGAGCAGCGGGATAATGCCTTCAAGCCGGGCGAGACCATGGAGAACAACGTATTCACCAAGTGGCTGAAGGAAAGTATGGGGATCGAGGTGAAGTTCGATTTCATCGTTGGCAAGCAGACGGATTACGATACGAAGATCCGGCTCCTCTTGGCAAGCGGCGAGAAGCTGCCCGATGTCTTCAACGGTTCCGCCATCGGAGACTTGATCAATGCGGGCAAGCTGATGCCCTTGAACGATGCCATCGAGAAATATGCGTCTCCTAATCTGAAGGCGCTCTTCGACAAGTACCCTCAGGCTATGAATGGGATAACGGTGAACGGGAAGATATACGGGATTCCCAAGTTTCAGACGGCTGATGAAGGCGGGGTCATGTGGCTACGGGAGGATTGGCTGAAGAGGCTGAACCTAACGGCACCCAAGACCATTGCCGAATTAGACAAAGTATTGGAAGCGTTCACCAAACAAGATCCCGACGGCAACGGCAAGCAGGACACCTTCGGACTGGCCGTGTCGCTGAAGGATGGCATGTATACGTGGATGGCCAGTGCGGATCCCATCTTCGGCGCCTTCACAGGTTATATGGCCCCGTTCTTCAGCGGAATCACCAACTGGTGGTCACCGGACAAAAACGGCAAGGTGATCCACACCGCCATAGATTCCAATGCCAAGCCGTTCCTGGAAACCATGGCCCGTTGGAAGAAGAACGGATACATGGATCCCGAAGCCGCCATCAAGGATGCGATGAAGGCGGTGGAGCCGGCAGTGAAGGGGCAGGCGGGAGCACTCTTCGGTCCCAACTGGATGGGCCAATGGCCACTGGAGGATACGGTGAAGAACAACCCCAACGCCGTATGGAAAGCCTACCCGATCCCGGTGGGTCCCGAAGGCAAGTACGGACGCGTAATCCAGCCTTTTGTCGGCGTAACCGTATTCAGCAAGGACTTCAAGCACATCGACGCCTGGTTTGCCTATCTGAACAAAATGTATGCCCGGCAATTCGGGCCGAGCGATCCCTACTACGACCCGAAATTCGCAGACGGCTACTTCGAAGGGTACGATTACGTGAAGCACGACGGCAAGATCATCAAGAACGGCTTCAAGGAGAAGGGAGTGCCTCAAGAAAAGTGGCCTCTCGCCAGCGGGAAAGAAATGGAAATGAGGTTCGCCGTCTTCTCCCTGCTCGGAGGATACGTTCCTACCGTTCCTTACCTGGGGGATCCGGGTTATCCGAAATTCGCCGCCGATCCCAACGCCAAGCCGGCCAACGCAGCGGAGGACCGGGTGAGGAACTTGACCAAGACCCAGCTGGAAGCAGGGGTCGTACGCTTGTCCCAGCCCGATGCGGATAAGATCAATACCTTTACAGGCACCTATACCGAGACGATGCAGTCCAAGGGTTCACTCCTGACCAAGCTGGAATCGGAGGCTTATCTCAAGATCATCTACGGGGACAAACCGGTGGAATACTTCGACGATTTCGTGAAGGAATGGAAGGCGAATGGCGGAGACAAGGTCACCGAAGAAGTGAACCAATGGTATGCGGGCATGAAAAAATAAATAGAATCCGCGGCCCGGGGACGGATCGTCACATCTCGAATGCCCCGGCGCCGCGGTGAAAGGAGTGCAGCGATGAGAGAAACCGGAGTGATCAGCATGCAGGAACCGGTCCGGGCAAGGTCCGGGTTCTGCAAGTGGATCTCCTACTGGAGCAGAACGTGGCCTCTCCATCTATTTTTGCTTCCGGCCATGTTGATCAGTATCGTCTTCCACTATATTCCTATGTTCGGAGTCGTCATCGCCTTTAAGGATTACAAGCCGTGGCTCGGGATCTGGAAATCGGAATGGGTCGGAATGGACCATTTCCGGTATTTCTTCTCCTTCCCCGACACCACCCAGATCATCTGGAACACCTTGATTATCGCCGTTTCGAAGACGGTGACCAACCTGTTCGTTCCCGTCATCTTCGCTCTGCTGCTGAACGAGGTGGCCAAGGTCACCTTCAAGCGGGTGGTCCAAACGCTGGTCTATATGCCCCACTTCCTGTCCTGGGTCATTCTGGGTGGCATCTTCATCGACCTTCTATCGGTCCAAGGGGGCATCGTGAACCGGTTCCTGAGCATGTTCGGCGTCGACCCCATCTTCTTCCTCGGGAGTAACCATTGGTTCCGTCCCACCTTGGTCATCACCGATGTATGGAAGGAATTCGGCTTCGCCGCCATCGTCTTCCTGTCCGCCTTGGCCGGCGTCAACCCCAATCTCTACGAAGCGGCGGAGATCGACGGAGCCAACCGTTGGAAGCAGATGATCCATATTACGCTTCCGGCCATCGGGCCCATCTTCACCGTCGTGGCTACGCTGGCCTTGGGCCGTGTCCTGAATGCGGGCTTCGACCAAATCTACAATCTGTACAATCCCCTGGTCTATGAATCCGGCGACATCATCGATACCTTCGTCTATCGGTCGGGGCTGGTCGGCGGTCAGTTCGGTTTCGCTACGGCCGTCGGTCTGTTCAAATCCGTCATTGGCTTCGTGCTCGTCGTGACCAGCTACCGGATCTTGTACAAGGTGGCCGATTACCGCATCTTCTAGAGGAGGTCCGAACGCCATGCTCTACCGTTCCAGGGCATATAAGATTTTCACCGTATTCAACTACCTGATCTTAGGATTGATCGGACTGCTGTGCATTATGCCCGTATGGCATGTGTTCGCCGTGTCCCTAAGCTCTAGGGCCGCCGCCACAGCCAATATCGTCAACTTCTGGCCCGTCGGCTTCACGACGGATGCTTATGAGCAGACCTTGGGCAATGTGAATTTCATCCGCGCGTTGTGCATCGGTGTAGAACGTACCGTGCTGGGTACCGGCATCTCGATCATCGTCCTGGTGCTGGCCGCATATTCCCTGTCCAAGACGGACCAGAAATTCGCCGGACGCACCGCTTACGCCTGGTTCTTCGTCTTCACCATGCTGTTCGGGGGCGGTCTTATCCCGACTTATCTAGTCGTAAGAGAGACGGGACTTCTGAATACGATCTGGGCCCTCGTCATCCCGGGTGCCGCCAGCGCGTATCTGCTGATCCTGCTCATGAACTTCTTCCGTACCGTTCCGGTGGAGCTGGAGGAGGCTGCATTGATTGACGGAGCGGGGCATTTCACCACGCTATTCCGGGTCTTTTTGCCCGTATCCATGGCAGGGATCGCCACCATCAGCTTGTTCGAGATGGTCGGCCATTGGAATTCGTGGTTCGACGGCATGATTTACTTGAAAAATCGCAAGGATTACCCGCTGGCCACCTTTCTGCAGTCGGTCATCGCCAAGGAGGACTTCGTTCAAGCCGGCATCAAGGCGGAGGATGTGGCCAACATCTCCAGCCGGACGGTCAAGGCGTCGCAGATCTTCATCGGGGCGCTTCCGATTCTGATGGTGTACCCCTTCCTTCAAAAATACTTCGTGAAGGGCATTGTCCTGGGTTCAGTCAAAGGATAATATTGGTAGTATCTAGCAATTCTTGCGAGGGATGCCGCCATGCCGTTCAAGCTGAGCATATTCAGCAAAATCATCGTCGCGTTGTGCTGCCTGCTCGTGCCCATCGTGCTTCTCTACAGCTACTCCCATCAAGTGAGCACCGGCCTGGTGGAGCGGGAGATCAACAAGTCGAACGGAAGCCGGCTGGCATTCTTCATCAGCCAGGTGGATTCAACGGCCGACCAGCTGTGGAAGTCCGCGTTCAATCTAAGCGAAGACCCGGACGCCACGAAGCTGACTATGCAGTCGATCCTGACCCCGTCCTACAATATTATGGAGACGAAGAGACTGATCACGGCCAAGGCCGATAACCAGAGCAGCTCCTTCGGCTGGGAGAACGAATTGACGTTATATGCTCCTTCCACGGGCCAGTTCATCACGACCAACCCGGCATGGACCTATGATGAACAGCTGCTCCGGCTTCAGGGGACGGATTCCTGGACGTATCGCAAGATCCGGACGGACCGGGGCGAAGGCTATTATTTCGTCCGGTACTTGTCCCAGCCTTATATGGCGAGACTGGTGGTGGACAATGCCAGCCTGATCGTGGAAGTCGCTTTCGCATCGCATAATATCACGGATATGCTGGACCAGCTGAAGCAGGGGAGCAGCGGGGATCCCTTCTTCTATCATCCGGAGTACGAATCCGTGACGAACAAGTCTTACGACCGGGAGCTATTCCCTCAGATCGTCTCCAAGCTGAAGGAGCGAACCTTGGACCGTTCCGGAAATCTGGAGCTGGAGCTGAACGGGAGAACCTATATTCTGACCTATGAACGGTCGGACGCTCTAGGATGGTACCTGATCGACTACATTCCGCTGGAAGAGCTGCTGATGCCGATTACGAACACCCGGAGATTGTTCTATCTATCCACCGGATTGCTGCTGCTGGCCAGCCTCTTGGCGGCCGCTCTGCTGTACCGGAACGTACAGGTACCGGTTCGGGAACTGATCCGGAGTATACAGAAGCTGAAGCGGGGAGACTACTCGTCCCGGGTGTCCAAGAAGACCAACAATGAATTCCAGTTTCTCTTCGATCAATTCAATCATATGTCGGAAGAGATCCAGCAGTTGATTGAGAACATTCTCTCCGAGAAGCTCCGTGTTCGGGATGCTACCCTGAAGCAGCTCCAAGCCCAGATCAACCCCCACTTTCTCTACAACAGCTTCGCCTTCATCCAGAGCTTGGCCCAATTGGAGGACAAGGAATCCATTATCGAAGTGACCCAGCATCTAAGCAAGTATTACCGCTACACGACGAGGATGGAGAAGCTGACCGGCACCTTGAAGGAGGAGCTGGATCTGATCCGGCATTTCCTCGAGATCCATAAGATGAAGATGCATCGGCTGCAATACGCGATCAGCATTCGGGATGAGATGTCCGGCATCGCCCTTCCCCGGCTGCTGCTCCAGCCCTTGGTGGAGAATGCCATTCTCCACGGCATTGATCCGAAGCCGGGCAAGGGGATGATCCGGATTACAGGCAGGATGGAGCAGGGGGCCGCGGAGATCACGGTGGAGGACAACGGCCCGGGGCTGGACGTGGAACAATTGGCAAGGCTGGAAGCCAAGTTCAAGCATCCGATGGATGGCGAGATGGGCTGCGGCTTATGGAATGTCCGGCAGCGCTTGGTCCATGGCTTCGGTGCCGACTCCGAGCTCATGCTGGGACCGTCGCCCCTGGGCGGCCTGCAGGTCACGCTGCGCATCTACGAACCGGCCGTCCTTGCGGACGGCCGGTCATGAAGGGTGCCCGTCCCACATACGGAAGCACCGGGAGGAGATTATCATGTTCCATCTGCTGATCGTTGACGACTATCCGGATCAAGTGGAGAGCATCGCCTCTACGATACCCCTGCAGGAGCTGGACATCGGGGAGGTATATAAGGCGTATTCGGGCATGGAGGCCCTGGAGATTCTAAGATCCTTCACGGTGGACATCGTGATTACGGATATCCGGATGCCCGGTATGAGCGGACTGGAGCTGGTCGAGCGGATCCGGGAGGATAACCGGTCCGCCAAGTACATCTTCATCTCCGGCCATGCGGACTTCGAATACGCACAGAGGGCAATTGTGCTGCAATCCTCGTATTACCTGTTGAAGCCCGTATCTACGGAGGAGCTGGTCGAGACGCTACGCAGCGTCGTGTCCGCCCTGCATGACGAATGGAAGCGGATCAGCTCTTACCAGCAGGCCGTATATACCTTGCGGGAGAACATGTCCTTGCTGAGCGGGGAGCTCTTGAACCATTTGCTGCAGGGAAGACGATACCCGAAGGGGGTGATGGAGAAGAAGGTGCGTATGCTGGATCTGCCGTTCCGAACCGGAGACCGGACCGGCATGTTTATCATCCGTTTGGAGGAGGAATTTGACGAGCTCGACGATTATGACCTGTCGCTGATGGAATTCGCCGTCGCCAATATCGCCTGCGAACTGTTTGGGGACCTCTTCCACTTGTGGCATTGCAAGGACTCCTCCGACAATCTGGTGTTCCTGGTGAAGCCCATTCGGGAGCAAAGCAGACCGCACGGAGAAGAGACCCCCGGCGAGGGCGATTGGCACCGGATCGAGAAGCGTGCAGCCATGCTGCATAAGAACGTAAGCGTATACTTAAAGCGGAGTGTCTCCGTCGCCGTGGCCAAATCGTCCTTGGAGTTCCCTGCCGGGGTTTCCCGTGCGCACCAAAGCTGTTTGGCTGCGGTCCGCAGTCAGATCGGCACGGAATCCAACTTCTACATTTTGGTCGAGGACGAACCGGAGCAAGGGGTCAGAGGCTGCCTGACGGTGCCTTACCAACCGCCGCTGTTGATTCACCTACTGGAAACCGGCAGCTGGGAGAGGGCTTCGGGCAAGCTTGACGACATGTTGTCCGAGCTGGCGGAGAAGTGGGCGGAATCCCCGGAGTACGCCCTGGAGATGTATGCCGTAGTCATGAGCTCGTTCCACTATATCGCCCACAAGAACGGAAGGCAGTTGGCGGAGATCGTGGGGAACGGGGGAACAGGTCTTGTGGACGGAGCCGTGCCCGTCCGTTCCTACAAGCAGTTGAAGGATTGGGTCTGCCATGCCTTCACCAAGCTTATGGAGGAGGCAGACCGGAGCACACGATCCTCTAGATCCCTTGTCGTCAAACGGATTCATCAATTTATTGATACCAACATCGGGCAGGATTTGTCTCTGCAGGCGGTTTCGGAGCACGTGAAGCTGCATCCGGCCTATCTGTCCAAGGTGTATAAGACGGAAACGGGATTGAGCTTGGGCGATTACATAGTGAAGGTCCGGATGGAGCAGGCAGCGGAGCTGCTCAGGAACGGCAGCGGTAAAATATACGAGATCGCCTCGCAAACCGGGTACTTGACGACCCATTATTTCAGCAAGGTGTTCAAGAATTACCACGGCATGACGCCGCAAGAATACAGAGAGACCGTGGGGAAGTGAGAGGGAAGCCACTGACTGAACAGCACCTGCTTACGATGAAAGCTTTGATTCTCCTTCGCCTACCGATGGCAAGCACAAAACTCTTAGGAGGGAAAACGATGGGTTTCGTTAGATCTTCTTCGTTATGGAAGCCGAGGGGTGCTCTCGTGCTGTTGGTTCTGGCTTTTATCCTAGCGGCGGCTTTCGCAGAGGCGCCTGCTGCCCGAGCCGCCGCTCCGGAAGCCTATAAGTGGGATAATGTAAGCATCGGGGGAGGCGGCTTCGTCATCGGCATGGCGATCCACCCGACGGAGCCGGATCTGGTCTATATCCGAACGGACGTAGGCGGCGCCTACCGGTGGTACCCGGCCGGACAGAGATGGATTCAGCTCATGAACTCGTTCCCCCAGGAGGAAGCCAATCTGTACGGGATCGACAGCGTAGCACTCGATCCGTCGAATCCCGACTTGGTTTACTTGGCGGCAGGCAAGTATCCTTGGTCTCCTTCGGATATTCTGAAATCCACGGACCGGGGCGCCACCTGGGCCAAAAGCAGCTTCACGCCTCTGATGAAGGCTAACGGCGAAGCGCGGGATATGGGAGAGCGGCTGGCTGTTGACCCGAATGACGGGAATATCCTCTATATGGCCACTCGTTTTGACGGCTTGTGGAGGAGCACGGCGGCTTCCAGTCCTGGCTCCTGGAAGCGGGTGGAAGCGTTTCCAACCGTCGGGACGAGTCCGATCGGACTGGATTTGGTCGTGTTCGATAAGAGGACGGGAACGAAGGGGAGTCCGACCCAGACCATCTATGTCGGAGTCCGGGACAGCGGAATGTACCGGAGCACGGACGGAGGAGCAAGCTGGGGGCTCATGAACGGCAGCCCCACACAGCCCAACCGGGCGGTGACCGCCTCCGACGGCACCCTGTATGTCAGCCACTCCCAAGGGGTAGCGAAATTCAAGGATGGAGTATGGACCAACATCACCCCGCCCAAGGCGGCCGGGTATAACGGGATAACCGTTGACCCGACCAATCCGGCCGTCGTCATGGCTTCCGCTCCGGATTGGTCCAAATACCCGAACGCCATCTACCGTTCGGTTGACGGTGGCGCTACCTGGACGCCGCTCAGCTACAATAAACATCCGGACGTTCCCTGGTGGACGGGGAACTGGTTCGCGGCCAACGTCTCCAGCTTGACCATCGATCCCGTGAAACCGAAGCGGGTCTGGTTCACGGACTTCTTCGGCACCTGGTCCACGGACGACATTACGGCCACCCCCTCCCAGTGGTACACCCATGAGAAGGGGCACGAGGAAGTGGTCACCTTCGCGCTGCGCAGCACTCCCATCGGGGCAAAGCTCTTCAGCGGCCACGCGGACGTGGACGGCATGCGGCATGCATCGCTGGACACCTTCCCGGCGGTGAACTTCTCCAATCCCGATCTTGGAGATACGGTCTCCATCGACTTCCAAGAGAGCAATCCGAACTTCGTCGCCCGGGTGGGCACCACCCGCTACAATTATACGGGCGGCGGCAGCTATAGCACCGACAATGGGGTCAACTGGCAAGCCTTCAGCCAGCCTCCGGGAATCGGAGGCCGCATTGCCGTATCGGCGGGCAGCGAGACCATCGTTTGGCTTCCGCAGTACGGCAGCCCCCAGTATTCCACGGACCGGGGCCAAAGCTGGATCGCCGGCACTGGGGCACCGACGGGGCTGGTGAACGACTTCTGGACCTGGCACCAGCCGCTGGCCTCTGACCGGGTGAACAGCGATACCTTCTATCTGATGGACCGGTATTCGGCATCCTTCTACCGCAGCACCGACGGCGGCGCCACTTGGTCGGTTGCTTCCACCCTGCCCGTATCCACGGGGAGCCAGCCTTTCTACAGCGTCAAGGCGGCTCCGGGCATGGCGGGAGAGGTATGGGTCGGCATGGAGTCAGGCGGGCTGTTCCGCTCCAGCGACTCCGGCGGCAAGTGGGCGAAGCTGTCCAATGTTCAGCAGGCTAAGCTATTTGCCTTCGGGAAGAACAAGCTGGGGAAGAGCAACCCGACCGTCTTCGTATACGGGATTGTGGATAACGTCAAAGGCATCTTCCGGTCTGATGACATGGGAGCGACCTGGGTGAAGATCGACCTGCCCAATCCGACGGCAGGCAATGAGCCTAACACCATGGAGGGTGACCGTCAGGTATGGGGCCGGGTCTACATCGGCACCAACGGAACCGGCGTGTTCTATGGGGACACCCTGATGAGTGAGGAGCCCGATACGGCGGCTCCCAGTGTGCCGGGGAACCTGACTTCTTCCTCGGTAACGGCCACAGCCGCCACCTTGAGCTGGACCCCGTCAACCGACAATACAGGGGTAGCCGGGTATGAGATCTACAAAGGAGGCACCCTTGCCGGAACGACGGTCTCGCCGACCAACACCACCTATACCGTCAAGGGGCTTACACCCGGCACCAGCTATACCTTCACCGTTCGGGCGAAGGACGGGGCGGGCAATGTCTCCGCCGACAGCCTTCCGCTCGTCATCAAGACAGCGCCCTCCGTCGCTCCGCCGACCAACCTGACGGTTTCTTCGGCGGACCGCACCAGCATCAGCTTAAGCTGGAGCCCACCGGCCAATCCCGACCGGGTGACGGGCTACAACATCTATTCGGGCACCAAGCTGGTCGGGTCTGCGGCCGGCACCTCCTTTACCTTGACAGGACTCTTGCCCGACAGAGCGTATTCCATCTCCGTCCGTTCCAAGGATGCAGCGGACAGCACATCCGCGCCGGCAACGGTCACCGTGACTACCTCGACGGCTCCGGGAACCTTGGCGTTCAGCGACGACTTCCAGGACGGCAAGGCGGAAGGCTGGACCCCCAAGGGCGGGAACTGGTGGGTCTCTTCCACCAACGGTACCGCCCATTACACGCAATCGGATTATTTCAATTCGAACTCCTTCAGCACCATCGACGACAGCTCATACGGCAATTACATTGTGGAGTCGAAGGTTCGTCTGAATTGGTCGGACGTCGATCTGGGAGCGGGTCTCGTAGCCCGCTATCAGGATCCAAACAACTATTATGTATTCTATAACCGTGCCGGCAAGCTGGAGATCACCCGGATCTTGAACGGGAAATACACCGTACTGGCTTCGAGGAATTATACGATGTCCGTCGGTGAATATTATACCTTCACTGCCGTGCTGAACAACGGAGCCCTCGAGTTCTATGTGGATGGCATTAAGGAGCTATCGGCGATTGACGCCACGCCCCTGCCCCCGGGCAAAGCCGGCTTGTTCACCTTGAAGATCGGAGTGGACTTCGATAATGTGAAGGTCATCCGGGACCGGGACTTCACACCGCCTGCGGCGCCGACGGGAGTGAAAGCGGCGTCGGTCACCGAGAACTCGGTGGAGCTTGCTTGGAACCCCGCAACGGACAATATCGGAGTCGTGAAGTATGAGGTATACAGCGGTCCGGCCCTCCTGGGAACCGTCACGTCGTCCACGTATGCTTACACGGTCACCGGTCTGACGCCGGGTACGGCCTATACCTACAGTGTCAAAGCGGTGGATGCCGTTGGCAACGTATCACCGTCCAGCCCGCTGCTGGAGGTGACGACGACGAGCTACCTAGTCGAGGCGAAGAAAACCATGTCCCCCATTACGGTTGACGGAGCCTTGAATGAGACGGTATGGTCCATGGCGAAGCAGATCAAGAAGACGGCAGTCGGCACCTCGGACAACACCGCTACATTCGGCGTGCTGTGGGATCAGCAGTATCTGTATGTCGGGGTGAAGGTGCTGGACGGTTCCTTGGCCAACGATTCTTCGTATCCGGGAGACGACGATTCCGTTGAGATCTATATCGACGGCAACCATAACCGGGGCACCGTATACGATGGCTCCGACCGGCTCTATATCAAGGGCTGGTACGATCCCACGCTGTTCGAGAAGAAGTGGAGGCTGGACGGCGTCCTGCACGGTGGGGCTTCGATCCAAGGCGGATACAGTGTGGAGCTGGCCATTCCCTGGAGCACCTTCGGCATCGTGCCGACAGCCGGAATGACTGTCGGATTCGATGTGGGCGTGAATGATGACGAATTCGGAATGGGTCCGCAAGGCCGTCTGGTCTGGGCCGGCACAGCCAATAACGGTTCGGATACATCCGGCTTCGGCAGCTTGGTGCTATCTCAGGCGGTAACCGGAGATACGCAAGCCCCGACGGCGCCGGCCGGCCTGACTTCGCCGTCGCATACCGACAAGTCGGTCAACCTGGTCTGGACGGCATCTACGGATAACGTAGGTGTGACGCAATATGAGATCTATAACGGCGAGACGCTTGCCGGTACTTCGGACACGGCTTCCTATCAAGTCACAGGCTTGAAGCCGGGCAAGGCCTATACCTTCACCGTGAAGTCCAAGGATGGGGCAGGAAACGTCTCCGCTTCCAGCAACCCGGTTCAAGTGACGACGGATGCTTCTTACGTGCTGCTTCCGACCGCTAAGACGACGGCCGTCCTGACCGTGGACGGCAAACTGGACGAAGCGGAATGGACCATGGCGAAGCAGGTGGGCAAAACCATCAGCGGGACGGCCAACAACTCGGCGGAATTCGGGGTGCTGTGGGATGATCAATACCTCTATGTCGGCGCCAAGGTAACCGACGCGGAGCTGTTCAACAATTCCAATGAGCCGTATTTGGATGATTCGGTGGAGGTGTATCTGGACGGCAACCATAACCAGGGCAGCGTCTACGACAGCTTCGACCGGCAATTCATCAAGGGCTGGAATGACAGCGACCTGTTCGAATCAAGGGGGCTGAAGAGCGGAGTTCTGCATGCGTGGTCGGCAATCCCTGGCGGATACAGCATAGAGCTGGCAATCCCCTGGGTCTCCCTGGGTTTGACTCCGGCTGAAGGAATGCTGATCGGCTTCGATGTGGCAGTCAACGACGAGGATACTGGCAACGGGCGTGACAGCCAGATCATGTGGGCCGGCACCGGAGACAACTGGTCCAACACCTCCTCCTTCGGCGAGCTGCTGCTGTCGGGAAGCAAGCAGTCGGCGGATACCGTGGCCCCCACCGCTCCGGCCAACTTGACCTCACTCTCGAAGGCCATGACTTCCGTGGACTTAACCTGGCATCCTTCGACGGACAATATGGGTGTGACCGGATATGACGTTTACAATGGTTCGATCCTGGCCGGGACCGTAACATCCGTGACCTACTCCGTTTACGGCCTGCTGCCGAATACCGCCTATGAGTTCCGAGTGGCGGCGAAGGACGCAGCGGGTAATGTCTCGCCACTCAGCGATCCTCTGCATGTGACGACTCTGGGGGCGGCTTCCGCCGTTATGCTGGTCGGGGATGCTCAGGCGTTGCCCGGTCGTGCCTTCCATGTGGACCTCGGGCTCTCCAATGTTACCGGCAGTGTGTATGCTTCACAATTCACGGTGCAATATGATCCGGCCTTGGTGGAATTCGTATCCGCCGAAGCCCTGAAGGAAGGGGTGGGAATCTGGCGAACGTCTACGGATGTGCCGGGCACGGTTAAGCTTGTAGCCGCCTCCGAAGGCCCGGACCAAGCGGTAACGGCGGCGGGAAGTTTGTTCCGGTTGAACTGGAAGGTCCACTCCGGGACTGCCCATGGAACGGCGATATTTACGGTGTCCAAAGCCATTCTAGCAGGCGGGACAGGTCAGGAGCAGCAGGCAGACACGAATGCGGAGCACCGCGTAACCATCGTTTTCACGAACCGGGCGGAGCTTTTGACCTTGATCGGCCAGGCTCAGGTGCTGCATGATGCGACGCAGGAGGGAGAAGCCATCGGCCGGGTGCCGGCCGGCGCTAAGACGGCACTGGCTCAAGCGATCGTTGCGGCTCAAGCTGTGGCCGCCGATGAATGGGCCGCGCAGAGTACCGTGGATGCGGCGGTTGCGGCCTTGGGTGCGGCCGTTCAATCGTTCCGGGATGCCATCATCACCACAATCGCCGGGGATATGAACGAAGATGGAGTCGTCAGCATCGGTGATCTGGCTATGGTTGTCGCCTGCTTCGGCAAAACCACCGCCAATTCCGATTGGGATGCCGCGAAGAAAGCGGATTTCGATCATGATGGCTCCATCGGTATTCCGGACCTGGTGTTCGTCGCCTCCCGTATTTCGCTGAAATAACGAGAGTCCGTTCAATACCAATTCTCATCCAACCGACTGGACAGACGATAAAAAATCCGCCCGGCACCCGTCGATATGACGGTGCGGGCGGATTATGGTGCTTGCGTTAGGAAGTGGTCGTTCCGGCTTGAGCCAATCCGCTAAAGGTCACTGGTCCGGTCAGGGTCACGGGTGTCGGGCCGGTGGCTGCAACAAACATCGTATACCGGATCTCACGGTTCTGTACGAAGAGCGCAGGCGGGAAATCAGCCGCATGGAAGGAAATGAGGGTAATGTTGGGTCCGTCGATCAGGTTGTATACAGCCGAAAAGAAGATAACTCCGGAGCCGAATACGGAGGAACCTCCCCGCTGAAGATATATAATGACCGAATCCGGAGCCAAGCCTGTAACGCCGACTGTCCCCCATAGCTCTACCCGGACATCCCCTTCATTAACCGTCCCAACTGCTGCTGCGGTTTGAAGCCCGATGTCACCGTACATGACCGGAATCTCGGTCAGAACCTCCGTTCCTCCGCCGATATTGCGGTGCATGGAAACTCTGGAGTCCAAGAATTGTATCGTCATTTGATCACCTCCATTTGAGATGATACAGTATATGGGTCCTCCGGTGGGTTACGCTTGGACGAATGATGCAATGTAAATACCTAAAAATTTCCACGTCCGCAGAGCGTTCTCCCAGCTTATCACCCTTCGTATTGACCCGGCCGGGTTCGACAGAGGTGTTGGAGGTCGGGACGGATTTATTTCGGCCCAACAGGCAAAATTCGCCTTATCCCCGTATATGCTTCTAATAGGGAAGTGAGATGGGGAGGGGTGTGGGTGTGCCCATATTGAACGGTGTCCATACGGTCTATACCGTGCGGCCAGGCGATACGTTGTACACCATTGCAAGCCGGAGCGGCAGCAAGGTGGAGCTGTTGGAGCAGATCAATGCGTTGTACCCGCCATTCGCGGAGCGGGGTGTCATCTATCCGGGCCAGGTGCTGGTGGTATCGGAGGTTGGGTTGAACCAGCGGAATCAAGTGTCCTATATCATCTATCCCGGGGATAGCCTGTATACCATCGGACTCCGGTTCTCGGCGGTGCCGGAGATGCTGGTCGGCCTTAATCCGTTGATCCAGAATCCGGGAGTGATCTACCCCGGCGTGCCGCTAATCGTTCCGGCAGTCATCTATGCGGTGGAGGAAGGGGAAAGCCTCTTCTCCATCTCCCAAAAGCTGGGGATCCCGCTCTCCGAGCTGGTCCGTGCCAATCAGGGGCGGCCGGGCTTCTCGCCGGACCTGATCCTGTCCGGCTACCGCCTCATCGTACCCCTGCCGTCCTCCGCCAACATCCTGGTGTTCCGGCCGCTGCCCGGAGCCACGATCCGGCCGGGGCAAGCCTTGGAAGGAATCGCCCGGGCGTTCGAGGCCGTTATCCAATACCGATTGGTGGATCGGGAGCAAACGGTGGTGACCGAGGAGAAGACGCTGATGACATCCGCCGGTGCTCCGGCGTACGGAAGCTTCTCTACCGCCATTCAGTTCGACCGGCAGCCAACGGCAAACAGCGGCGTGCTGTGGGTGTACGCCCGAAGCGCGCGGGATGGAAGCATCATCGATCTAGTTCAAGAGCAAGTCTATTTTACCCTTTCGTAATCCGAGCCTTCGCCGTGGAACCAAACGGCGGAGGCTTCTTCAATAGAACAAAGTTAATAAATGTTATAAATACAAAATTAAAGTAGGAACCAACAATTATTGAATATCAAATTTAGATTAATCCCCCCTTTTCCGATGCCGACGTCGTATAAATCTTTGGCACTCGAGACCATATTAAGGATACCTGCAACACGTTAAGGGGGGGATGAACCATACTTCGCAGATTAACCCGGAAGGCCAAGCTCATGGTGTGGAAAACTCAAGTATTATCTCATCTGGAGCCGCCTTCGCCGGAAGAGGATCCGGCAGGCGCACCGGAGAAGCCGATCCCCGTGGCTGGGGACCTGACCGCGAATCATCGGCTGCTGGAGGAGCTTCTCGGCAAGCCGGAGGGACTTCTGTACCGGAGGCTTCTTATCGGAGGCGAGGGCGGGCTGCCGGCTCTATTGGTTTCGTTGTCCGGCATCGTGGACAAGAAGCTGCTGAACGAACACGTCCTGGCGCCTCTCATGCGGGTGGAAACCGCAGGATCCCATTCGCGGCTGTTGGCCCATCTGCAAGAATCGGTGCTGACGGTTTCTAACTTGAGCGAGGAGGCGGACCTGCACCGGATTGTGAACGCCATCCTGCAAGGCTGCGCCGCTCTGTTCGTGGAAGGAGAAGACACGGCGCTCGTAATCGGCGCGGAATCCTGGAAGGGCCGCAGCATCCAGCAGCCGCTTACGGAGACGGTCATCCGCGGACCGCGCGATTCCTTCGTCGAGGATCTGGAGACGAATCTATCCTTGCTGCGCAAGCGGATCAACCATCCGAAGCTCCGGTCGGAGCAGCTCCGGATCGGGTACATGACGAGAACCCGAGTGGTTCTGGTGTACTTGGAGGGGATCGTGAACGATGGGGTAGTGAAGGAGGTCCGGCGCAGAATCCGGGCCATCCGGACCGATGCCATTCTGGAGTCGGGTTACATTGAGCAGTATATCGAGGATGCGCCATTCTCCCTGTTCCCTACCATCGCCAATACGGAGAAGCCCGATATTGCGGCTGCCCGTATCCTCGAAGGAAGGGTTGCGGTCTTCGTGGACGGGACCCCGATCGTTCTTACGATGCCGGATCTCTTAATCAGCCATTTTCAAGTGTCGGAGGATTATTACTCCCGGCCCTATTATGCGAGTATGATCCGGCTTTTGCGGATCTTAAGCTTTTTCACCACAATCATGCTCCCGGGGCTGTTCCTGGCCATCCAATATCATCATCCCATTCTCATTCCGTATTCGCTCCTGGTGAGTCTGGCCAAAGCGAGAGAAGGCATGCCGTTCCAGCTCTATCTGGAGGTGCTGCTGATGATCCTCGTATTCGAGGTCATACGTGAAGCGGGTATCCGGATGCCGAAGCCCATCGGACAAGCGGTGAGCATCGTCGGGGCCCTGATCCTGGGGCAGGCGGCGGTGGAAGCCGGATTGGTAGGGCTGCCGGTCGTAGTGGTGGTGGCGTTCGCCGGGGTATCCACCTTCCTCATCCACACGCTGGTGGAGCCCATCAGCATCCTCCGCATCTGCTTTGCCGTCGCCGGTGCTGCTCTTGGAATCTATGGCATGCTTCTATGCGGAATGCTGGTGGTGACTCATCTGGCCACACTCCGGTCCTTCGGGGTGCCCTACTCGGCTCCATTGTTCCCCATGAGATGGCCGGATTGGAAGGATACCATCCTGCGCCTGCCCCTCTGGATGCTCTGGCGCCGTCCGGTATCGCTGCAGCCGGAGCGTTCGACCCGCCAGCAAGAAGGAGGGATGGCCGGTGGCCCGCGACGCGTTCGCAAGTAAAGGAGTCCGGCTGATCCTGGCCGTGTGGGGTATTGTACTACTACTGCCTCTTGGCGGCTGCATCACTCCCGAGCTGAACGAGCGTTCTCTCGTCTCTATGGTCGGTATCGACCGCAAGGAGAACGGGGATATCCGCGTCACGCTGGGTCTGATCGGAAGCGACAAGCAGGCGAAGAAAACCGAGGAGCAGGCGCCGGTATTCACAGCCGAGGGCGAAACCTTGTTCGAAGCGGCAAGGACCTTCATCCGAAGCAACGGCAACCGACCGCTGTGGACCTACATCAAGGTCATTGTCATTGGCCCTTCCGCGGGGGAGCAGGATTTGAAGCCGCTGATGGATTTTTTCAACCGCAACAACGAAATTCAGCCCAATCCTTATATCGTCTTCTCCACCGTCTCCGCGGAGGAGATCCTTCACTTAAGTACGGAATCGCCGGAACTTCCTGCTCTGGTGGTCGAGAAGCAGATCAAGAACCAGACACAGCTATCCCAATCGCCCGTCGTGACCTTATACGAATGGAATGAAATGCTATTGCGGCCGGGGCAGACCGCCATGGCTTCCCTGTTGAAGCCGGTTAAGGACCGGGACCGGATCCTGCCGGTTATCGAAGGCGCGGCCGTAGTCCGAGGGGGCCGCACGGCAGGGTATCTGGAAGCAAAGGAGACGCGGGGCATCCTCTGGGTGCGGGAGGAGGTGCGAGGAGGTGTGCTCGTGCTGCCTTTTCAAGGATCAAGGCCCGGTGAAGAGACGGGGAAGGCTGCCTTGGAAATCACCGGGAGGAACCGGGCTGAAATACGGCCCCAGCTGTCCGGTGACCGGTTATCGTTGGACATCTCGGTTCGGGTCAAATTGGCCGTAGGAGAAATAATGGGAGGACCGTCAACCGAGCCTCCCGGGATAGCCCGGATGCAGCAGCAGGCGGAGGAACGGATCCGGATGGAAATCGAGGAGGCCCTCGCCATTACCCAAAAGCAGTGGAAAGCGGATGTGCTGGGGATCGGACGGATGGTGGAGAGAAGCTATCCGGATTATTGGCTGGAGCATGCGGAGCAATGGCCGGACATCTTCGCAGCGGTACCGGTTCGGGTTACCGTCCAGGCTAACATCGGCAAACTCGGCTTGCTGCATTCCAACTCCGGGGAGGGAACGGGTAATGACGGATAAGACGGCGGTTTCCACCCGCCAAATCTTCTACCTGGCACTGCCGCTGCTCCTGATCATGGGGCACTTCTTTCTTGTTCCCGTTTATCTCGACTGGGCCGGACGGGATGCATGGGTGGGCATACTGGCGGGCTTCGCGGCAGGAGGTGTCCTGTTCGCCGCGATGGGCCGTCTGCAGGAGCGGCTGTATGGAAGAACGCTGGTGGAATGGGCCATTCTCCGTTGGGGGCCAACCGTGGGAAGGCTGGCCACTCTGCCTTATATCGCCTACATGTTCGCTTTGTCCGTTATTACCCTGTATGGAACCGGCGTATTTGTCGGGTCGGTCTTTTTCGTTGAACGGCCCTTGTGGGTGATCACGGGAACCTTCACGCTGGTGCTGCTGTACCTGGTTCATCACGGCATCGAGGTCATCGCGAGGGTCTGCGAATGGGTGCTCCTCTATAATATCGTGTCCGGGCTGCTCGTATCCCTTGCGCTGCATCATATGAAGGATTATACCAAGCTGACCCCGGTGCTGAGACACGGGATGGCGCCGGTGCTTCCGGTGATGCTTCTGGTGCTGGCAGTGTTCGGCGAGATGCTCGTCCTTCTGATGGTTCATGTCAAAAGAGAGGGGCCCCGGTCCTTCTCCCACACCCGCATGTATATGATCTTATTCGCGGCTGCCATGATCATCCTCCCCTCCACAACGGTTGGACCTGTGGTCATCTTCGGCGAGGAGCAGGCTCGGGAGCTGGCCTTTCCGGTGGAGAGCACCGTCCGCCTCATCAATGTGGGATTCATCGAAAGGTTCGACATCTACGGCCTTACGATCATGACCGTATCCGCTCTTCTTCGTCTGGCCCTGCTGCATTATGCCTCCAGCACGGCTGTGGCACAATGGTTCTCCTTACCGAGCCACAAGCCCGTGAATCTTCTCCTGGGAGCCGTTCTGCTCGCGGTGTCTCATACCACGTTCAGCGACTATTCGGAGCTCCTCGTTTTTTTGCGGCGCCTATACCCGTATGGTGGAGCCGCAGGCGTCGTCATTCTGGCCATGGGCTTATGGACGTTTTCCAAGAGATCCAACCGCGGGACTTGAGCCAAAAAGCGAATCGATTACCGGCTCCGGATCGATGGATTGAATGGACCACGGCCGTTCCGGTGAGGAGCGGACCAGCTTCCAGACATAAGTGATCGCCTGGGAACGGCCTCCCTGCTTCCAGACGTTCAGCCGGACGGACAGCCTGCCGGTCAGAGCCTCCGGTTCCGGAGAGCTTGCCTTAGGGTCATCAATCTTGCGGACTGTCAAGCGGCTGTCGAGCCATTCCTTGGTTAATAGAGCCGTCTCAGGGGAATCAGGCGCCAGCAGGATGCCCAACAAATGCGGATCCTTGTGGTTCGAAGCCACGACGAACAGATCGACGAGCCCGTCAAAAGACAGACCCCGTTGATATTCCTCCAATCGTCCCGCAGCTTTGTGCACCATGGCTTGGTGGGCGGGGTCCATGGAGCCGGAGCCATGGGTGACCGAACCCAGGAAGTGGATGCAGAAGTGTCCGTGGAAATCGTTTCCCGGTATGCCGTCTCCCCCATGGGGCATGCCGTGCATGGAGGCGGCTACGGGCCCATCGGGAGAATCCAGCAGAACCGCCTTGCGGTCCCAGCTCCAACGGCCGCCGTAGATCCGTTTCATAACGGCCGAATCCTCCTTGGTAAGCGGCTGGACATCCGCGTGGGCGGAGCCGGCCCGGCGCTGTCCCCGGAATCGGAGGCCGGATTCGATATCCGTAATGGTCAGGACCGTCCCTTTGGGAAATCGCTTGTTAGCTGCAGACCAGTCCAGCGGTTGACCGTAATGGCTTTTTTCCAGGGCGGAGGTCAGATGGTGAAGCTCCCGGATCATTTTGCGGGGAGGCTTGTAAGCATGGTCGCGGTCTGACCGCAGACTCCCGGAGTCAACCGGAATGAGCAGTTCCTCCCGGTTCAGCCATTGGTATCGGGTCTTGGCCGAGTCCGCGCCGACCGTCATCTCCACATAGGAGTAAGGTACAGATGCAGGCGGGGCTGGTACAGGCTCCAGCCTCTGGAGCCAATTGTGCCAATGGCGCGAACGGATCTGAACGCCGGAACGGTATTCGGCTTGAACGGAAGTACGCAGCGTAAGATTAGCTTCGGTCTCCGGGGGCACTGGCTTGGCAGCGACAGATACAGGCCGAAGCAGAACAGCGGCAAGAAGCAGAATAAGAGGGACCGGGGCAAGGAATCGGCGCAGCGGTTGAATGGCAGCTTCCTCCTTTTCGGGCAGGCTTTCTTCTATTCAGGTTGTACTCGTACGGCGTCGGTCAAACACGGAAAAAGCTGGACGATGGAGCCGTGACAAAAAGCGTGCCTTTGTTTAGAATAGACAGAAGAACCACCGACATATTGACCGCAGAAAGGGGAATTCGGATGATAGAGCCAATCGGAGTGGAGAGCTTGGAGGCATTGGACCGGTGCGAGACGGATTGTGTCCATGCCGATGCCGTTCAGGAAGCCCGTGAAAGAGCAGCGGCTCCAGAGCAGATCGCGGAGCTGGCAGAGCTGTTCAAGGCGTTGTCCGAGCCGACCCGGCTTCGGATTATCCATTCGCTGCTGAACCGGGAGCTGTGCGTTTGCGATCTGTGCGACGTCCTCGGCATGCAGCAATCAGCCGTATCCCATCAGCTCCGGGTGCTGCGGAATTTACGTATCGTCAAGCGGCGCAAGGAAGGGAAGATGATGTACTACTCCATCGATGATCAGCATATCGAAGGACTGTTCCTCCAAGGCCTTCATCATATTGCGCATAAGTAGGAATCCCCTCTTGTCCTGGTCATTTCTTGCGAAAATGGGATTGACCGGAGAGGGATCCTCCGGTACAATCAAGGCATACTATATATGAATGGGTGTTCATATGTTAATGGATTAGGGGGAGATCCCATGAAGAAGAGCCTAGTCGTTCAGCAAGGAACGCATGGTGCGGCGCATGAACATGAGCCCGGCCATAGGCATGCGGGTGAAGACAAGGAAGCAAGTGCCGCTTGCGGCTGCGGGTGCGAGAGTGAGCGTGCAGGTGAAGCCGATGAAGTGGGAGCTGCCTGTGGGTGCGGGTGCGAGAGTGGAGAAGAGCGAGTAGGTGAAGCCGAAGAAGCGGAAGACGCCTGCAGCTGCGGGTGCAGGGATGAGCGTGCAGGTGAAGCCGAGGAAGAAAGTGCCGCTTGCGGCTGCGGGTGCGAGAGTGGGAGCGGGGGAGGTAACAGTCATCAAACGAATAGAGAGAACGTTCTGGACGATCGTGCAACCGGCGGCCGCCGGTTGTTCCGTGTTCGCGGCATGGATTGTGCGGACTGCGCCCGTCATCTCGAGAAGAGAATCGGCGCATTGGATGGCGTTACCGACGTTCGGGTGAATTTCACCCAAGGCACCATGACCCTGGTATATGGGGGGGCCGCAGCATCCCTCATCCGGGCAATCCGGCAAGCCGGATACAGCGGAGAGGAGGCCGTCTCCGGTTCCTCCCGAACCGCACTGCCCGAATCCTTCTGGCGCGGCAACCCCAAAGTGCAGCCGACGGTTTGGTCCGCGCTTCTGTATGGTCTGGCTCTGTTATGCGGCTGGCTCATCGGGAATGGGGAGGAGTCCGGATTCGGCCTTACCACCCTCTTCTACCTGGCGGCCATGGCTGTCGGCGGATGGAGAATTGCCTACACCGGCATCACCGGGCTGCGCTCCCGCACCGTCGGAATGGAGCTTCTTATGACTGTGTCCGCCATCGGCGCGGCTCTGATCGGGCAATGGAGCGAAGGGGCGGCGGTGATTGTTCTCTTCTCCTTAGGCGAGATGCTGGAGGCGTACACGATGGACCGAACCCGGCGTCAGGTGAACAGCTTGATGGCGCTGGCTCCGGAAGAGGCTCACATGGTGCGGGACGGCGGGATGGAGACGGTTCCGGTCGGCGCTCTTCTGGTCGGAGACCAGATTCGGGTGCTGCCGGGAGAGCGGATTCCGATGGACGGCCAGGTGCTGGACGGCCTGTCCGCCGTGAATCAGGCTCCAATTACGGGAGAATCTGTGCCGGTGGACAAGACAACGGGCGACACCGTCTATGCCGGAACCGTGAACGGGGAGGGCACGCTTACAATTGAGGTCACCCGCTTAGCCCGCGATCATACGCTGGCACGAATCCTGGCACTCATCGAGGAAGCGGAAGCCCAAAAAGCACCCTCCCAACGCTTCGTGGACCGCTTCTCGAAAATATATACGCCTGCCGTTCTGGTGCTGGCGCTCCTGGTTGCGGTCCTGCCGCCGCTTGTCGGTGGAGCTGCCTTTGAGCCTTGGTTCTACCGGGCGTTGACCTTGCTGGTAGTCGCCTGCCCGTGCGCGTTGGTCATCAGTACACCCGTTGCGATCGCCGCCGCTATCGCCCATGCCGCCCGACGCGGCGTGCTGATCAAGGGCGGCGCCCATCTGGAGCGGCTCGGCGGACTTCGAGCCGTGGCGTTGGATAAGACCGGCACCCTGACCTCAGGAGTGCCGGAGGTGCTTCAGGTGCGCGCTGCTCCCGGCAGCGGGGCGGACGAGGCGGAGGTGCTCCGCACGGCCGTTGCGGTGGAGCTGGGCTCCGCGCACCCGTTGGCCCGCGCGGTGCTCCGCTATGCGGAGGCGCGGGGCGGCGCAGCCGCGGTTTCGGCGGACGCCGGGTCATTCCGGGTGTATCCCGGAATGGGGGCGTCCGCCAGCGCGGGGGGCCGGCAGGTGTATGCCGGCAGCCCGCGGCTGTTCCGCGAGCGGCTCGGCGTCAGCCTCGAGCCCCTCGCGGAAGCGTTGGCGGCCCTGGACCGGGAGGGCCGCCCGTATCTTCTCGCCGGCACGGAGGATGCCGTGCTCGGCTGGATCACCTTCGCCGACCCGGTCCGGCCGGCGTCGGCGCAAGCGCTGGCCGAGCTGGATGCGCTCGGCGTCCGGCGCTTGCACATGCTGACCGGCGACCACGCGGGGGCCGCCGAAGCCGTCGTACGCGCGCTGGGGAACGCCGGCCGGTCCTTGACCTGGGAAGCGGGGCTGCTTCCCGAGGAGAAGCTGGACCGGATCCGGGCGCTGCGCGCAGAGCATGGCACCGTCGCCATGGTAGGCGACGGCATCAACGATGCTCCCGCCTTGGCCGCGGCGGACCTCGGCATCGCCATGGGCGCCGCCGGCTCCGATGCGGCGCTCGAGACCGCCGATGTGGCGCTCATGCGGGACGATCTGTCCCAGCTGCCCTACGCCGTCGGCTTATCCCGCCGGGCGCTCCGCATCATCCGGCAGAACATCGGCTTTTCCCTCTTGATCAAAGCCGTGTTCCTGGCTGCCATCCTTCCGGGCTGGACCACCCTGTGGCTGGCTGTCCTGGCCGATACCGGCGCAGCCGTTGCAGTCACGCTGAACGGGATGCGATTGCTCCGCCGATCCAAGTAACCTATAATGTAGTCATCACCTCCTCGCCGCTTCGAATCTGGAGGCCGGCGCAGGAGGTTTTGTGCGTGTACATACGGTTGGAATAAGATCCATTCATTCATTGGGAGGAGGACGGGAACAGTGGAGAGAAAACAAGCGTTTCGGATTCTGCTGGAGGGCGACCGGGTCATCCGGGGAGACTGGTACGGTGCGGAGGAGCCACGGGGCACAGTCATCGTTTGCCATGGATACAAGGGCTTCAAGGATTACGGCATGTTTCCCCGGATCGGCCAGCTGCTGTCGGACCGCTGGGACGTCGTGCTCCTAAATTTCAGCCTGAACGGCGTGGGGGACAGCTTGGTGGAATTCACGGAGCTGGAGCAGTTTGCCCGGAACACGTTTTCGGCCGAGCAGGAGGACCTTCAGCAAGTCGTCAAGGCTGTCCGCGAAGGCAGACTGCCTGTCGAGAGCGGACGTCAGCCGGCAAACCGTCCGGTCTTTTTGTTGGGTCATAGCAAAGGGGGAGGCGGGGTCCTGCTCTTCGCTCTGGACCATCCGGAGCTGGTGGACGGAGTGATCAGCTGGAACGGCATCTCCCGCCTCGACGTCTATTCGGATGATGAGAAAAAGGCGATGCGCGAGACCGGCAGGGCTTATACCCGGAATGCCCGCACCGGCCAGGACATGCCGCTGGACCGGGTCATTCTGGAGGATATGGATGCGAACCGGGAGCGGTTCGATCTGATCGGGAGGATACCGGGGCTCCGGGTCCCGGCCGTCCTCATTCAAGGGGAAAAGGATTCCGCCCATCATCTGAAAGGCTCCGCCCGGTTGGTGGAAGCCCAGCCCAAGCTCCACTGGCACTTGGTTCCGGAAGGGGACCACCGGTTTAATACGGTGCATCCGTATGCTGGGGATACGGATGCTTTTTTGGAAGCGATTCGGTTGACGGCATTATGGTTGGAGGATTGGAGCGATTCGTAAAGTAGAGGAGACCGCATGGGACAAGAAAACGGTACGTTGTCGGAGGGACAGCCGAAGGGACATCCGGAAGTGCCCTTCGCTATTGGGGAATTATCGGTGGTGATCGGCTTCGTCATCGCCGGATTGGCTGCCGCCTACGCATGGGGATTGCCATTGGCGGCCGGTTTTTCGCTGGGCTTCGCAGCTCTGTGGCTCGGCTGCCTGCGCAAGGGGATCTCATCGGAGGTCTTGTGGATTACGGCGTGGAACGGATTCAAACGAACCAAGGAGGTGCTGTGGATCCTCCTCTTGGTAGGCATGGTGATCCCGACGTGGATGGCCAGCGGCACCATCCCGTATATGATTGATCTAGGGCTCCGACTTATGGAGCCGTCTATTTTCGCGACGGGCAGCTTTCTATTGTGCGCCTGCATCTCCATGATTCTGGGTACCTCGACCGGGACTATGAGCTCGGCGGGGATCCCTCTGATGGGGATGGCGGCCGTGCTTCACGTTCCGCTTCCATTGGTTGCGGGGGCTGTCGTATCCGGTGCGTTCGTCGGAGACCGGGCCTCGCCCTTCTCCAGCGCGCATCAGCTGGTCGCCTCGTCCACAGGGCTGACGGTCCGGCAGCTGGGCAGAGCGCTTGCTCCGACTACAGTGGTCGGCGTGGCGGCGGCCATCCTTTTTTTCGTGTGGCAGGATGTGAGCGGACATTGGAGCGGTTCTCCGGGAACCGGTTGGAGTACGGGCTATGACGCAGTATTCCGGTTTCATCCAATCTTGGCAGTGCCGCCGGTGTTGTTGGCTCTCTCCAATGTCTTCCGGCTGCGGATCAAGTATGCGTTCCTGATCTCCATCGCAGCCGCAGTCGTAATCGGAATGACGGTTCAGCAGGTGGAACCGGCGTCATGGCCCCGGTTTCTCTGGAGCGGCTATGCGTCCCCGGCGATTCCCACCATTCACAGCAAGGGCGTGGCCGGGATGCTGGAGCTGATGATGCTGATCGGCTTGGCTGGAGCATTCAATGGGATTCTGGAGGAGCTGGGGCTGATTCGCCCTTATGCGGAGCGGATCATCGGGGAGAAGTCATCCCTTCCTTCGGCTACACTGCGAACGGGGCTCTTCGGCCTGGGGCTGGGCTTGGTCTCTTGTACGCAAACCCTGCCCATTATGATGTCGGGACGGACGTTAGCCCCCTCTTGGACCAGGAGGATGCCGGCCGGCGAGCTGGCTCGAACTGTAGCCGATACCAGTCTGGTTCTGCCAGGACTGGTGCCTTGGAACATGCTCGCGATCCTATGTGGCACCATCCTCGGCATTCCGGCGGCGGATTATATTCCATATGCGGCATTTCTCTGGAGTCTGCCGATCCTGACGATTATTTATTCGTTCGTCAAGTCCCGTAATCCGTCAGAAAAATAACCCTCCCGGTTGACAGCGGCGGCAAAAATTGATATTATTCATTTTGTCGCCGCTCCTTAAGGGAGCAGCCAACTGAATACGATCTGCTAGCTCAGCTGGGAGAGCACCATCTTGACAGGGTGGGGGTCAGTGGTTCGAGCCCACTGCAGATCATACTGTTCAATCTCGGAAAACCCTTGGATTTAAAAGGGTTTTTCTTTTGTATTTATATCCTATTTCGCTCTTATGCCCACATAAAATAAATCGGGGGGCAAGACAGGGGGGGGGAATTTCTCTGCAACAATGTTTCCGTAATGAAACATTTATTATAGAGCAAATTGTAAAGCCATTCTCTCAGAGGATGGTTTTTTGTTTGCTTTAAATCCTCCATATGATAATATATAGAACAAACGTTCCTATATTGGAGTTGATCCTATATGATTCCTCAACAAATAACCCATTATAAACCATCACTTACTCCTCAGCATAAGCACGAACTAATTCGTACAATTGCAGTAGCCATGTTTAGCTCCATAGAAGTCCATATTACGCTCTATTCGACCGATGGTGATATCACCTTTACTGGAACCTTCACACAACTGGACAAGGCATTTAGGCGACTAAAAATTGATACCATCGATGGGGGGTTATGGGTTAATTTCGATGATCTACTTAACGTACAAGTGATATATTGTTATTAGACATTCCATAGTAGATAGTAGGGCAGATAAATGATGGCTTTATTTTAGTGGTCTGCCTTCGCGGCAGACTTTTTCTTTGCTTCCAAAGTCTTATCAAACAGACACATTCATGGTAAAATGTACCTATACAAATTTTGGTGAATATCGTCGCTGATTGGAAGGTTTATATAATATGGCTGCTGCTAAACTCTATATTGCCCGAGACAAAGATGAATGGTCAGTTACCGACAAGATGACGAGGGAACGAGCTTCAATAAAGCACTTGGAAGAACTTGTTCGAACAGGTGAAAAGCCGTTTATACAATCTGTTGATGTTGAAGAAGGTTCGTATAAGTGGAACGCTGAACAACAAAAGTATATTAGAATTGAAAATGGAGCCAAAGCAAATGAAGTTTCTGAAAAAAACAATGTGGTTGCGCAAATCATCAATATGTTTGGCTATATTTCCATAGTCATATCATTACTTGTAGGATTCTTCGGTTCAGATAATATAACTCTTAGTATCATCTATATCGTATCTGGTTTATTTTCAGGCTTTATGCTTATTGGCTTTGGAGAAATTATTCGTTTATTGGATGTAATTGCAAAGAAATAATAAAGGATGGGGGATTTTCTTTTGGACGTTCTCTCTTGTTGTTGGCTACCACCATAACAGTTATCAATGCTGCTTATTTGTCGACAACTTATAGAGAAGAAACAATTGAATTGTTCAGGAGCCTATTTGGAAAATGAAATTGGAAACAACAGATTGTTTACATGGCTATTTTCATCTAAATGCACAGTTTGTTGTCAGTCAGGCCGGGAACCGCGCATATACTATAAGACTCAAGTCAAGCTTATTAAGGTATGTATACAATGTGTTCCGTATGCAGAAAGAAGGGCTTTCCGAAGAGGTAACATATGAATCAAAAGTTATATGAAATCTTAATAGATCCTTCAGGAATATTAAAAGTATTTGAAGCTATAAAGTGAAGGGGATTAAAATAATGAAAGACTTTTTCAAACAAGGTATTTTGCCCTTTTTGTGTATATTTATTTTAGGATCTTTTGCGTATTGTAAAACTCCTAGAAGTGGCCCCGAGTCTGTAAAATATTTTGTGTAAACTCTCAAAACCAAATCTAGTAAACTAGAAGAAAGAAAGGTCGGTTTGAGAGGATGACACAAGTGGCACGGTTTAGCAAGGAACAGGTGAAAGCATTCGTCAAAGAAAACAACCTGAAGACCATGGATGACGTGCAGTCTGCACTAAAGGAATTGTTTGCGGAAACGCTTCAGTCCATGCTGGAGGCCGAGCTCGATACGGAACTCGGATACGAAAAGCACGATGTGAAGAACAAGGCGACCGCCAACAGCCGCAACGGTAAAACAAAGAAGACGGTAACCAGTGAATACGGTGAGATGGAGATCCAAGTTCCGCGTGACCGTAACGGCGAGTTTGAGCCTATGATTGTGAAGAAGCATCAGTCGAATGTGACGGGCATCGAAGACCAAATTATCGCCATGTACGCTAAGGGTGTGAGCACACGCGACATCCAGGATCATCTGAACCGGCTCTACGGCATCGACGTCTCTCCTACGATGATCTCAAACGTGACCAACAAGATCGTGCCCCTGATCAAGGAGTGGCAGAACCGCCCGCTGCAAGGCGTGTATGCCGTTGTATTCCTGGATGCCATTCACTTTAAGGTCAAACAGGACGGAGCGATTGTGAACAAGGCGGCCTACATGGTCATCGGTATTGATCTAGACGGGAACAAGGACGTGCTTGGCATGTGGATCGGCGAGAATGAGTCGGCCAAGTTCTGGCTGAGCGTCCTTAATGACCTCAAGAATCGCGGCGTACAAGACATCCTTATCACCTGTGTGGACAACTTGACCGGATTCTCTCAAGCGATTTCCGCCTGCTATCCGAAAACCGAAATCCAGAAGTGCATCATCCACCAGATCCGAAACTCTACGCGATACGTGTCCTACAAGGACCTGAAGAAGGTTACGGCAGACTTGAAGCCGATCTACAAAGCCGCTACAGAAGAGGCAGCCTTGGTCGAGTTGGATCGTTTTGAAGAGACCTGGGGAAGCAAGTACCCACTTATTATCCGCTCCTGGCGTAACAACTGGGACGAGCTTGCCACGTTCTTCAAATACCCTCCGGAGATTCGCAAGCTCATCTACACGACCAACATCATTGAGAGTTACCATCGCCAGCTCCGCAAAGTCACCAAAGGAAAAAGCATCTTCCCCTCCGACGAAGCGTTGTTGAAGATGCTCTATCTTTCCACCATGGATGTGGTTCGGAAATGGACGGGACGGGTTCAGAACTGGGGACAAATGCTGTTGCAGCTGTCGGTCTTTTTTCCTGATCGGGTCGGTCAACATTTACGGTAGACAGGCCAACTCCCCCTCCCCGGGGGAGTTCCCTATAAATGAGCTTACACAAAATTCTTGACAGACCC